>CAZBGP010000014.1:22292-36135 GCA_964491495.1 uncultured Lutibacter sp. | reverse complement strand
ACGCCTTTAACGGTTGGTCAGGAATTTTCCGGCTATGTTTCCCAATTGGATCACGGATTGAGAGCGTTGAGAAACACTATGTCTCATTTATCTGAATTGGCTTTAGGAGGAACTGCAGTAGGAACCGGAATGAATACGCCAAAAGGTTACGATGTTTTGGTAGCCAAAAAAATAGCTGAATTTACCGGATTGCCTTTTATTACTGCCGAAAATAAATTTGAAGCTTTGGCATCCCATGACGCCATTGTGGAAAGTCACGGTGCATTAAAATTATTGGCAGTTTCTTTAAACAAAATTGCAAATGACATTCGGATGATGGCTTCCGGTCCGCGTTCAGGAATTGGAGAATTGATTATTCCGGCAAACGAACCGGGAAGTTCCATTATGCCAGGAAAAGTAAATCCAACTCAAGCTGAAGCTTTAACCATGGTTTGCGCACAAGTGATGGGCAACGATGTTGCCATTACCATTGGCGGAACTCAGGGCCATTATGAGTTAAATGTTTTTAAACCAATTATGGCTGTTAACTTTTTGCAATCGGCCCGTTTGCTAGGTGATGCCTGCGCCAGTTTTGATGAACACTGCGCTGTTGGTATTGAACCAAATTATTCGCGCATCACAGAATTGGTAAACAATTCATTAATGCTGGTAACTGCTTTAAATACCAAAATTGGTTACTATAAAGCTGCTGAAATTGCCAATACCGCACACAAAAACGGAACAACCTTAAAAGAAGAAGCCGTTCGTTTGGGCTATGTTACTGCGGAAGAATATGATGCCTGGGTAAAACCTTCAGCAATGATTGGTACGCTTAAATAGTTTAAAGTTTAAAGATGAAGTTTGAATTAACATTTAATATTTAATCATAAAAAAAGCATTGAAAATATTCAATGCTTTTTTTATGATTTATTTTTTTTGATTTAATTCAACAACTCAAAAGACTGTTTTGCAATTTCAACCTCTTCGTTGGTTGGCACAATCAAAATTTTTGTTTTTGAATTTTCAGTATGAATTTCGGTGATTACTTTTGCCCTGATATTGTTTTTTTCTTCATCCAGTTCAATTCCGAAATAGTCCATATTTGTACAAACCAACTTTCTGATAAAGTTTGAATTTTCGCCAATTCCCGCAGTGAAAATGATAGCATCCAAACCGTTCATCGCTGCAGCGTAAGCACCAATATATTTTTTAATTCGGTAAGCGTTCATATCCAATGCCAGCTGACATTCTTTGTTTCCTTTTTCGGCTTCAGATTCAATATCACGCAAATCGCTGTAGCCTGTTAATCCAAACATACCGCTTTCTTTTTGAAGCAAATTATTCACTTCATCAAGCGTGTAGTCCAAATTATTGACCAAATGAAAAATAATAGCGTGGTCTATATCTCCACTTCTTGTTCCCATAATCAATCCGGTAACCGGTCCGAAACCAAGTGTGTGGTCAATGCTTTTTCCGTTTTTAACAGCAGTCATACTGCAGCCATTTCCCAAATGAATGGTGATTATTTTGGAGTTTTCAATTCCCAAATGTTCAATGGCTTGTTCCGAAACATATTTATGGCTTGTCCCATGAAAACCATACAAACGAATATTGTCTTCCACTAAAAATTTAGTCGGAATGGCATATTTATAGGCTTCAACTGGAATTGTTTGGTGAAAAGCGGTATCAAAAACAGCAATTTGTTTTGCATTTGGAAAAAATGATTCCGCAACCACAATGCCTTCATAATTTGCCGGATTGTGTTGTGGCGCCAAAGAAAACAAAGTTTTTATTTTGTCTTTTACTTCCTGATTGATGATGGTTGTGTTTGAAAAAGTGCTTCCGCCGTGAACCACTCTATGGCCAACGGCCACTATTTCTGCAGTCGATTTTATTACCCCAATTTTTTCATCCAACAAAAGATTGACAACTTTTTCCAAACCTATGGTGTGATTTGGAATATCCAATACCTCATCAATTTTGGTATGATTCGATTTATAGTGGATTTCGGCATCTTTTGAGCCAATTCTTTCCACCAATCCTGAACAAATAACTTCTTCTTCAGGCATTCTGAATAATTGATATTTAATAGATGAACTGCCTGAATTTATAACTAATATCTTCATTTAAAAACCTTGTGCTTGTATTGCTGTTAATATTACGGTATTAAAAATATCGTCTACCGTGCATCCTCTGCTTAAATCGTTTACTGGCTTGTTTAAACCCTGTAACATCGGGCCGATTGCCAATGCGCCAGTTTCTCTTTGAACGGCTTTATACGTATTATTTCCTGTATTTAAATCGGGAAAGATTAATACGTTTGCGCGTCCCGCCACTTCAGAATCGGGCATTTTGCTTTTTCCTATTGTTGCATCAACCGCTGCATCATATTGAATTGGACCTTCCACTTTTAAATCCGGTCTTTTTTCCCTGATAATTTCTGTAGCCCTTCTCACTTTTTCAACATCTTCCCCTTTTCCTGAAGCGCCAGATGAATAAGAAAGCATCGCTATTTTTGGCTCCATTCCAAAATTTATGCTTGATTCGGCTGAAGAAATTGCTATTTCTGCCAACTGCTCAGAAGTCGGGTTTGGGTTGATGGCGCAATCGCCAAAAACAGAAACTCTGTCTTCCAAACACATAAAAAAGATGGAAGAAACCACTGAAACGCCCGGTTTGGTTTTAATAAACTGCAAAGCCGGTTTAATGGTGTGCTGTGTGGTGTGCGCTGCTCCTGAAACCATTCCGTCAGCCAAACCTTTATAAACCATCATCGTTCCAAAATAAGAAACATCGCTCATTAAATCTTCCGCCATATCTATGGTTAGACCTTTATCCTTCCTGAGCTCATATAAGGTAATGCTAAAATCCTGATAGTATTCGGATTCTATTGGGTTGATAATTTTCACTTTGCTTAAATCGAATTTAAGACCCAATTGAAGTATTTTATTTTCAATGTTGGTTTTATTTCCCAAAATGGTTAAATCCACAATATCACTCTGAACCAATTTGGCTGAAGCTGTTAAAATTCTGTCATCATTACCTTCAGGAAGCACAATATGTTTTCTTACCGTTTTTGCGCGTTTCAACAAATTGTATTGAAACATTCTTGGGGTGATTCCGTTACTTTTAAAGGTAATTAGCTTCTCATTTAATTTATCAACTTCAACATACTTGTCGAATGTGTTTAATGAAATATTAATTTTTTCTTTGTTTTCGGCATACATATGAGAACGAACTGCCCCAATTTTATTGGCCACATCAAATGTTCCTTCTTCAACTGTTAATATTGGAACAATTTGAGGCAAACCTTCTATTAATCTGATAATAGGTTCTTCCGGAAGAATTCCGCCTGTTAAAACAATGCCTGAAATTGCAGGATAATTGGTAGAAATATTGGCTTGTAAAGCCCCTAATATAATGTCGGCTCTATCACCGGGTGTAATGATCAAACAATTTTCTTCCAATTGTTTTAAATAGTTCCGCAATTGCATTGCCCCTACTTTAAAACTTGTAGTTTGATTATTTTGGAATTCTTTACCAAATAAAAATTTAGCATCTATTGCTTTTGCAATTTCTTTAATTGTTGGATTATTTAAAGAAGCAATTAGCGGAATAACATTTACAAAAACATCTTTAGGCAAATTTTTCTCAACACCTTTTTTTACAATTTCAATATTTTTTTCCTGAACCTTGTTTGCAATCACGGCCAAAACCTCCACTTCTTTCTCTCTAAATGAATCATAGGCCAAATGAAGTCCTTCAATAAATTCATCCAATGTTTTGCCAACGCCTGTGGAAACTATGATTGCGGGAATCCCCAAATTTTTAGCGATTAATATGTTCGCATCAAGCTCAATGGCCATTCCTTCTCCTGAAAAGTCAGTGCCTTCAACCAACATAAAATCATTTTTATCTTCTAAAGCCTTATATTTTGAAATAATGGTATCAAATATTTCGCCTTCTTTCCCATTATTCCGCATCGTTATAAACTCACTGCGCGTAAAAGCAAAGGCATCATTTGGATCGATATCCAATTGGAAATGGGAAATAACAGTATTGATATGGTTGTCCTTTTTCCCCTTCTTGACATTGTCAATAATAGGCCTAAAATAACCGACTTTTGCAGTTTTCCCCAGGAGCATCCTCATCAACCCCAAAGTGACGATAGACTTACCGCTGTTAGCTTCACTGGTTGCAATATATATGGCTTTTTTCATTATTTTTAATTTTGTGCAAATATAATGCTTATTACATTTTATTTATATGATAAATGTCCTAAAAAATAGCATTTTCCTTAATCCAGAATCAATATAAAAATCCTCTTTTATGCTCTCTAAAATTGCTGTATATTTGAGCTAAGATTTTATAAATATGACAACATTAATTACCAATATAAAAGAATTGCTGCAGGTTGAAAGTGTGCCGAAAAAAATGGTTTGCGGTGCAGCAATGAAAATTCTTCCCACCATTAAAAATGCCTTTTTGTTGATTGAAAATGATGTGATCAAAGATTTTGGCAAAATGGAAAACTTACCATTTATTATCGCTAAAAAAAATATTGATGCAACCGGAAAAATAGTGCTTCCTTCTTGGTGTGACAGCCATACGCATATAGTTTATGCAGGAAACAGGGAACAAGAATTTATAGACAGGATTCATGGGCTTTCTTATGAAGAAATTGCGAATAATGGCGGCGGGATTTTAAATTCAGCCATAAAATTACAACAAACATCCGAAGAAGATTTATACCAGCAATCTGCAAAACGGATAGAGGAAGTTATGAAATTGGGCACGGGCGCTGTTGAAATTAAATCGGGTTATGGCCTTACAAAAGATGCCGAATTAAAAATGTTACGCATTATAAAAAAGCTGAATGAAAATTATCCAATTACCATAAAATCGACTTTTTTAGCTGCTCACGCATTACCTTCAGAATTTAAAAATAATAGAAACGGGTATATAAATAAGGTGATTGATGAAATTTTACCCATTGTAGCCGCAGAAAATTTAGCGGAATATATTGATGTTTTTTGCGAAACGGGGTATTTCTCTGTTGATGATACCGACCGAATTTTGGAAGCCGGCGCAACATACGGACTGATTCCTAAAATTCACGTGAATCAGTTTACGGCGATTGGTGGTGTTCAGGTTGGCGTAAAACACAAAGCGCTTTCCGTTGATCATTTGGAATTGATGCGGGATGAAGATATTGAAGTTTTGAAAAACACCGATACCATGCCGGTTGCTTTGCCGTCATGTTCTTATTATTTAAGCATTCCGTACACACCGGCAAGAAAAATAATTGACGCCGGTTTGCCATTGGCACTGGCTACCGATTACAATCCGGGCTCAACACCATCGGGCAATATGAATTTTGTTATCTCAACCGCTTGCATTAAAATGAAAATGACTCCTGAAGAAGCCATCAACGCCGCAACAATTAATGGCGCTTATGCAATGGGGTTGGAAAAAACCCACGGTAGCATTTGTAAAGGAAAAAAGGCTAATTTTATCATTACCAAACAAATTCCAAGTTATGGATTTATGCCATACTCATTTGGAAATCAACATATTGATAAAGTTTTTATTGAAGGAAAAGAAATTTAACAGTTAAATTTCCCGCTTTTTATCATAAGGGATACTGCTTAAAATATGGTTAATGGCCACTACCCTGGCATACGTTTTTTTATTTGCTTTAATTATTTTCCAGCCAACTACGCCTTCTTTTGTTTTTGCAAACATTTTATTTTTATAATAGGTATAAACATCCCATAACTCCTGGGCTCTTTCATCAACCGGCGTTATTTTCCACTGTTTTAATGGGTCGCTTTTTAAATCCTCAAAACGTTTTGCTTGCTCCTTTTTGGAAATGGACATATAAATTTTTACCAAATGAATGCCTGATTCTGTAATCATTCGCTCAAATTCATTTACCTGATTCATGAAAATTTCATACTCTTGTTGGGTACAAAAATCGTTTACCGGGGCAACCACAGCCCTGTTGTACCAACTTCTGTCGAAAAAAATGATTTCACCGGCTTTTGGAAATTGAATAACATATCGCTGAAAATACCATTGAGTTCGCTCATCTTCAGTTGGTTTAGGCAAAGCCACAATGCGGTAATGCCGCGGATTCATCCGTTCTGTTGCACGCCTTATGGCACCGCCTTTTCCGGCAACATCCCTTCCTTCGAAAATAATCATAATTCGTTCATTTTCTTCAATAGCCCAAGTTTGCAAACGGATCAATTCAACCTGAAGTTTTTTTAATTTATTTTCATATTTAACAAAGCGAACTGCCTTCTCTAAATTATAGGGTTCTTTCGAAAACAAAGCTCTTAAACCTTTATTTGTGTTGAGAATCTCAACATCTTCTTCCGTTAATTTATAAGGTTTCATCTGTACTTTTTTATTTGTTTTTATAAGCCATCTGTAATTCGAAAATTTTCATCGGTGTTTTCATTGAAAATCCGTTATACTCATTTCATAATTAGTCTATTTGTTTGGCTGAACGGTAATATCGCATCACAATGTTTGGATCTGGAAATAATATGGTGGAAGCATTTTCTTTTCCTTCATAATTAAATTGGGACAACACATATCTGATGCTTTCCAAACGCGCTAATTTTTTATCGTTTGCCTTTACGGTAATCCATGGACTATAGCTGGTATGTGTTCGGCTATACATTTGCTCTTTATAGTGTGTGTATTTATCCCAAAGTTCCTGACTTTTCCTATCGACCGGACTGAATTTCCAACGTTTTAGGGGTGTTGCGATGCGCGCATTGAAACGGGTCAATTGCTCATCTTTTGAAATAGAAAACCAAAATTTTATTAAAACCATGCCGTCTTCATACATCATATGCTCAAATTCAGAAACCTGAACCATAAAATTTTGATATTGGGTTTCTGTACAAAATCCCATAACAGGCTCAACTACAGCTCTATTATACCAACTTCTGTCGAAAAATACAATTTCTCCAGCGTTTGGCATTTCTTTAATATAACGTCTAAAATACCATTGCCCACGCTCAATTTCAGTAGGTTTTGTTAAAGCCACCACATTCATGGCACGCGGATTCAAATGTTCTGTAAACCTTCGAATATTCCCTCCTTTTCCTGCGGCATCCCGACCTTCAAAAATAATGGCCACACGCATTTTGTTTTTAGCAATCCATTGTTGCAGCTTTACCAATTCTATTTGTAAATTGCGCAGTTCTTCTTCGTAAAACAATCGTTTTGCAACTTTATCAAAAGGGATGTTTTTATCCTTAATGATTTTTAAAAGCGCTTGGTTTGAAGACACTCTTTCAAAATCTTCGATGGTCAATTTAGGAGTTTCTTTCATCTGTTTAAATTTTATTTTTTAGCGGTAACAGCTGCTGTTCGCCGTTAGTAATTCCTTCGTGTATCAAAATTTGTTATGCTCGTTTCATTATGATTTATTTTTTCGTATGTTAAACATATTTCCGGGTCACTTAATGGCTGCAATTTTGCATCAGAAGGTGAGAAATAAGGAATTCCCAATCCCAGACCACGCAAAATAAATAATAATCCGATGATAATTACGAAAACGGGGATAATTTTTTGAAATTTTGCACGCAAAGAAACACTAACAAAATTCCCCAACAACACCGCTGCGGTCATCATTGGAATTGTCCCAACCCCAAATAAAGTCATATATAAAGCGCCCTCAATGGGACTTCCTGCAGAAATTGACCCAATTACAGCAATATAAACCAAGCCACAAGGCAAAAAACCATTAAAAAAACCAATGGAAAATAAGGCTTTGTTTGTTTTTTTATTCAGATAAATTCCGAGATTGTATTTAACTTTCCCAATAATTTTATACAGCGGTTTTGAAAAATTGTATTTGTTAAAAACTGATACTGGCATTAAAATAGTAACAATCATAATAACGCCCATTAAAATTGACAATCGTTGCTGAAAACCAGCCAAATACAATCCTTTTCCTACGAAACCAAAAAGCAAGCCAATGATCGAATAACTTAATAATCGGCCAAAATGATATAAAAATGTTTGGAAAATTAACGAAGTTTTTGATGACCTGTTAACCGGAATAATGAAAGCAATTGGCCCACACATTCCAATACAGTGAAAACCGCCAGCCAAACCCAAAATAAGTGCAGTCCAAAGCATATTAATACATTAATTTCTCCTTAAATAAATAAGTGTTGCTGTTAATAGTCCATTCAATTTTCACATTCCAAATTCCTTGCACCAAATTATCCTCTAAGATTAAAAAGTCTGAAGTTTCTAATTTTATGGGAAGCTGAAAATCAATTTTATCGTTGGATGGTCTTTGAAATGAAATTGTTCCCGCTATTTTTTCCGGATCAAATTCAGAAGGAAACTTAATTAATAAACCTTCAGCCACTTTGTTTAACGTGATATCTTCCTTTAAAGAAGCGGCTTTATTCAATTTATCAATTTCTTGTTGATAATTCATTTCATCTTTGTAATAATCCTCAGAAACCAAATGATGGTCATATCCGGGCACAAAAACTGCCTTATAAACGAAAGACAATATGAATATGATAAATGCAGATAACGCAAGTACGATGCCTGTTGGCCAACTAATTTTTAACTTCATCTAATTAATTTTTATAGGTCCTGCAAAAGTGGTGGTGGTTGCTTCAATAAGTTTTCCTTCTGAATACACCCCAACTTTTAACTTTTCACTTGACGAATTTAGGTCTTTTTTGTCAATTTCAATAAATAAAGTACCTTCCTTTAATCCTTGTTTTTCAACTTTGGAAAGACCGCCTATCATTTCTACTTTTCCGTTATGTGAAATTAATTTAATGTCAATATCTTCAATATTTTTATTGGTTTTATTGATCAATTTGAAGGTGTAAACATTTTTTACGGAAGTTTCCGTAGTTTGAAATATTTGTCCAGGCAATCTCAAAATTGTCGCTTCCACATCATTGCGCAAAAACAACATTGCTACAAGCACACCTACCAAAATAGTTAATAACGCTGAATATGCAATTAAACGTGCATTAAACTTAAATTTTTCCTTTTTTTCGATATTGTCTTCAGAAGCATAACGAATCAAGCCCCTTTCAAAACCAACATTGTCCATGATTTCATCGCATGCATCAATACAGGCTGTACAGTTAATACATTCCAATTGCGTACCGTTTCTGATGTCAATTCCTGTTGGACAAACCTGAACGCATTGCATACAAGACACACAATCACCATAACCGGATTCAGCCCTGTTTTCACCTTTACGAACTGGATTTCTTCCTTTTTCGCCTTCTCCTCTTACAAAATCATAGGCCACGTTAATGGACTTATTGTCTAAAAGAACGCCTTGCAATCGGCCATACGGACAAACAATTATGCATACTTGTTCCCGAAACCAAGCAAAAACAAAATAGAAAACCATGGTAAAAATCAAAAGCTTTACTAACGTTCCAATATGGTTAAATGGACCATCTTTAATATGTTCAATTAAAACATCACTGCCAATAATAAATGCGAAGAAAACATTGGCAATGATAAATGATATTAGAAAAAAAGCAAACCATTTTGTTATACGTTTTCTAATTTTCTCTGCATTCCATTCTTGTTTCTCCAATTTAATTTGTTTGGTTCTGTCGCCATCAATCAAATATTCCACTTTTCTGAAAATCATTTCCATAAAAATGGTTTGCGGACAAATCCATCCACAAAATATTCTTCCAAAAACCACCGTAAATAAAATGACAAATACCACGCTCACCAGCAAAGAAATTACTAGTAAATGAAAATCTTGCGGCCAAAAAGGGAATCCAAAAATATTAAATTTCCTTTCAATGACATTAAATAACAAAAACTGATTTCCGTTGATTTTAACAAAAGGTGCCGAAAACATAAATGCCAAAAGCACCCAGCTTACAATTGTTCTATAGTTGTAAAATTTCCCTTTTGGTTTTTTCGGAAAAATAAAATTTCGCTTTCCACTTTCGTCTATTGTACCAATGGAGTCTCTAAATCTCTCGTTATTTTCTGTTTTCATGTTAAGTTTGAAAGGAAGTTACTGTTTTTTATCAATGTGTAAATTTAAGATTAATTAATCAACCTCTTGGCTACAAATGAGACAAAAAAATAAAAAATAGGCCATTATTCACTAAAAGTATTTAAAAACAAAAACCCTCATAAGAGGGTTTTTGTTTTTAAATATAAATTCTCTTTATTATTCTACAGGCCAAATAATATCGCCTTCAGCAGGTTTTGGCACTGCAGGTTTTGTTCCCTGCATAGAAATAATATAACTTGCCAATTGAATGCGCTCTTCTCTTGTGACAGTACTTTCCCAAGCAATCATTCCTTTCCCTGGCCTTCCGCCATTTGTTAAAGTATTGAATATACTTTTTACGTCACCGCCCAAAATCCATTTATTGTCGGTTAAGTTCGGGCCAATACTTCCCCCTAAATCCGCTAAATGACAAACAACACAGGTTTTTGCAGTAAACAGTTCCTTTCCTTTTGCCAAATTTTTGGCATCTGAAAAAGCAACAATGTTAGCATCATCAAATAACTGAGGATTTGCGGCTTTATAAGCTTGAATTTCTTCTTTTGCGGTAGCCATTTCATCATTTAACTCATCATACTGGCTATATTTACCGAAGCCGAATACCATTATGAGATAAAAAATACTAATGGCAATGGTGATATAAAAACCTGCCAGCCACCAAGGTGGCAAAACATTGTCAAGTTCTTTAATGCCATCATAATCATGATCGAGCATGATGTCTTCTTCTTTTCCTAAATCGTTCGCTTTGGTCATAGATTTCATAAATCTTTTCCAACCCGAGATCTTTTCTGAATTCTTATTCATAATTATTTTCTTTACTGTTAGTGTCGTTATCTAAAGGCAATTGGCTTATTTCATCAATATTTTTTTTAGGCAATTTTATGACAATGATTAGCATTGTGATAAAAACTATAAAAAACAGCAACAATGAAATAATTGGGTAAATTTCAACCCCTTCCATTCCATCAAAATTATGTGATATAAATCTTAACATATTACTTATTTTTTAATGCTGTTGGAGAATTTGCCTTAATATCAGTTCCTAAACGCTGTAAATAGGCAATAAGTGCAACAATTTCCTTATTCTGAATATTGCTTGAACCATAATTTTTTACATATTCAGGATCTTGTCTTAAATTATTTTCTACTGCTTTTGCCTGTGTTAATAAAGCTTGTTTGGCTCCGGCAATTTCTTCATCGGTATAAGGAACGCCCAAAGTTGCCAATGCTTTCATTTTGCTTTCCAAATTTGAGGCATTCATATCATTTTTTATCAACCAGGAATAACGTGGCATAATAGAGCCCGGTGATGTCGATCGTGGATCTAACATATGATTAAAGTGCCAGTTGTCATTGTATTTTCCTCCAATTCTGTGCACATCTGGCCCTGTTCTTCTTGAACCCCACAAGAATGGGAAATCGTAAATAAACTCACCTGCTTTTGAGTATTCCCCATAACGCTCAACTTCTGATCGGAATGGACGAATCATTTGAGAGTGGCAATTGTTACATCCCTCTCTAATATAAATATCTCTTCCCTCCAACTCTAATGGTGTATATGGTTTTACACTTGTAATTGTAGGAACATTTGATTTCACCAACATCACAGGAATAATTTCAACCAAACCACCAATTAAAATGGCAACAGTGGTTAATATAGTAAACAATATTGTTCTTCTTTCCAGCCAAGTATGCCATCCTTCTCCGGCAATTCTTTGTCCGCTAATTTTTTTCAATGGAGCGGCTTCGGCCAATTCATCTTCAACAGGAGAACCTGCTCTGGCCGTTTTAATGATATTAATCGCCAATAAAATAAATCCAATTAAATACAGTGTTCCTCCAATTGCACGCATCGCATACATAGGCATCACTGAAGTAACTGTTTCTAAAAAGTTGCCATAAACCAATGTACCGTCCGGATTAAATTGTTTCCACATAAATGCTTGTGTAAACCCGGCGATATATAACGGGATGGCATAAAACAAAATACCAATTGTGCCTAACCAAAAATGTGCATTGGCCAATTTTTTTGAATATAATGGGGTTTTCCAAAGTTTTTCAGCCAACCAATAAACAATACCGGCAATCATAAAACCGTTCCATCCTAAAGCGCCAATATGTACGTGACCAACAATCCAATCGGTATAATGACCTATAGCATTTACGCTTTTGAAAGACAACATAGGTCCTTCAAAAGTTGACATACCATAAGCAGTAATTGCAACAACAAAGAATTTTAATACCGGATTTTCGCGAACTTTATCCCAAGCACCGCGTAACGTAAGCAATCCGTTAATCATACCACCCCAAGATGGAAAAATTAACATTACAGAGAAAACGGTCCCTAAGTTTTGCGCCCATTCAGGAAGGGCTGTGTACAACAAATGGTGAGGTCCTGCCCAGATATACAAGAATATTAATGTCCAAAAGTGAATAATTGACAATCGATAAGAATAAATTGGTCTGTTTGCTACTTTCGGAACAAAATAATACATCAATCCCAATACCGGTGTGGTTAAGAAAAATGCCACAGCATTGTGACCGTACCACCACTGCACAAGTGCATCTTGAACTCCTGAATATACTGAATAGCTTTTAAAAGCTGAAACAGGTATTTCCAAATTGTTAAATATGTAAAGTACCGCAATTGTTATCAAAGTTGCGATATAGAACCAAATTGCAACGTAAATATGGCGTTGCCTTCTTTTTAAAATCGTTCCTATTAAATTGATACCGAATACTACCCAAACTACCACAACAGCGATGTCAATTGGCCATTCTAATTCAGCATATTCTTTTGAAGAAGTAAATCCTAATGGCAATGTAATTGCAGCTGCAACAATAATTGCCTGCCAGCCCCAAAAATTAATTCTGCTTAAAACATCGTTAAACATTCTCGCCTTTAGCAATCTTTGGGTAGAATAATAAATGCCTAAAAAGATTCCATTGCCCACAAAAGCAAAAATCACCGCATTGGTGTGCAAAGGTCTTAAACGGCCAAAACTTAGCCAGGAAATGGCATTATTTGACCCCGCAAATTCCAATAAACCAGGGTATATAAAAAGCAGCGCCACTGTAAGCCCTACCAACATACCTACAATTCCCCATAGAATTGTGGCCCAAAGAAACATTTTTACGATTTTATTGTCATAATAAAATTGTTCTTTTTCCATACTTGTTTAATTAATTGTTAGTTATTTTTGATTGATTTTGATTGCTATTTGATTCATTTTCATCTTTATTCTTTGCAATAACCAATTCATCATCAAACAGCATACGCACCGATGGCGTATAGGTATCATCGTACTGTCCAGATTTAACTGACTTAATAAATGCAAAGAAAAAAAATAAGGCCACTATAATACTCACGCCTATTGTGATGTAAAGTACTTCCATTTTTTTAAATAAAAATTTAAGATATTGAATTACTTGAATACAAATATAGATTTTACTTCCGAAAATAAAATGACATTTATCACATAAACCTAGGCTTTTTATCTTTTTAATTAAACTATTTTAAATATTTTTTTGAAATTAAATTTGTCTTAATAGTTACAAAAACCACAATGCTTATGGAACTTACAGGCATTAAAATAGCAGCAACTATTGGGGTTAAAGCACCCGTTAATGCAAAATACATTCCTACCACGTTGTAACAAAATGCCAAAACAAAACTTGTCTTTATAATCGTTATGGTTTTATTAGAAATAGTTAACAACTTTGGCAAATTGTTAAAAAATTTCGCATCCAGAATTCCGTCACAAGCAGGCGAAAACACATTTACATTTTCAGATATTACAATTCCTACATTGC
>CAZBGP010000014.1:0-22192 GCA_964491495.1 uncultured Lutibacter sp. | reverse complement strand
TCACAAGCAGGCGAAAACACATTTACATTTTCAGATATTACAATTCCTACATTGCTTTGCGCCAATGCACCAGCATCATTTAACCCATCTCCAACCATCATTACTTTTTCTCCATTTTGTTGAAGTTCTTTAATAAATTCCAATTTATTTTCAGGCTTCTGATTAAATTGAAACACCGTGTTTTTAGGAAGAAATTTTTCCAGATATGCTTTTTCCCCATCATTATCGCCCGAAAGAATAACCAATTTGTATTTTTTAGCCAGTGCTTCAAAAACTTCTTTTGTTCCTTCTCTATAACTATTTTTAAAAATATAGCTTCCTTTGAACTGATCGTCTATTGCAATATGAATGGCAGTTTCATTGGTTTCATTAGAAGTTGCGCCAACAAAACTTGCCGAACCTAATTTTATAGCAACATTATTTATGATGGCTTTAATTCCTTTTCCTAACTGTTCGTCAAAAAAGGTTGGTTTATCAGTTAAAGTTTCAACTTGAAGATATTCATAAAGCGATCTGCTTAACGGATGGTTTGATGCTCTTAAAACTGTTTTAATTGCCCTTAATTCATCTGCGCTTAATATGTCGCCCCGATATATCAAATGTGATTTATCGGTTGAAGTTATGGTTCCTGTTTTATCAAAAATAATGGTATCTATTTTAGCCAGATTTTCAACGGTATCTGCATTTTTTAAATAAAACTTATGATAGCCAAAAATTCGCAAAATATTTCCGATGGAAAATGGCGCCGATAATGCCAATGCGCAGGGACAAGCAATAATAAGCACGGCAGTCACCACATTAAACACCATTGATGAATCATAAAAATACCAGAAAATACCGGCTAAAAATGAAATGGTTAAAACGTTAATGGTAAATAATTTACTAATGGTGTCTGTAATGTTTTTTATGGTATGATCAGTTTTTTTATTAAAAACATCGTTGCTCCATAATTGCGTTAAATAACTTTGCGAAATGGTATTGATCACTTCCATTTCTATAGCACCTGCAGTTTGTTTTCCGCCGGCAAAAAGCTTGTCGCCCGATTGTTTTGTGACCGGCAACGATTCGCCTGTCACAAAGCTATAATCAATAGAGGCATTTCCGTTGATTAAAATTCCGTCGACAGGAATTAACTCTTGATTTCTAATCAATAACCGATCGCCTTTTTCAATATCTTGTACCGGAATATTTTTTTCAATTCCGTCTGCCAATTTAGTGACTGCAATGGGAAAATACGATTTATAATCTCGCTCAAAAGACAAAAAATTGTATGTTTTTTGCTGAAAAAATTTCCCCATCAGCAAAAAGAACACCAATCCCGCTAAACTGTCGAAAAAACCTGTTCCTAAATCAAAGGTAATTTCAATGGTGCTTCTTATAAACAACACCGCAATTCCCAGTGCAATTGGAACATCAATATTTAAAATTTTATGCGAAAGTCCTTTATAAGCAGAAATAAAATAATTTTTGGCCGAATAAAAAACTACTGGAATGGCCATAGCAAACATGAGCCATCTAAATAAAAGCTTATATTTTTCCAGCCAAAACTCATCAGCATCAAAATATTCCGGAAATGACAACAGCATAATATTTCCAAAACAAAAAGCAGCAATTGAAACCTGATAAATCAATGTTTTATCAACTTTGTTTTTTATACCGTCCGCATCATCCAAACTTATATAAGGCTCATAACCTATGGAAGTCAATAATTCTGCCAGTTGTTTTAAGTTGGTTGCTGCATTTTTAAAAGTAATACGTACTGTTTTACTTGGGAAATTAACCATAGATGTGGTTACACCACTGTTCAATTTGGTTAAATTCTCCAAAATCCAAATACAGGAGCTGCAATGAATGCTCGGGATAAAAAATTCAACTACTGACGTTTCTGTATCATTAAATTCGAGGAGCTTTTCAATAATAATTTCATTTTCGAGATAATTGTACTTGCCTTTTATGTCGGATGGAATGGTTCCGGGTGTTGATTGCAAATCGTAATAACAACCTAACTCGTTGTTGCTTAATATCTCATAAACTGTTTTACAGCCATTGCAGCAAAATTGCTTCTGATCAAATATTTTGGGGTTATTTCCGCACGATGCTCCACAATGATAACAATTGTTTATATCCATTCTAAATTCTAATTCTACGCAAAAATATTCATTTATTATTTCCTATTTATGACATTTATCATTTATTTTTGTACCTTTACAGATGTTACTACTTAACTAAATTCTTTTTTAATTATGTCGAATTGTTCGCATTGTATTATGAAGCGTTTTAACGCTCTTAAAACTTTAACGCATGACGAATTGGAAAGATTTTCAGATCATAAGACATCACTTATCATAAAGAAAGGTGAAAATTTAATGACTGAAGGTAATTCTATCAACGGATTATATTGTATTCAGGATGGGAAATGCAAATTAACCAAATTGAATACAAACGGTAAAGAACAAATTATAAAATTTATTAAAGGCGGTGATATTTTAGGGCATCGCTCCATTTTAAGTGAAGAACCTGTAGGGTTAAATGCAACCGCTTTGGAAGATATGCGCGTTTGTTTTATACCTAAAGGCGACATTTTAGAATCTATCAAAGATAACCCACAATTTTCTTTAAATTTAATCAGAAATATCTCGCTTCAACTGAGCCAAGCAAACACCGCTATTTCACAAATGGCCCAAAAACCTGTGAAGGACAGGTTAGCAGAGACTTTGCTAAGTTTGGAAGAAATATTTGGTGTTGACAATGAAGATTGCATAGATGTTATTTTAACAAGGGAAGAAATTGCAAATACCATTGGCACTGCCACAGAATCTGCCATACGATTATTGTCAAACTTAAAAAAGGATGGCGTAATTGATTTACTTGGCAAAAAAATTAAAATTTTAAACAAAAATGCGCTTAAAAATATTTCTGAAGGTTATTGATAATTGATTTACCTGCATAAAAAAAGCCTTTTAGATAAAATCTAAAAGGCTTTTTTATGAATATGCTTTTAGTTTATTGCGCCATCATAGATGCTGCAATGCGTTTGTAGATACCGGCTTCTAATTTAGATCGAATGGCTGAAAAAGCTTCAATAGTAACTTTAACATCTTCCAAATTATGTGTTGACGTTGGAATCAATCTTAAAATAATCAATCCTTTTGGAATTACGGGATAAACTACAATAGAGCAAAATATGCCGTAATTTTCACGCAAATCATTTACCATAGCCATTGCTTCCGGAATATCGCCTTCTAAAAATACTGGCGTAACACAAGTATTTGTTTTTCCAATGTTAAAACCTTGTTCTTTTAAACCATTTTGTAGTGCATGAACATTCTCCCATAACTTTTCTTTAAGTTCGGGCATGGTTCTTAACATATCTAAACGTTTTAATGCACCAATTACCATAGGCATTGGCAACGATTTAGCGAATATTTGTGAACGCATATTGTATTTTAAATACTGAATAATATCATTATCTGCTGCGAAAAATGCCCCAAAGCCGGCCATAGATTTAGCAAATGTTGAAAAATATACATCAATGCCATCTTGCACGCCTTGTTCAAAACCAGTGCCTCTTCCATCTTCTCCTTGCGTTCCGAAACCGTGAGCATCATCAACCAAAAATCTAAAATTGTATTTTTCTTTAAGTGCTACAATTTCTTTTAATTTTCCTTGCTCCCCACGCATCCCAAAAACACCTTCAGAAATAACAAGAATACCGCCATTGGTTTGTTCTGCAATTTTTGTGGCTCTTTGCAAGTTTTTTTCCAAACTTTCAACATTATTGTGTTGAAAAGTAAATCGTTTTCCGGGATGTAACCTAACGCCATCTATAATACAAGCATGCGCATCCATATCATAAACAATCACATCGTTTTTAGTCACCAAAGCATCGATGGCTGAAACCATACCCTGATAACCGAAATTCACTAAATATGCAGATTCCTTATGTTCAAACTCGGCCAATTCCCTTTCTAATTGTTCGTGGTATTTTGTGTGGCCCGACATCATTCTCGCACCCATTGGGTAAGCCATTCCGTATTGTGCAGCAGCTTCAGCATCTACCTTTCTAACTTCCGGGTGATTTGCCAATCCAAGGTAATCATTTATACTCCAGGTAATTACATCTTTACCGTTAAAAGTCATTCTGTTAGAGATTTCTCCTTCTAACTTTGGAAAAACATAGTATCCTTCTGCTTGTTCAGCCCATTTCCCTAACGGACCTTTATCTTTTATGATTCTTTCAAATAAATCTTTCATTATATTATTTTTTGAGTAAAATGTATGTTTTCCTTATTACATTTTTAAGGGTACAAAGAAAGTGATTTTTTTTCTCCTATTCAAATCTTATGAAACAAAAAAGGGGTTTAGAATTTAAATTCTAAACCCCTTTTTGAAATATTTATGAGTTACTTAATATATTCTACCAAATCCACAGCTTGCTTTTGTGAATCAAAAAAGCCTTGCTCTTTCATCCACTCATCGCTGTAAATTTTTTCCATATAACGTGAGCCATGATCTGGCAATATTAAGACTACTTTAGAATTTTCATCAAACATTCCCTGCTCGGCATATTGCATAGTCGCCTGCATTACAGCCCCACTTGTATAACCGGTAAACAAACCTTCAGTTAAAGTCAGTTCTCTGGCTCTATGCGCTGCAGCTTCATCAGTTACCTTTTCAAAAACATCAATGGAATCAAAATCTGTGGCAGTAGGAATTAAATTTTTTCCCAAGCCTTCAATTCTGTATGGATAAATTTCATTTTTATCAAACTCACCGGTTTCTTTAAATTTCTTTAAGATTGATCCAAATGCATCAACACCCAACGTTTTGATGTTAGGATTTTGTTCCTTTAAATATTTAGAAACACCAGAAATTGTGCCTCCTGTGCCGCTTGCAGCAACCAAATGTGTAATCTCACCATTGGTTTGTTTCCAAATTTCCGGTCCGGTAGAACTGTAGTGGGCATCAACATTTAATTTGTTGAAATACTGATTGATATAAACAGAATTTGCTGTTTCTTCATGCAATCTTTTAGCAACCTGATAATAGGAGCGCGGGTCGTCTGCATCTACATGCGCCGGACAAACATATACCTTAGCACCCATGGCTTTCAACATGTTTATTTTACCAGGTGAAGCTTTAGAACTAACTGCTAAAATACAATTATAGCCTTTTATGACACTAACCATTGCAAGACTGAATCCGGTATTACCAGAGGTTGTTTCAATTATCGTATTGCCTGGCTTTAAGATTCCCTGCTTCTCTGCTTCTTCAATAATATGTATGGCAATTCTATCTTTCATAGAATGTCCAGGATTAAATCCTTCGTACTTTACATAAAAAGTGCCGGGAAGATCTTTGGTGATTTTGTTTAGCTTAATTAAAGGAGTATTGCCTATTAGGTCTAAAATATTGTTACTTATACCTATATTTTCTGCCATTTTTTAAAATTTAATTCAGATATAATATTTCAAATACGAATTTATAAATAATAATCTATTGTGCAAATTTAATTTTTTTTTTTAAATTTTTGTTCTGCCTTCCAAATCAATCACAAAACTGTAGTCTCTTGCTGTTTCTTTTAAGGAATCAAATCGTCCTGAAGCCCCACCATGACCAGCTTCCATATCAATATGCATCACTAAAATATTATTATCAATTTTTAATTCCCGGAGTTTTGCAACCCATTTTGCGGGCTCAAAATATTGAACTTGTGAATCATGCAAACCGGTTGTAACCAACATATTGGGATATTTCTGTTCAGAAACATTGTCATAAGGTGAATATGATTTCATATAATCATAATATGCTTTTTTATTCGGATTTCCCCATTCATCATATTCTCCGGTGGTTAAGGGAATACTGTCATCTAACATTGTGGTAACAATATCAACAAATGGCACTGCAGCGATAATGCCGTTAAACAGTTCAGGATTCATATTAATGACCGCTCCAACCAATAAACCTCCTGCAGAACCGCCACTGGCATATAAATGTATGCTTGAAGTGTATTCTTTTTCTATTAAAAATTTTGCGCAATCAATAAAATCGGTAAAAGTATTTTTTTTGTGCAATAATTTCCCTTTTTCATACCATTTACGGCCTAAATATTCGCCGCCACGAACATGGGCAATTGCAAAAACAAAACCGCGATCCAATAAACTTAAACGTGTGGTGCTAAAACCGGCATCAATGGAATGTCCGTAAGAACCATATCCATATATTAATAATGGTGTATCCTTTGTTAATGGCGTTTTTTTATGATGCACCAAAGATATCGGAATTTTAGTTCCGTCGTGTGATGTTGCCCAAACGCGCTCACTGACATAATTATTTTTATCAAACTTTCCACCCAATACTTCCTGCTCTTTTTTAATTTCTTTTGATTTTGAAACCACATCAAAATCTATAATAGAACTTGGCGTTGTCATAGAATTATACCCGTAACGGATAACATTGGTGTCGAATTCCGGATTGTTGTAAACGCCGGCTGAATAGGTTTCTTCATCAAAAGGAAGATAAAAATCTTCAGTTTTATCCCAACGCATAATTCTGATTTTATTCAATCCGTTTGAACGCTCTTCAACCACCAAAAAATCCTTAAAAATAGAAATATCTTCCAACAAAACATCTTCTCTGTGTGGTAAAACTTCAACCCAATTTTCTAATGAAGTTGCCTTTTCAGATGTTTTCATTAATTTAAAATTGGTAGCCTTGTCTTTATTGGTCAAGATATAAAAATCCCCATTGTAATGCGCAATATCATACTCAAGATTTCGCACTCTTTTTTGAAAAAGTCTGAATTCATCGGTTGGATTATCGGCTTCCAAAATGTGATATTCGGACGAAACTGTGCTGTGCGCACCAATAATAATATATTTTTCTGATTTTGATGCGTAAACAAATGCATTAAATGCGTGTCCTTTTTCATGATAAACTTCAACATCTTGTGAGGAATCTGTACCCAAAACATGTCGAAATATTTTTTCGCTTCTTAAAGTTTTAGGATTTTGAAGTGTATAAAACACTGTTTTATTGTCGCTTGCCCAAGCTGCGCCTCCTGTGGTGTTTTCAATCTTTTCCGGAAACAACTCGCCTGTTTCCAAATTTTTAAATTGCAACGTATATTGCCTTCTGCCAACTGTATCAACTCCAAAAACTGCCAATTGGTTGTTTGGGCTGATGGACAATCCCGCCAATTTATAATAATTAAATCCTTTTCCAAGTTCATTCACATCAAACAAAATTTGCTCGGGTGCCTCTAAACTTCCTTTTTTGCGTGAATAAATTGGGTATTGGCTGCCTTTTTCGAATCGGGTGATATAATAGTAGTTCTTTTTTTTATAAGGAACCGACTCATCATCTTCCTTAATACGGGATTTCATTTCCTGAAATAAATCTTCCTGAAATTGCTTTGTATGTGCTGTTTTGGCTTCATAATAAGCATTTTCCGTATTTAAATAATCTATAACCTCCTGGTTTTCCCTGTCATTTAACCAATAATAATTGTCAATTCTTACATCCCCATGAATCTCCAGCTTCTTCGCTATCTTTTTCGCTTTTGGGGTCACTATAATTTTCTTTGTCATCTAAATAATTTCAATAATTTGCAAAAATAATCAATTTGAATGGGTAAAAAATGCAAATGCCTTAAAAATGTTTTTCGCTTCAAAGGATAATAAACAAATGTTACCAAGATTAGTTTTTGTTAATGCGTGGTGTTATTCATTAAAAAAAGCATCGGTAAAACCAATTAAATACACCTTTTCCTGAGCTCTTGTTACTGCCGTATATAACCATCGCAAATATTCAATATTTTGTCCGTCGGGTAAATAAGGCTGCTCAATAAAAACAGTTTTCCATTGTCCGCCCTGAGATTTGTGGCAAGTAACGGCGTAGGCAAATTTAATTTGCAAAGCGTTGAAGAAACTATTTTTTTTGATGGCCAATAATTGTTTGTATTTGGATGATTCGTGGGCAAAATCTTTGGCAACCTCTTGATACAATCTGTTTGAATCATCATAAGAAAGCGAAGGAGATTCCGAAGTAAGCGTATCCAGCAACAATACGGTTTCAAAAGGTTTTTGATTTGGATAATCGATCATTCTGATTTTAACTTCAGCAAACCGAAATCCGTATAATTCCTTGATGCTGAAAATTTCCAGGATTTCACAAATATCTCCATTGGCTATAAAACCCGCTTCGCTTGTTTCTTCGAGCCAAAAATAATTATTTTTCACAATCATAATATAGTCGCCCGAAGAGATTTCGTTTTCCTGACCCCGAATTTTACTTCTAATTTGCTGGTTGTATTGGTTGGCGCGTTTGTTTGAACGCACAATAAAAGTGGTGTCTTCCACACCAATATTTGTATAAGATGAATTAATCGCATCTTCAATGTCGTAACCATCAATTAAACGGATTAAATCAGGATAGCCCAATTGAAATTTAAAATCACTAAATCCGTTATTCGCCAAAATAAGGCGTAAATCGGTTGCATTCAACAAAATTCCTGAATCTGCATGCTGGCGCATCACTTCACTTAATTCAATTTCAACAACGTCTTTTTGATAATTTAAAGCCAGCTTTTTGGCATCCAATGCCGGACTAATTGTCAATTTTACCGGAGGTAATTGGGCTGTGTCGCCAATTAAAACCAATTTGCAGTTCACTCCTGCGTACACATAGGAGATTAAATCATCTAATAAAGAGCCAGCTTCAAACAATTTTGCGCCCATTGGTGCATCAGAAATCATAGAAGCTTCATCAACAAAAAATATGGTATTTGAATGCTTATTTGTTTGCAAAGTAAAATCTACACCACCTGATTTATTCTTTTTCGGAAAATAAATTTTTTTATGGATTGTAAATGCCGGTTTGTTTGAATATCCCGAAATAACTTTCGCCGCTCTGCCCGTTGGAGCCAGCAAAACCGCCTTTTTACCAATCCGCCATAAATTATTCACCACGGTACTTATGGTCGTAGTTTTTCCGGTTCCGGCATAACCTTTAATAATAAAAATGGCGTTATTATTATTTTCAAGAATAAAATCTGTGAGCTTTATAAGTAAAGAATCTT
Organism: uncultured Lutibacter sp.; assembly: GCA_964491495.1. Classification (GTDB taxonomy): domain Bacteria; phylum Bacteroidota; class Bacteroidia; order Flavobacteriales; family Flavobacteriaceae; genus Lutibacter. The sequence goes on along the minus strand of CAZBGP010000014.1, from coordinate 13,113 downwards.
GAGAAATTGTGGGTTCAAATGGAAACTTTTCAACCAGATTAATATAGAATTCCTGTGCCGTTTTTGTCATATTTTAAATAAAAACCAAATATACAAATTGATTTATGCTTAAAAATTTTTCTCATTAAAAAAAATTTGTAGATTTGCGTACAATCACAAAAAAAAAAAAATACAGATGATAACAGTTTTGATTATAGTAATAGGTATTGTAGTTACAGCTTTTTTAGCGTATGCAATTGTAAATTTTATTCCAAGAAAATTGCATTGGATAATTTCAATACTATTGATTGCCATTGCAATATTTTTAGTTTACAAAATTAATTTTGAAATTACCAAGCCGATTAAATTCAATGAAGAAAAAAAGGAACGGTATGCTAAAGTAATCAATAACTTAAAAATCATTCGTGATGCAGAAATTGCTTACAAAAAAGTAAATGGAAATTACACTACTGACAGCGAAGCGCTTATAAAATTTGTTGAAAACGGAAAATTTGCATTAACCCAAACAAGATACGTTCCTAGAACAATTTCAATTGGTGGAGGAATCACAAAAACAATTGAAGAAAGAGTTGTAGACACCATTGGATACGATGAAGTAAAAAACGCTTTTATTGGCAAGGATTATAAAAATATGATGAAAATTCCTGGAACCGATCAAAATTTTAAAATTGAAATTGGTGAAATTGAAAAAATTGTGGGCTTAAAAGCACCAGTATTTGAAGTAAAAGTTGATAAATCTTTAATTTTAGCCGGTATGGATGAAAATCTTGTGAAACAAGAAAAAGAAGCCATTGGTGGTGAAGAAGTTAGAGGTGAATTTATAAGAGTAGGATCATTAACTGAAGTTAGTGAGGACGGTAACTGGCCACCATTTTATGATAAAGGAGATAAAAAAATTAAAGAATAACGAATTAGATTTTTTAAATCTAGAAGATAACTACTTATCCATCCAACTTAGTTTGGATGGATTTTCTTTTTGTGTTTATAATATAATTAAGGACAAAGTTCACGCTTTTGGGATTTATGAATTTGACAATCTTAACGGTTCTCCATTTAAACAACTGGAGTGTGTTAAAGAATTGTTTAACCAGGAAAAAGTACTTAAACTAAACTATAAATCGGTTTTTGTTACACATTTCAACAATCTGGTTACCCAGGTTCCAAAGCCATTATTTAACAAAAACAACTTAGCTCAGTATTTACATTATACCGTTAAAGTTTTGGAAAATGATTTTATCGCTTACGATGAACTCGATAATTCGGAAATTATAAATGTATATATTCCGTTTGTAAATGTCAATAATTTTTTGCTGGATACCTATGATTCATTTACTTACAAACACTCCTCAACGGTATTGATTGAAAATTTACTGAATCAATACAAAAATTTAGAAGGCAGTTTTTGCTTTGTAAACGTCACTGCCCATAATTTTGAAATTGTGGTTATTATAAATAAAAAACTGGAACTGTTCAACTTTTTCAGTTTCATAACCAAAGAAGATTTTATTTACTATATTCTTTTTACGGCCGAGCAATTAAATTTAAATCCGGAAGAATTTGAATTATTTTTGATGGGAGATATCGAAAAGGAATCCGAACTTTATGATATTGTGTATCAATATATCAGAAATGTCAAGTTTTATGTTCCAAACAATGCCGCTTTGCAATTAAATGAAATACCTTCCCATTCACATTTTACCTTATTAAACCAATTTAAATAAATGCGCATTATTTCAGGAATACACAAAAGCAAACGCATACAAGCACCCAAAAACTTGCCAGTAAGGCCAACAACCGATATGGCCAAGGAGGCGTTGTTTAACATTCTTAATAATTTGTATTATTTTAACGATATTTCTGTATTGGATTTATTTTCAGGAACCGGAAATATCAGTTACGAATTTGGATCAAGAGGCACAGAAAATATTACGGCGGTTGATGCGCATGCAGGTTGCATCCAATTTATAAACACCACGGCAAAATCGCTGGATTTGTCAATTACAACCATCAAAAGTGATGTTTTTAATTATTTGGAAAAGACCAATTCAAAATTTGATATCATTTTTGCTGATGCTCCTTACGAATTTGAGCTTGCATTGTTTGAAAAAATTGTTGCGCTTGTTTTTGAAAATAATTTGCTGAATGAAGATGGGATTTTGGTTTTGGAACACTCAAAACAAACCGATTTTAAAAACCACGAACGGTTAAGCTACCAAAAAAAATATGGCGGAAACATGTTCAGCTTTTTCGAAAATACAGAGGCTGGTTTAGAATAAAGATTCAATGATTTGTTTTTCGGTAATTCCCTCAGCTTCAGCTTTGTAATTCCGCACGATTCGGTGACGCAATATAGCGTAAGCCACTGCCTGTACATCTTCAATATCGGGAGAATATTTCTCATTTACTGCAGCATTGGCTTTAGCCCCTAAAATTAAGAATTGCGAAGCTCTTGGCCCTGCGCCCCAATCTATGTAATCATTCACCATTTTGGTTGAATAAGACGTGTTTGGACGCGTTTTAGAAACCAATGTCACTGCGTATTCAATCACATTGTCAGCCACAGGTATTCTTCTGATTAACCGTTGAAAATTTGTAATTTCGTCAGCGGACAAAATGGTGTTAATTTGTTTTTTAACATCGCTGGTAGTGCTTCTTACCACTTCAACTTCTTCTCTAAAACTCGGATAATCTAAATTTATGGAAAACATAAATCGGTCTAACTGGGCTTCTGGCAACGGATAGGTTCCCTCCTGCTCAATCGGGTTTTGGGTGGCCAATACAAAGAACGGACTTTGCAATTTGTGTTGATGGCCGGAAATGGTCACAGACCGTTCCTGCATTGCTTCCAGCAACGCAGCTTGCGTTTTTGGCGGCGTTCTGTTGATTTCATCAGCCAAAATAATATTGCTGAAAATTGGGCCTTTTAAAAACTTAAAATGGGTAGTTTCATCCAAAATTTCACTTCCTAAAATATCGGAAGGCATTAAATCTGGCGTAAACTGAATGCGTTTAAAATCGAGTCCCAACGTTTCTGAAATTGTTTGCACCATAAGCGTTTTGGCCAAGCCGGGAACGCCAATAAGCAAAGAGTGGCCACTGCATAAAATAGAAAGTAAAATATGGTTTACGGCTTCATGTTGCCCAATAATTACTTTCCCAATTTCTTGTTTAAGCGCTTTATGTTTTTCAACCAATTCCTTTAATGCAGCAACATCTGACATATTTAGTCCTTTTTCCAGTTATTTTTAAAATCGCAGGTCTTATAATCGTTGTTTATTTTAATGTAAGTATCTTTAATTTTATCTTTAGACCAATTTTCTACAGTTTCTTCTTGCTTTTTTTGCAAGGTTAATTGTTGAATTTTTTCGTAATCTTTGGTGAAGTTTGCGGTGTGTGCATCATCTTTGCTTTTCACTAAAATTATTTTATGCATTTTAGATTCTCCCCTAACTTCATCATAAAAAGGAATGGTAATTTCACCAGTTTTTAAACTGCTGATTTTATTATAAAGATTTGGGTCCATTCGTGTTAAATCAAAACGTGTGTCATTTGTTTGCGGATTCAAAAGCAAGCCACTATTGTTTTTGGTATCTTTGTCTTCAGAATATTTTACAACAGCCTCTTCAAAAGTAATTTCTCCATTTAGTATTTGTTCCTTAATTTTTGCCAATTCATCAAAGGAGGCCTTCAATTCTGAATTGCTTATCTTTGGCTGAATTAGAATATGGCGCACATCGCGTTCTTGACCTTTTACTTTTTCCACCAAAATAATATGAAATCCAAATCCAGATTCAAAGGGCTCAGATATTTCTCCTTCATCCAAACTAAAAGCCACTTCTTTAAATTCTTTTATAAAGCCGCTTTCTCTGGTAATGGTGTACAAACCTGCAGCCCCAGGTCCAGTTCCTGATACGGCTGGGTCATCAGAATTGATAATTGCTTTCAATCTAAAGCTAAAACCTGATTCTAGTTCTTTTTTAATTTCTTTTAATTTTTCGATAACACGATTGGTTTCCTCTTCGGATGGTTTAATCATTTTTACAATTTGTGCCAATTCAATTTCAGCACTAAATTCTGGCAAATTGCCGTCTTTTTCAAGATTTTTAAAATAGGTTCTCACCTCTTCCGGCGTCACATCAATCTTTTCAATGATGCTTGCGCGTTCTTTTTGAATTAGCAATTGTTCCTTTTGGATTTCGTACAGTTCTTTTCTTAAGTCTTCTTCATCATTAAATCCGTACATTTTCACCACTTTTTCCATGTTTCCAAGTTGTTGGGTGAAGTAAGAAATATTGCGTTCAACTTCTGAATTTATTTCAACATCAGAAACAATCATACTGTCAATTACCGCATGGTGTGCAAGCAGTTTTTGGCTCATAATTTCTTCCAATATTTCACAATCGGTAATGTCTAATTTGCCTTCCATACGTTGTTGCAATTCTTTTTTAAACTTATCAATATCAGAATCAAGCACGATATTTTTACCAACTACCACAGCTACGCCATCAATTTTTATTCGCTCTTGCGCATTTATTCCCGTTATAAATAAAAGCAATGCTATGATCATTGTATTTTGTCTCATTTTAATATATTTCAAATTGTTGTTTTTTAGTTGCATCCTTAATTAATGTTTCTTCAATATTTCTTAATAATAATAACTTCCTTTGGTGTAAAATCATCTGCCTGATTGCAGGTGTAATATAGCTTTTTGGAGCAATTTCATTACTTTGCAACACCTTTTTTATAGTGACCAAATATAAGCTTAATGAATCTTCTTTTTGAATAAAATTATCTTTTTTTAACAAGAGTTGCTTGTCTTCAGTTTTTAAAACAGGAATCTCATTTATTAAGTCACTATATTTAATCCAAATTAAATCATTTAAATGATGTGATTTCATTAACAGCGACTTTTCCTTGAGTCTTTCAAAATCTTTATTACTTGTTGATTTAAATAGTTTCAGTAACGCATTTTTATTTGAATCATCCTTGCCTATTTTAATATACTTTACTTTAATTAATTCTTCATTCAACTTAAAAATTTCGTTGTTATTCAAATAAAACTGGTCAATGTCATCATCTGTAATTATGGTGTCTAAATATTGTTTTACAACGGCTTCTTTATAAGAATTTATAAACAAATCCTCGCGATATTGCTTCACCAAATCTTCAAACTCATCCTTCTTATTTTCCAAATTTAACTGCGCTTTCGACACCAATAATTGTTGCTTAATCCAATTATTTATATAGTTATTCACCAAAATAATACTGTCTTGTTTGCTAATATCTTTTGTGAAAATTGCCTTCAGGTCTTCTTTATACAAATAGGTATCATTTACCCTAGCAACAGTTTCAGGCGTAACATCTTTTTTAAAGGTAAAATAATCACAGGATTGCAAAAGAATAAGCGACACTATTAAATAAAAATATACTGATTTCATTTGTTCTTTATTATTTGATTTTTATTAGTCAAATGGAATTCCCTAAGAACCTAACGGCTGGTTCGACAAATCTGTTTCTTGTCATTTCATAAAAGATTTTTCTGTCCTAAGAATACTTGTTTTAATTTAATAAAATCGGTGCAATTTATTTTTTATTTTTGGTATGTGCTGTTAAAGGAATCACAAAGAAATAATTCCTTCAATTTTCTCAGCTTCAAGGTAAATTGAAATAATATCATCGGCGTTTTTCATAATCACATGAATGGAAACACTCGTGAATTTCCCAGTCTTTGAAGAAGTCTTTGTAATCACCGCACCTTTAAAATCAAATAAATCCTCTACTTGCTTTATTTTTTCCTCGTGATTGGAAACAATAAATTTAAATAGATACTCGGACGGAAAAATACTGCTTTCGTCCAATTTATTCTTCAACTTTTCGTAAAATTCTGCTCTATTGTCCATTTCTTTTTTTAAATTACGATTTGCAAATATAATACCGTTTTAAGGCTGTTAATATTTAGCTGACAAAATTACAAGAATTTATTTAGTATAATTTAGCGAATAACTTATTTTTGCTGAATGCAAACAAAAATTGTTATCACTGGCGGTCCAGGTACCGGTAAGTCTACCATAATAGAAGAATTGGCCAAACGTAAGTACACTTGTATGCCAGAAATTTCGAGAGAGGTTACACTAAATGCGCGACAAAATGGTACTGAACAACTGTTTTTGACCAAGCCATTGCTGTTTAGCGAATTGTTGCTGGAAGGTCGTGTAAATCAATATTTAGAGGCCGAAACCAAAAATTGCAGTTTGGTTTTTTTTGACAGAGGTATTCCGGATGTGCATGCTTATATGAATTATATCAGCATAGATTACCCCAAAACCTATATCAACACCAGCAATTTTTATCGGTACAATTATATTTTTTTGATGGCTCCCTGGGAAGAAATTTATATCACCGACAATGAGCGTTATGAAAATTTTGAACAGGCATTGGCCATTCACAACCATCTTGAAAGAACTTACACCGCATTAAATTACGTAATTATTGAAGTTCCTACAGGAACCGTAAAAGAAAGAACCGATTTTATACTTACTTATATAAAATAATGGCCGAGCCGCTTGAAATACTTAAAACATATTGGGGCTACGACCAATTTATAAGTCCGCAGGAAGAAATTATCACTTCCGTTTTAAACGGTGAAAACACCATTGTTTTGTTGCCAACCAGCGGCGGAAAATCGATCTGCTATCAAGTGCCGGCTATGATTTTAGAGGGTGTTTGCATCGTTATTTCGCCATTAATCGCGTTGATTCATGACCAGGTTAATTATTTAAAGGAAAAAAATATTAAAGCCATCGCTTTAACTTCCCAACTCTCACAAGACGAGATTATTATTGCATTTGACAATTTACAGTTTGGCGGATTTAAATTTTTATACCTCTCGCCCGAAAAACTGCAATCAGATTTCATTCAGGAGAAAATTAAACAATTAAACGTTTCGCTTATTGCCATTGATGAAGCGCATTGCATATCGGAATGGGGACACGATTTTAGGCCTTCGTATTTAAAATTAAGCCTGCTTAAAGAATTGAAACCAGAAGCCACTTTTATTGCGCTGACAGCAACGGCTACGCAACGCGTTTTGGAGGATATTCAAAATAATTTGGGGTTAAAAGAAGCCAAGATTATTAAAAAATCTTTTAAACGTGAAAATTTATTTTATCACGTGCGCCTTACGGAGGATATTTATGGCAAATTGCTTCAAATTTTGTCCAAAATAGACGCTTCCATCATTATTTACACCAACAACCGAAAACAAACCAAGGAAGTCTGTAATTTTTTAATCAGAAATAATTTTAAAAGCAGTTTTTACCACGGCGGATTGTCCAACACCGAAAAAAACGAAGCCTATACCAATTGGATGAGCGATAAAACGCCCATTATGGTTGCCACCAATGCTTTTGGAATGGGTATCAATAAATTGAATGTGAGAGCCGTTATTCACATCAACATACCAAACAGTCTGGAAAATTACATTCAGGAAGCAGGAAGAGCAGGAAGAGACGGAAAAACATCTTATGCCATCATTTTAGCCAATAAAACAACGCTATATGAAGTTTCGGCCAAATTTGAAGCCAATACTGCCACCACCAAAACCGTAAAAGGCGTTTATCATCATTTAAATCAGTATTATGCCATTTCATTTGGGGAGATCCCGATGCAATCATTCAGTTTTTCCTTGCAGGAATTTTGTGCAACCTATAACCTTAACCTGCTGTTAACCTACAATGCCATTAAAGTTTTGGAGCGGGAAAATATTGTGTTGCTCGATGAAAATTACAATAAAAAGTCAACGCTGAAATTTTTGGTGAACAACCACCAGATTTTTGATTATTTAAGCAACCATCCTTCAACAAATGAACTTATTAAACTCATCTTGCGCAGTTATGGCGGCATTTTTGAGCATTATACCATTATTAATGAATACAAACTTTCCAAAAAATTAAATTGTTCAAAAAATGAGGTGGTTAAGCAATTACAGGAATTGCACAGCAATGGCATTGTGCATTACAGTTATGAAAACACAACTTCCCGATTGTCATTTTTAATTGCGAGGGACGATAATTACACCATTAACAGCATTTCAAAAAATATTGAGCAACAAAATAATTTAAAATCGGAAAAACTGAAAGCCGTTATTTCATATATTGAGAACACAAAAACCTGCAGAACCAATCAGTTTCTATCTTATTTTAATGAAATCGCAACGGAGCCTTGTGGTACCTGCGACAATTGTATGGCTAAAAAAGCTGCAAAAAATTCTATACAAACCATGTTGGATCAAATTATGGAATTGCTGAAAGATTGCGCACTTTCTTCCCAGGAATTGGTTGTTTTGTTAGATTACCCGGAAACTGAAATTTTAAATTCTTTGAAAATTTTATTAGAAAAAAATAAAATAACGATAACTTCGCAAAATAAATTTAAACGCACTTTTTAATGAGAGATTTACGCATCGTTTTTATGGGAACACCAGATTTTGCCGTTGCGACGTTAGACGCCCTTATAAAAGCAAAACTGAATGTGGTTGGGGTTGTTACCGCGCCAGATAAACCTGCCGGAAGGGGACAAAAAATGCAACAATCAGCCGTAAAAAAATATGCGTTAGACCATAACCTGACTATTTTACAGCCGGGCAATTTAAAAAGTGAAGAATTTCTCGATCAATTAAAAAACTTAAATGGTAATTTACAAATTGTGGTTGCTTTTAGAATGCTGCCAAAAGCGGTTTGGCAACTTCCGGAATACGGCACATTTAATTTGCATGCATCGCTTTTGCCAAATTACCGAGGCGCAGCACCCATAAATTGGGCCATCATCAACGGTGAAACAAAAACAGGAGTTTCCACATTTTTTATTGATGAAAAAATTGATACCGGAAACATTATTTTACAGGAAGAAGTTGCCATTGGTGATGATGAAACTTTAGGTGAATTGCACGACATATTGATGAAAGTGGGCAGCAGTTTGGTAGTAAAAACGGTTCAGCTAATTGAAAAAGGAACTGTTCAAACCATCAAACAGCCTGAAATTGAAGAAAAACCTGCGCCAAAAATATTTACGGAAACCTGTAAAATAAATTGGAATGATACTTTAAACAACACCTACAATTTAATTCGGGGTTTAAATCCGTATCCTGCCGCTTGGACAACTTTAATAAATATGGATGAAGAAATTAAGGTGAAAATTTATGATGTAAAAAAAGAGTTGGCATCACATCAACATAAAACCGGAACCTTAATCACTTCCAAAAATGACATTAAAGTAGCTGTTAGCAGAGGATACATCATTATTGAAAGTTTACAGCTCGCCGGCAAAAAACAAATGGACAGTAAAAGTTTGCTAAATGGCTTCCGATTTCATGAAAATGCACACATGCAATAAACCCCTTATTTTATGGGGCTTCAGGCATATTCACCCAATAATGGCTAAGGTTATTAACATTTACCATTATTTATCAACAAAAAGATCATTTTTTTTAGCAAAAACTTGCACAAACCCTTATTCCGTATAACTTTGTTAAGCTAATTAGTAGCAAAATATGTTTAACCAATTAATTTAACATTTAAATTTATGAACAAATCAGATTTAATTGATGCAATGGCAGCTGATGCCGGTATCACAAAAGCAGCCGCGAAAGCAGCTTTAGAATCATTAACAGAAAATGTAACTGGCGCTCTTAAAAAAGGAGATAAAGTAGCTTTAGTTGGATGGGGAACTTGGTCTGTATCTAAAAGAGCAGCAAGAGAAGGAAGAAATCCTCAAACTGGAAAAACAATTAAAATTGCAGCAAAAAATGTTGTAAAATTTAAAGCAGGAGCTGGACTTAGCGATGCCGTAAACTAATATGTAAGAATTTTTTCTTATAACACTAAACTCTCTAAAAAATACTTAGAGAGTTTTTTTTATTGATAAATTTTACTATATTTATTAATTCATAACGACAATATGCTAACAAAAAATCCATCAAAAGGTAGATTACTGGTTGCAGAACCTTCCATTTTAAATGACAAAGCATTTAACAGGTCGGTTATTTATTTAACCGAACATGGGGAAGATGGGTGTATTGGATTTATATTAAACAGGCCCACTAAATTTGTTTTAAACGATTTAATCCCTGAAATAGATTGTGATTTTAAAATATACAATGGTGGTCCTGTTGAACAAGAAAACCTTTATTTCATTCATAATTCACCCGATTTAATTCCCAACAGTATTCAAATTGACAAAAATATGTATTGGGGCGGCGATTTTGAAACTTTAAATGAGTTATTGAATAACAATGTATTAAATGCTACCGACATTCGTTTTTTCTTAGGTTATTCGGGCTGGTCGGTTGACCAATTAAAAGAAGAATTGAATGAATCTTCATGGGTAGTCACAGAAAATAAATACCCAAATTTACTGCAGGTAAACAGTGCTACTTTGTGGAAAAATCAATTGATGGAATTTGGAGGGGAATACCAAATTTGGGCAAATGCACCAAAAAACCCGGCCTTAAATTAACTTACTCAAGGCAAAAGCCAGTACTGAAGAAACTTTTGTGCCGAAAGTGGCTTTCTTATACTGTGTTACAGGCTGAATGCCCACAATAACATTCGTGATAAAAATCTCATCGGCTTTTTGCAAATCGAAAGGCGAGATTTCAGTTTCTTCTAAGGTATAATTGTCACTTTTTGAAACAATTTCGATGATCTTTTTTCTTGTGATTCCTTTGATGCACCCTTCTGAAATTGAAGGTGTTTTGATGGTATTTCCTTTTACCGTAAAAATATTTCCGTTGATTGCTTCAACAACCTGTTTTCTTTCATTCACCAAAATACAGTTATCAAAACCATTTTCCGAAGCATAAATGCTGGCCAAAACATTGGTTATTTTGTTTGTTGTTTTCAAAGTAGACAAAATATCGGAATTGAGGTAATAATCCTTAAAAATATCAACTACATAAGTTTCTTTCACCAAAACATTTAATGGTGATGCTACTATTAAATAATCAATTTGATTGCTGGTTGGGTTGTAAAGTCCGCCATCTTTTCTAAAAACAGTGAATCGAACCCTTGCATTTTCCAGATTATTTTCTTCCGCAGTTTTCAGCAATTCACTTTCAAAAAATTCCATCGTAAAATTTAAAGGAATCTCCATACGCATCATTCTCATGGAAGCCATCAGCCTAAAATAATGGTCTTCCAAAAAATAAATTTTTGAATTTGCCATTTTCAAGGTTTCAAAAAGCGCATCGCCATAGTTAAAAGCCCTGTTATTTGAGTTTAACATTGCTTTAGATTCGGCTACCATGCTGCCATTAAAATTGACCATATCTTAAATATTTTGGCACAAAACTACATAAAAAAAACCTTGAAGGGCTTCAAGGTTTTATAAAACTTATTTATTTTTTTAAGCGCCAATCGTGCGTTTAAGTTCATCAATTTGGTTTTCCCAAAACATTTTAGCATCTTCAACCTCATCTTCATCTGCAAAATCGGTTACAATTAAAGAAACATCTTTGGTGATTTCATCCACTTCAATCCTAAACTCGAAAAATGTTTTATCTTCACCGTCGCTCAGCCATTTAAATTTAATTTTTTCGTCGGGACGCTCTTGAAGCACTTTGGCTTTTTCTTCTGATCCATTCCAGATAAAAGTATAAATTTCGCCTCTGGAGTTCACGTTATCTGCAAACCATTCTGAAAGTCCGGAAGGTGAACCAAAATACTGATATAGCATATGAGGCGAAGCCATTATTGGGAATTCCATTTCAAATTTTAATTTTGCTTTCATAGTCTATTTTTAAAGAGGCAATATAAAAAAATATTCTATGTAAAAAAAATTATATTTTAAAAATTAAACGGATATTTTTGCGCTGCGAAAGTTTTATTTTTTATATTTGCACCCTTAATAAATGGCGTGGTAGCTCAGTTGGTTAGAGCGTCGGATTCATAACCCGGAGGTCTCCAGTTCAATTCTGGATCACGCTACTTACAAATCAAGGACTTAGGTATTTAACTTAAGTCCTTTTTCTTTTTGCGTGCCAAATTGCGTGAGGAATTTTCTCCGAACACCTTTAATTTACCATTACAGAATCAAGTCCAATTGGCTTCTTGTTTTTAACTATGGTAATTTACGAAATGTAAAACTCCCTTCTTGGGCTCGTCCAATGTCATTAAGTTAAGGTAATAGGTCATTCCGACAAAGGAGAAATCGCATCAAAATGGCTTACCATTATGCGATTCCTCGTGCCTCGGATGGACAAAATGGGGACCCAATGTGTTAACTTATTGGCTGCACGAGCGGGACGCTCGCGCCAGCGATTGAGAATCATACTTTTAAATTTTTACCATATTTATTTTAGCGCGTTGCAAACGCTGCATTTTATATGCTAATTATTAGGTAACATTTGTTTTAATGAATAAACCCCCATTCAACATAAAGTGGCAACTCATAGTATAAGGCCATGATTGACTTTTTGTCGTGCTTGAATGGCATTTTACAACTCTTGCAAAGCATTTATAAATAAAGGCATTAAGGCGATAAATTAACCGAAAGAAGCTTATTTCTTATTGATTATTGTCTCTAATGATTGCAATCTTTCTTCTAATGATTTTAATAAAGCTTTTAAAGCTGCAATCTCATTATCTTTTTGAGCACTTTCCTCTTGAATGGCTTTTACAATCACAGGCAATAAATTGCTATAGCGCGCTTCCAATTTATCTGGATTTTCTTGGCTCACTAAATCTAAATTGTCGCCAATCGTAGATTTCTGTTGCAAAGCCAACAGTTCTTGTGCAATAAAACCGGCAGATTTAATACCAACCTTTGCTTTATCGCGCGTATTCCAGGTGAAACTTACAGGTTTTAATTGCTTTAAAAAATCTAAGCCTTCAGAAATAGTAACAATGTCAGTTTTATCACGTCTGTCGGATAAAGCAGTTATTGAAGTAACCTGAGCGCGCAGGGTTGCTATTGATGAATTTCCCAAGGTAATTGCATCATTTGCAGTTATCGAAGATCCCGTAGCCCCGTTTCCAATAAAAGTATTGTTTGAACCAGATGTATTTAATTCACCAGCGCCTAAACCTATTGCAGTATTGAATGAGTTCGTGTTACTTC
>CAZBGP010000013.1:11633-36284 GCA_964491495.1 uncultured Lutibacter sp. | reverse complement strand
TGCTGGAAAACTGTAAAAAAACGATACAAATATTCTGTTTCAACGCCTTCTGTATAAATCTTAAGGGCATTTATCAATTCAATACATTGCTTGATAACTTCATTAACGGAGATTGAAAAATAAAATAATGAAAAAACGTTTGAAATTTGTGTCGCTTCTTCTGATGAAATATACTTTTTTAGCATATCAGCCGATAAAAAGATGCTGTTTTTGCTTTTTATTTCAGCAATTAACTTTTGAAGAATTCCGCCATTTAATTTATTTAGAAAAGGGTTGTTTAAAACGCTTAAAACATCTTTGTAATAAAAAAGCTGTTCAGTCTCCTTATTAAATTTATACTGGTTTAGATGCAGTTTAAAAAGCGCGTCGAACAAACTTGCCAAAGGAATGTCCTTTAGAGGATATCCCATCGTAATGTTAATATTCTTTACATTGTTTGGCAGGGAATTTAGTGTTAAGGTCAACAAGTTCTCATCGGCCAACACCAAGGCGGTTTTGCTGAAATTCTCGATTTTAGACAACAATTCTCCTGTATATTTTATTTGGGTGGTGTTTTTGGGTGCGCCTATTAAATTGATGTTTTTATCAATCGGCACAGCATCACTGTCCCATAAAAACGGATTTTTTTGATAATAAGCCCATTCTTTTTTATATTTTCTCAAAAATACTCCAGCTTCATTTGAATTGTTAAAAAAAGATTCGTTTGCGTCCCAATAAACAGTGGCCAGATTGTTATTCAACAATTCCTGAAATATGGTTTCTTCCGCTTTATTAAGCGCGTTAAATCCAACAAAAATAAAATGATTGTTTTTGTTGTTATTCATGTAGAATTCCAAATTGTTGGTGGCTTCTTTATATATTAATCCCTGATAACCAAATTTGTTGTTTTTCAGTTTTTCATAAAGCACCTCATACAAAACAGCCAAATATTCAAAAAACTGAAGATAATTTAGGGCCAATTGGCTTGGCTTTTTGTCTTGAAACCATTCATCCAGCTTTTTTACATCTTTTAAATTTGAAAAAAATTGGGTTGCATTTACCAAATAGCTGTCAATTTCATTAAAATCGTGTAAGGCAATTGCGGCCCACTGCGAAAAAGCATCAAATGATTCCCTGTTTTCTTTGGGGATATTTTGCTGATAAATGGTGTAAAATTCGAATAATAATTGGGTGGCATCAATAAGGCTGATATCTGCCAATTCCTGTATGTAATTTTCAATGCTTATTATTTTTGGCAGAAAATAGGAACTTGGTGCTTTTTCTATAATTTCTTCTTTTAAAAACATGCATGACCTTTGGCTTGGCAGTACAAATATTAAATTATTGAAACTATGATGTTTGCTTAGGACATCGTCAATAACGCTTGAGATAAATGATTTCATCTGTTTATATTTTATTTTTTATTGGTACAGATGCTGTTCGCTATTAATCATTCTACTGTGTATCAAAATTTGTTGTGCTCGTTTCATATATTTTCGTTGGTGCTTGAATCTTGTTCCGCAAGGCCTATTTTGTCTGATTTTTTTATTTCCTATAAAAATATAAAAGCCATTTCAATTGAAATGGCTTTTACTTAACTATTTTAAAAATTATAATTTTCAACCTTTTGCTTTTATATTTACTATAAAAAGTTGTAATAATTATCTATAAAAAATCGTCTAAAAATTAAATTTTTAGACGATTTTCATTTCAAATTAAAAAAGAGATAATTTTTATTCAGCTAATTTAACTTCAGTTCTTCTGTTGTTAGCTCTTCCTGCTGGTGTAGCATTTGTATCAACAGGTTTGCTCTCTCCAAATGCTTTTGTAGCTAATCTGTCTGCATTGATACCATTTGAGATGAAATAGTCTCTAACAGCGTTTGCTCTTCTTTCTGATAATAATTGATTTGAAGCATTTGAACCTACGCTATCTGTATGTCCTTCAATTACAAAATTAGCATCTGGATATTCTTTAAATATCGTTGCCATTGGCTCTAAAGTGCTATAAGATTCTTTTTTAAAAGTCGATTTCCCTGTGTCAAATAAAATAGTTCTTCCGTATTTATTTAATTCCGCCATAACCTCTTCACCTGGAATAACAGGACAACCATCATTAGATGCAGGACCTTTAACTTCAACACATTTATCAATTAAATCAATTACACCATCTTCGTCAGTATCTTTGAAAGGACAACCAGCATTTGTAACTGGGCCTGGAACCTCAGGACATGCATCATCTTTATCTGCAGTACCGTCTCCATCTTTGTCTGGACAACCATGTAAAGCTTTTAAACCAGCAACTTCTGGGCAAAGATCTTTTTTATCAGGAACACCGTCTCCGTCTGTATCTGGGCAACCATGAAATTCAGCTAATCCTGCAACAGTTGGACATTCGTCTCTGCAGTCTTCAACACCATCATTATCAGAATCTGTGTCAGGACAACCTTTAAGTTCAGCTAAACCAACTTCAAATGGGCAATCATCATTTTTATCCCTAATTCCATCTCCATCTGAGTCAGAATTTCCAAATTTCCATGCCAATCCAACTGAGTATTGCATCATTTCAAAATCAACTGGAGTATTTACTTTTTTATATCCACCAGTAACATTTATACCAACATGGTCAGAAAACCATGCGTTAAAACCTGCTCCTGCGTTAAAACCTAAGCCATCTTCAGATCCTACCCAATTTTCACCTCCACCAACAAATAAAAAGGGATCAAACCAACTAGTTTCTCCAAACGCGTTATTTAAATCATATTTCACATTCAAATCCAATCCAACATATGTAGCGTCAGATCCAGCTCCCCAAGGTCTGCTAATTTCATTAACAGCACTCGCTAACTCAAGGCTAAATCCTTTTCCCAAATATCTTCCAAGAGACATTTTAGGCCCTATTGTAATATCTGAGTTTCCACCTTTAACATCAATAGCGTTAGCTCCAAAGGTTAACATCCATGGATTTTCTTTATCCTGAGCATTAGTAGTGCCATAGGATACAATTAATAACAAAGCCATAAAGGCAATTTTTACATGTTTCATTTTTAGTAAATTTAAATTTAATGTTCTTTTTTCGCAATAAGGAGCGCTATTCAAACTCTCCAATTACAAACAAAAATACAAAAATATATTGAAAATGATACTGTTTTGCAATTTTTCTATATAACCTTGAGTGCTTTACCTACTTTTATAAATGCATTTAATGCTTTTTCCAGATGTTCCTTGGTGTGAGCCGCTGAAAGTTGCACCCTAATTCTTGCTTTCCCCTTAGCAACAACAGGATAAAAGAAACCAATAACGTAAATACCTTCTTCTAACAACATATTGGCCATATCTTGTGATAGTTTGGCGTCATAAAGCATCACGGGAACTATCGCAGAATCCCCTTTTACAATATCAAATCCTGCTTTTGTCATTCCTTCTTTGAAGTAGTTTGTATTCCATTCTAATTTATCTCTTAAAGTAGTGTCGTTTGAAATCATTTCAAACACTTTTAAGGATGCGCCCACAATTGCAGGAGCCAATGAGTTCGAGAATAAGTATGGTCTTGAGCGCTGACGTAACAATTCAATAATTTCCTTTTTCCCGGTTGTATAGCCGCCCATTGCACCACCCAAAGCTTTTCCAAGCGTTCCTGTGATAATATCAACCCTGCTCATTACATTTTTTAGCTCTAAAGTTCCTCTGCCGGTTTTACCGATAAAGCCCGCGGCATGGCATTCATCAACCATCACCATTGCATCATATTTATCGGCCAAATCACAAATTTTATCAAGTTGCGCAACAACGCCATCCATAGAAAAAACACCGTCGGTCACTATTAGTTTAAAACGGTGGTTTTTTTTATTGGCATCAATAAGTTGATCTTCCAATGATTTCATATCATTATTTTCATAGCGATATCGCACAGCTTTACACAAACGCACTCCGTCAATAATAGAAGCATGATTTAAGGAGTCTGAAATTATGGCATCTTCATCCGATAAAAGCGGTTCAAAAATACCTCCGTTTGCATCAAATGCAGCAGCATACAAAATGGTGTCATCTGTTTTATAGAATTCGGCAATTTTTTTCTCCAATTGTTTGTGAATATCTTGTGTTCCGCAAATAAAACGAACCGATGACATCCCAAATCCATGACTGTCCAAAGTATCTTTTGCAGCCTTTATAACTTCTGGATTGTTTGACAATCCCAAATAATTATTGGCGCAAAAATTAATCACCTCTTGTCCCGTACTGATTTTTATGACCGCATCTTGTGACGATGTAATAACGCGTTCCGATTTATATAAGCCTGCTTCTCTAATTTCTTGCAGTTCCTTTTGTAAGTGTTGTTGAATTTTGCCGTACATATTGTTTATTTTTTACAAATTTATGTTAAACTTCCTCAATTAAAATTTCATCAGTAATATAGATCAATAATTTTTTTTCAACGTTGAAATTTAAATTTTCCAACGCCAATGCATAAGTATTTATTTGGTGACGATATTTCTCCTCCTGTTTTCCTGTTTTATAATCAATGATGGTGACTTTATTGCCGTCAAAAATCAATCGATCCGGAATCACTATTTGCTTTTCTAAAGTCAATATTTCCCGCTCTGTGAAAACCTGATTATTTTGCTCAAAATAAAGAGAAAGTTGTTCGTGATTGATGATTTTTTTCAGAATAACACCCAGTATATTTTGTTCTTCAATGGTAATTTCACCTTTAAACAAATACTGATTCATCACTTCATCAATGTCATTCTTTGTTTTGATTTTGGACAACATTTCATGCAGTAAATTTCCGTAAACAATTGCTTTTCCCTGATCAGAATCCCAAAGCAACGAGGAATTTGCAACAATGGAAATTTGGTGGTTTTTCCAGGAATTGCCAATAAAACTTTGCTGAATTGTGGTGTTACTTTCTTCTTTTTTTGAAAAAGGCAAGCGCTTCGGATTTCCAAAACTATATTCTCTTTGTTCCGAATTCCACAATGCACTTTTCTTCAAAAATTGTATGAACAAATCCGAAGTGTTTTTTATGGTATCCGTATCTTTACCGCCTGATTTGTCTTCAGTAATAACGTACAATTGCTCCACAGCCCTTGTTAATGTTACATACAACAAATTAAAATTGTCCAGTTCCAATTCTTCCCTTCGCTGATCAAATAACTGTTTTCCCTGTTCGCCCAGGTAATTTAATTTGTCGCTATAATTTATAAAAACCTGCTTGATATCACCCAATTGGTCATCTGAATACCAAACCTTAGGATTTATTTGCCGGTACACTTCAATGTCATAAGGGAAAATAACCACCGGAAATTCAAGCCCTTTTGCTTTATGGATGGTCATAATTCTAACCGCATTTTCGGCTTCCGGCGCCACAATGCTGAATTTGTCTTTTTTTATTTCCCAGAATTCCAAAAATGCCCCAACAGAAACCTGTTTCTTCTGCTGAAACTCAAAAATAACATCCAAGAAGAATTGAATATTTGAATCGGATTCCTGTGCCAAATTGAAACTTCTGATGATGTATTCTATACTTTCATAAAACGGCATCTGATGAAATTCATCAACATTAAGATGAAGTCCGTATTTTTTTAATGATGAAAAAAACTCGACGGTTGATAAACGGATAAAACGACTTAAAAAATCGTGCTTTTCTTCTTCTAAGTTAAAAAATTCGTGCAAAAAGTACAATAATTTGATTTTGTAATCTTTATAGGAAGGATTTTCAATCACATACAATACGTTAATAATGAAAGTTACTTTTTCATTGTTTTTTAACAGCAAGGTTTCAGATGAAATGATTTCGATGCCGTTTTCCGACAAATATTTAGCCACGGCAATTCCGTGATCTTTTTTTCGAACTAACACACAAACGTCATTTTTTTTAAAAGAAGGATCTAAATTCTGAATAATCTCCGCCACTTTTTTTGGATAAATCAGTGTTTTATCATCTTCTTCTTCTTCGTTTTTTTCAACAAATGAAATTTGCACATAACCGCCTGTTTTCTTGTTGAAATTTTGGCTGTTGCCGTCAAAAAATAAATTTCGGTAACTTGTGTTTGTTAAAAATTGAGCACTATTTTTAAAAAATGCGTTGTTAAAATTGATGATTTCCGAATAACTCCTGAAATTCGTTTCCAAACTGCACAACCCTTTCTCAACATAAAACGGATTGTTCTTTTTGCCTTTTTCTTCGGAAGAAAGCGCGATAAACTGTTCCGATTTTCCCCCTCTCCACCTGTAAATCGATTGTTTTGCATCGCCAACCAATAACAATTTTCCTTGCTCACCAAGTTCGTTTTCCGAAGAAATGGCGTGATCAATGAGCGGAATTAAATTTTGCCACTGTAATTCGGATGTATCCTGCATTTCATCGATAAAATAATAGCGAAATTTTTCGCCAATGCGCTCATAAATAAAAGGCGCGGGCTCATTTTTAATGGTGTCGCCAATGAGTTGATTAAACTCGGCATTTAACAAAATGTTATTTTCGGCTTTTATTTCCTGCAGCGCATTGTTGATATAATTTAAAACCGCCAAAGGAATTAAACCTTCTGCAATTAAATTATTCAAAATATAGCGAGGATATTTTTCCGCATATAATTTTTTGGATTCATCATACAATTCCTTTAAAACGGCAGTGATGCTCTCAATAATTTGCTTTGAATTCACACTGCATTTTGCCGTGTAGAAATTTTTATTTTCTTCAATTGTGGTGTTTAACCTGCCTTCAAATTTTAACTCATCCGCTTTTAAATAATTCAGTTTGGTGAGTTTTTTAAAATGATTCGGTAAGTCGGCATAGGAAAATTCGTTGTGTTCCAATCCGTTTTCAGCAATAATTTTTAGCGCTTTTTCCCCAATCCTAAAAAAATCGGATTCAAGTTGTTTGTTTTCTTTTTGAAGTTTTTCCTTCAAAAGCGTAAATTCATCAATAGAAATTTTTTGGAGCGATTTTAAATTGACGGCATCGGTTTCATTTAAAATAATTTTAGCGAATGATTTCAGCTCAATTGAAATATCCCAGGCTTTGTCATCATCCATTTTTTGCAACGAATAATTTACCAGTAAATCGGTCAATTTTTTGTCGCTTCCAATTTTAGAAAGCACTATGTCAACTGCTTCATTTAACAAACTTTCGGCGTCCATTTCAACTTCAAAATTTAATGGAAGGTGCAAATCGTAAGCAAAAGTCCGTATTAATTTATGGGTAAAACTGTCTATGGTCATAATGCCAAATGCCGAATAATTTTGCAATATGGCGCTTAAAATATCTTTCGACCTGCTAAAAATAACGGCTTCGTTTAAATTGGTTTCTTTGCAAATTACCAAAAGCATATCGTTTTTTTCTGCTTTTGAAAACGCGTGTAAATTCTCAATAACGCGCGCTTTCATTTCACCAGCGGCTTTATTGGTAAATGTTACGGCCAATATTTGCTGAAATTTATAAGTATTGTCACTTGTTAAAAGAATTTTTAAATATTCTTTAACCAAGGTGAATGTTTTTCCGCTGCCTGCAGATGCGCTATAAACCTGAAATGAAGTTGATTTTTGCACGTGTAATTTTTTACGCAAATTACCATTTTAATCACAAAAAGCCGAACATTATATTCGGCTTTTTGACATTTTTTTTACAAATTATATTCTATTGACTCTTTTTATGGCTTTTGAAAAATCTTCCAAATCGTTGTTATTTAAAATCAAATGAATGGCTTCATCGGTTACTTTTTCCGCATTGTCCAGAGGGAAACCAAGTCCAATCACCAATTTTTTCAGCACTTCAGCTTCTGATTTGGAAGCCTCGCCATCCGCAAATACCATCGTTGCCAAATCGTATAAATGCTCAATGCGTTCTTCATAACCATGTGGCGTTCCTTGTGAGTATTCGTTAGGATTCTCTAATATTTCCTTATATTTTTCATCTAAAATGTGAAATCTTCTGGCGAGCCTTTTCAGTAATTTTTCTTCGCCTTCGGTAATTACGTCATCGGCCAAAGCCAATCTTACAATACTTGCAAAATGTGCAATATTTCTTTTTTGTTCGCCGCTTAAATTATAATCTGATAATGCCATGTTTCTAATTTTTAACAGCAAATATAATTAAACTCTTAAAATATTCATTGCCAATAAAATTAAGATTCATGTTTTATCGGATTCACTTTTTTTATCACGTTTTTAAAATCCTCAACATCAGGCTCTTTTAAAAAGAATTTAATGGCCTCTTTAACGATTGCCCTTGCATTTTCTGCTGGAAATCCCAATCCAACAGCAATTCTGTCCATAGTTGACGTTTTATCAATGGTCGGATTTTTGTCCAAAAACAACATTTTGGTTAAATCATATAAGCGTTCCAAACGTTCATCATAGCTATCAGGTGAAATTGCCTCGAAATTCGCAGGATTTTTCAAAATAGCGTCAAATTCAATTTTGGTGATGTCCAATCGGCTAGCCAATCTTTCCAACAATTTAAATTCCGCATCATTAATTCTGTGATCGTGAAGCGCCAACTTTACTATGGAGGCAAAGTGCCCTTTGTTTTGCTCATGCAATCTGGTTGGGTATAAATCTGAAATTGACATAACGGTTCTTATTTTATTTATTCTCCATAAATTTAATAATTTTTGCTGAATTTTTCCTCATTTTTTTTAAAATGCTACCTTTGGCAAAATTTGCAAATTTGAGCAAACAAGCTATTGTTAAAATTTACGGCCAATTTGTTGAAGAAAAACAATTGGTTCAACACTTCTTAAAGGAAAATCACCATTTTCAAATTTCGAATTTGGTCGGATCATCATTGTCTTTCGTTATTTCTGAAAGTTTTAAAAAAGTTGAAAAACCATTTTTGTTGATTTTTAATGATAAGGAAGAAGCGGCCTATTATTTAAATGATTTGGAGCAACTTTTAACCGATAAAGATGTGCTTTTTTATCCGGGATCCTACCGCAGACCTTATCAAATCGAAGAAACCGACAACGCCAATGTGTTGTTGCGCTCAGAAGTTTTAAACCGAATAAATTCCCGCAAAAAACCGGCAATTATTGTCACCTATCCCGAAGCGCTTTTTGAGCAGGTGGTCACCAAAGCTGAGTTAAACAGAAACACCTTAAAAATAAGCATCAACGATAAATTAAGTCTGGATTTTGTAAATGAAGTATTGTTTGAATACCATTTCAACCGGGTTGATTTTGTAAGTGAACCGGGCGAATTTTCGGTAAGAGGCGGTATTATTGATGTTTTTTCTTTTTCAAATGATGAACCATACCGCATCGAATTTTTTGATGATGAAGTGGAAAGCATCCGAACTTTTGATGTTGAAACACAACTTTCAACCGAAAAAATCAATAAAATCAGCATTATGCCCAATGTTGAAAATAAAGCGCTGACGGAAAAACGTGACAGTTTTTTAAAATATATTTCCGATAAAACGATTGTTTTCACAAAAGATTTAAACCTGCTTTTCAATACGTTGGACACGCTTTTCGGCAAAGCGGAAACTGCTTTTAAAGATTTAAATTCGGCTTTAAATCACGCAAAACCAAACGAACTTTTTTGTGATGGCGACCTCATCAAAAAACAATTACGGGATTTTTCTTTGGTTGAAATTGTGAATGCAAGGCCTTCTGAAAGCGATTATAAATCAAATGAAAAGATGCTGAAACAAGTTCAGTATGACGTGGTGATTTTCAACACAAAACCACAGCCTTCCTTCAACAAACAATTCGATTTGCTGATTGAAAATTTTCACCAAAACAGCAAAAATGGATTTTCAAATTACCTGTTTTGCGATTCGGAAAAACAAGCCGATCGTTTTAAGGATATTTTTAGCGATCTGGACAAGGAATTGGAATACACAACACTGGTTTTTCCTTTGTTTCAAGGATTTATTGACATTGAAAATAAATTGGTTTGTTATACCGACCACCAAATTTTTGAACGGTATCACAAATTCCGTTTAAAAAACGGCTACGCCAAAAAACAAACCATCACCTTAAAGGAATTAACCAATCTTGAAGTTGGCGATTACGTAACGCATATTGACCACGGTATCGGAAAATTTGGCGGACTTCAAAAAATTGATGTTGAAGGCAAACAGCAGGAAGCCATTAAATTAATTTATGGCGATCGCGATATTTTATATATCAGCATTCATTCGCTCCATAAAATTTCAAAATACAACGGCAAAGACGGTACCGCTCCTAAACTGCACAAGTTGGGTTCGGGCGCATGGAAAGCATTAAAACAAAAAACCAAATCGCGCATTAGGCACATTGCCTTCAATTTGATTGAATTGTACGCGAAACGAAAAATGCAAAAAGGGTTTCAATTTCGTCCCGACAGTTATTTACAACACGAACTGGAAGCCAGCTTTTTGTATGAAGACACGCCAGATCAATCTTCTTCAACCCAAGACGTTAAAAATGATATGGAAAATGAAATGCCAATGGACCGTTTGGTTTGTGGCGATGTGGGCTTCGGAAAAACAGAAATTGCCATCAGGGCGGCTTTTAAAGCGGTGGATAACGGAAAACAAGTTGCTATTTTGGTGCCAACCACCATTTTGGCATTTCAGCATTTTAAAACTTTTAGCGAACGGTTAAAAGATTTTCCGGTAACCGTAGAATATTTAAACCGATTTAGAACCGCAACACAAAGGAAAGCCGTGTTAAAAGGATTGGAAGACGGTTCTATTGATATTGTGATTGGAACACACCAGCTGACAAATTCAGCAATAAAATATAAAGATTTGGGATTGTTGATTGTTGATGAGGAGCAAAAATTTGGCGTGGCCGTTAAAGACAAGTTGAAAACTTTAAAAGAAAATATTGACACATTAACGCTCACCGCAACGCCAATTCCTAGAACCTTGCAGTTTTCATTGATGGCCGCACGCGATTTATCGGTCATCAATACGCCGCCGCCAAATCGTGTTCCTATCGAAAGCAATGTGATTCGTTTTAGCGAAGAAGCGATTAGGGATGCCATTCGCTATGAAATTCAGCGGGGCGGACAAGTATTTTTTATCCATAACCGCATAGAAAATATCAAAGAAGTTACAGGAATGCTGCAACGATTGGTTCCAGATGCTAAAATTGGCATCGGCCACGGACAAATGGAAGGCAAAAAACTGGAAGGCTTGATGCTCGGTTTTATCAACAATGAATTTGATGTTTTGGTATCAACAACCATTGTTGAAAGCGGTTTGGATGTGCCAAATGCAAACACCATTTTCATCAACAACGCCAATAATTTCGGATTGTCTGATTTGCATCAAATGCGTGGTCGCGTTGGGCGCTCAAACAAAAAAGCGTTTTGTTATTTTATTACGCCACCTTATCATATGATGACCGATGATGCCCGAAAAAGAATTCAGGCCATTGAATTGTTTACCGATTTGGGCAGCGGCATTCAAATTGCCATGAAAGATCTGGAAATTCGAGGCGCAGGAGATTTATTGGGCGGTGAACAAAGCGGCTTTATCAATGATATCGGTTTTGAAACCTATCAAAAAATATTGAATGAAACCATTGAGGAATTAAAGGAAAATGAGTTCAAAGAATTGTATAAAGACAGTGATGAAAAACCAAAAGACTATGTAAAAGACATTCAGATTGATACCGATTTTGAAATTCTTTTTCCTGATGATTACATCAACGTTATTTCTGAACGTTTGAATTTATATACCAAATTAAGTGAACTGAAAACGGACGAAGAACTGCAAAAATTTGAATTGGAATTGATTGACCGATTTGGTGAATTTCCATTTCAAGTGGCGGATTTACTGAACAGTGTTCGTATAAAATGGATTGCAAAATCTTTTGGGCTTGAACGCCTTGTTCTGAAAAAACAAAAAATGATTGGTTATTTTGTTTCCAATCAGCAAAGTTCATTTTATCAAACGCCTGTTTTTTCAAAAATTTTGGAATTTGTTAAGCAAAATCCAATGGGCTGCACGATGAAAGAAAAAGAAACAAAAAACGGATTGCGATTGTTGCTGACATTTGATAAAATCACTTCCGTAAACAAAGCGTTGGCAACGCTTCAAAAAATATAAAATTGAAAAACCAGCATCTAAAAAATATTTTAGAATTAAATCTTGCGATACTTTTAATTAGCACTTCGGGTGTTTTAGGCAAATTTGTTTCGATGCCGCCACCTGTTACCATTTGGTTTCGTTGTGTTTTTGCCGTTGTTCTTTTGGGTGCCTATTGCTGGCATCAAAAAATTGACCTAAAAATTTATGGCAAAAGAGATTTTAAAGCCATTTTCCTAAGTTCCTTGCTTTTTGGTGCCCATTGGATAACCTATTTTTATGCACTTCAACTTTCAAATGTTGCTATTGGAATGCTTAGTTTATTCACATATCCGGTAATTACCGCTTTGCTGGAACCTTTATTTTTTAAAACAAAACTCAATAAAATGCATATTCTTTTGGGAATTATTGCCCTAATAGGAATTTATTTTTTAGCGCCCGAATTCAATTTGGAAAGCAAGGTCACAAAAGGCGTGCTTTTCGGATTGCTTTCTTCGGTGTTTTATGCCATCAGAAATATTATGATGAAACAAAAAATTGCGCAATATCCCGGCTCAATGCTCATTTTTTATCAAATGGTTGTTGTTGCATTGGTTTTATGGCCGGTGCTTTTTCTCTTTGAATTTCAGCCAACATCAGGAGATTGGATGGCCATACTCGCTTTGGCCTTGCTGACAACCGCGGTTGGACATACCCTTTTTGTGAGGAGTTTCAAGAATTTCTCTATTGGCACCGCAAGTATTATGAGCAGTGTACAGCCTGTTTATGGAGTTTTATTCGGCCTGTTTTTACTGAATGAAATTCCTTCGGCAAACACTTTGATTGGCGGATTTCTAATTCTAACTACTGTAATTATTGAAAGTGTCCAATCACATAAAAGGATTTAATATGGAATTTTTTACCTTGTTAAAAACTAGACTTCTTCTAAGCGCTTATTCAAGATTTACCATAGTCTCTTATTCCAAATATTGGCTTAATGGAGTTTAAAATTATCATTCTTGTTGAAAATGTGTGAATTATGCAAAGTTTTATTACAATTGTATAACTCATTTTCAACATAAAAAAATATCTTTGTAACATAAATAAAACTCTAGGAATCCCTAATTTGAATCATTTCATTGGGTCCTAAATTAATTAACTCTAAAATAAAAACTATAATGAAAAAAATTATTTTTAGCCTAATTTTATTAGGTGCTATTGCAGTAAACGCACAGGACAAAAACAATCCTTGGGCTATAGGCATTGGTGTAAACGCAGTAGATTTTTACCCAACTCATAATACAGAATATGGCGGTTGGTTTGATGAGTATTTTAATGTAGGCGACCATTATAACATTCTTCCTACAGTATCTAAAATTTCTGTTGGTAAATATTTAGAGGATGGCTTCACTCTTGAAGCAGCAGGTACTTTGAACAAAATATCTAAAATGGGTGACAATAGTGTTAGCGATTTGATGTATTTTGGTTTAGATGGTGCATTAAAGTTTGACCTTAACAACATTATTGGAGAAACTTCTTGGTTCGATCCTTACGTTTTAGTCGGTGGAGGTTATACATGGTTGGACAAACTTGGAGCAGGCACAGTGAATGCTGGTGGTGGAATCAACTTTTGGTTCACAGACAATATTGGATTAAACGTTGAGTCAAAATACAAACATGTATTTGACAATGTAAATATTTTACAACATTTTCAACATTCTGTTGGAATTGTTGTAAAATTTGGAGGAACTGACACAGATGGTGACGGTATTTATGACAAAGATGATGCTTGTCCGGATGTGTTTGGATTGGCTGCATTTAATGGTTGTCCTGATACTGATGGCGATGGTGTTGTTGATTCTAAAGACGATTGTCCTACTGTTGCAGGTTTGGCCGCTTTAAACGGTTGTCCAGATGCTGATGGTGACGGAATTGCCGATAAAGATGATGCTTGTCCAAATGAAAAAGGGGCCAAAGCAAACAAAGGTTGTCCAGATACTGACGGAGACGGTGTTGTTGATAAAGACGATGCTTGTCCAACTGTTGCAGGTCCAGCTTCAAACAAAGGTTGTCCAATAGAACCTAGTACTGAGGTAATGGCGACATTAAATGAATATGGAAAAATAATTTTATTTGATACAGGAAAAGCAACTTTCCATAAAGAAACCATTAATGTCTTAGAGTCAATGGTGTTAATATTTAAAGAATATCCACAAGCTAATTTTATTATTGCTGGTCATACTGATAGCGTTGGTTCAGATAAATCAAATCAATTATTGTCTGAAAGAAGAGCAGCAGCAGTAAGAGATTATTTGATTGCAAACGGCATCAATGCTGACAGATTAAAAACTGTAGGTTTCGGAGAAAGCAAACCAGTTGATACCAATGCAACACCAGCAGGTCGTCAAAATAACAGACGTACTGAAGTTACTTTGGCCAACTAAATAAAAATAACTTTTATTTACTAAAAGTGAAAAATCGTCTAAAATTAATTTTTTAGGCGATTTTTTTATGATAATAATTTCGATTAAAATCCAGTTTTTTAAATCTTACACCACAAACGCAACTTTAAAATAGTCGTTTACGTCAATCACCATCATTCCAGCTTCTGCAGCAGCATTCATTCCCAATATTCCATCTTCAAAAACGACACAATCTTGTGGTTTTACCCCCATTAATTCAGCGCATTTTAAAAAAGTTTCGGGATGCGGTTTGTGGTTTATAATATCATCCGCCGTAATAACGATGTCGAAATAATTTTCAAAACCAATGACTTCAATCGTTTTTTTTGCGCCATTTTTGGTGCTTCCGGTTCCTATGGACATTGGTAAAATAGTATGATATTTTCTAATCACATCGGTAACCACTTCAATTTCTTCGGTTAAATCTACAAGGGTATTAAAATGGTCTTCCTTCACTTTTCCAACAATCACAGGATTCATTTTAGTACCAAACATTTCATTCAATTTTTTAATAGTTGCAGTTCTTGGCATTCCTGTAAGTTGCATAAACAATGCTGCATCAAAGTCAATTCCGTATGGAACAACTGCCTTTCTCCACGATTTAAAATGATTTGGCATGGTGTTGGCAATGGTGCCGTCTAAATCGAAAATAAGTGCTTTTGCTTGTTGGGGTATTTTAATCATAATATTATTTAAGCTGCAAAAATACAGATTTTAGAACAATTTGACCTTTTTGTTATAGCATTTAAAGCTATTTTAACTTAAGTAAAAACCCTAAATGGCTTCATACAATTTACCTGGTAATGGTTTTACCATGCCTTTCATTTCTAAATTAAATAATAATGATGTGGTTTGATGAATGGGCAATTTGCAGTTTAAGGAAATTAAATCAATCAACTCTTTGCCGTTTTGTAACAGAAAATCATACAACATCTGTTCGTTATCCGTCAATTCGACAAAAAGTTGTTTTTGAATGGGTTTCTTAATATTTAGCGGACCTTCCCAATTCATCATTTCGATTAAATCTTTTGCAGAAGTTAATATGGCCGCTTTGTTGTTTTTAATTAAATCATTACAGCCTTTGCTGTACAAATCGGTGGTTCTTCCGGGAACCGCAAAAACATCACGGCTGTAGGAATTCGCAATATCAGCAGTGACCAATGAACCTCCTTTTTCAGCAGACTCAATTATGATGGTGGCTTCGGACATGCCGGCAACTATACGATTTCGCTTTAAAAAGTTTTCACGAAGCGGTTGGTCATTTTGCCAAAATTCAGTCAGAAATCCGCCATTTTTATGAATCTCCGAAATGTACTTTTTATGAATTTTCGGATAAATTTCTTCAAATCCATGTGCCAACACACCAATGGTTTGCAAATTGTTTTTGACGGCTGCTTTATGAGCGCAAATATCAACCCCATAAGCAAAACCACTAACAATAATTGGATTGTACACCACTAAATCCGCTATCAATTTTTCACAAAAATCCCTTCCGTAACTCGTAATTTGGCGCGTTCCTACAATGCTGATGATTGGTCCCAAGTTCAAATCAATATTCCCTTCCTTAAAAAGCAATATTGGTCCGTCTATACAATGTTTTAATCTTTCCGGGTAAGTATTATCGGTAAAATAAAGTGTTTCAATTGCATTGTCCTGAATGTATTTAAGTTCTTCTTCGGCTTCTTTTAAATTGGCAGGATCGAATAAATATTGCGTCGAAAGTTTGCCAAACCCAAAGATTTTTTCAATATTCCGGCGTTTCTCTTTGAACAGTTCTCTAGCACTTCCACAGTGTGCCAGCAACTTTTTAGCGTTAATGTCGCCAATACCTTTTGCGCGCTGCAGCGCCAAAACGTACAGCAAATCTTCTTCAAGCATATTTTAACAATTTGAGTGTCAATATATAAAATTATTGTTAATAAAAATTGTGCATAACTATTATTTTGGCAACAGTTTTTTATATATTTGTTTCAATGACAACAGCAAACTACATAAGCGATTTATTATACCGGTACGAATGTGTGATTGTGCCAAATTTTGGCGGTTTTGTAACCAACGAAATATCGGCAAAAGTGAATCATTTTACACACACTTTTTATCCGCCTTCCAATCAGTTGACCTTCAATTCCCATTTACAAAATAATGACGGATTGCTGGCAAATTATATTGCTGCCGCCAAAAAAATTTCCTATTCAGAAGCCTTGGAATCGATTGAAAAAGAAGTGGCCGAATGGAAACTGCTATTGACTGTTGAAGTGCTTGAGTTGGAAAATATTGGATTATTTAAGTTAAATAAAGAGCATAAACTCATTTTTGAACCATCAAATTCCGTTAATTATTTAACCGCATCTTTTGGATTGGGTTCTTATGTTTCCCCAGCAATAAAACGTGTTGTTTACAAAGAAAAAATTAAGCAGTTAGAAACATCTTCAACGGAAGCAACCAAAAGAAAAACGCCTGCATTTATTAAATATGCGGCAACAGCTGCAATTCTTTTCGCTTTAGGCACGGTTGGCTGGAACGAATACCAAAAAATTGAATATAAAAATTTGGTTGCCGAAGCCGAACAACAACAAAAGAAAGTCGAAAAAACCATACAGGAAGCAACGTTTGTGATTTCCAATCCGTTGCCTGCAATTACCTTAAATATCACCAAAGAAGCCTATAATTACCATATTATCGCCGGTGCTTTCAGAACTCCTGAAAATGCAGAGAAAAAATTGCAGCAATTGCTCGAAAAAGGGTACGATGCTAAAATTTTAGGCGCAAATAAATGGGATTTAACACAGGTTGCTTATGAAAGTTTTACCACCGAAGATGAAGCGATAAATAAAATGCGCATCATTCATAAAACGGAATCGGAAGACGCATGGCTATTGGTTAAAGAATACTAATCTTTTAACTTTTACTGAAGCTTTTTCTAAAATAAAAATCCTATTTTTCCGAAAATAAATTCAATAACCATGGCTAAAACACCTAAAGAATCTTTAACCATTTTAACCGATATTGTTTTACCGGGAGAAAGCAATCCGTTGGGGAATTTATTTGGTGGCGAATTGTTGGCACGGATGGACAGGGCTTGCAGTATTGCGGCACGCCGTCATTCTCATTCAATCGTTGTTACTGCTTCTGTAAATCACGTTGCTTTCAACAACGCCATTCCGGTGGGCAGTGTGGTAACCATTGAAGCCAAAGTTTCAAGAGCTTTTAAATCTTCGATGGAAATTTATGTTGATGTTTGGATTGAAGACCGGGAATCTCAAGTACGTTCTAAAGTAAACGAAGGCATTTACACTTTTGTGGCTGTTGACAAGTCAGGGAAACCAATTACCGTTCCGCAATTAGAACCTGAAACGCCTCTTGAAAAGGAACGTTATGAAGGTGCTTTGCGCCGTAAACAATTAAGCTTAATCCTTTCCGGAAAAATGAAACCTACCGATGCTGATGAATTGCGAAAATTATTTGTAGGGTAGCGTTATTTTTTAAATGTTAAATGTTAGAAGTGTAAATATTGACTGAAATTTCAAACTAAAACAACCCAAAATTACATCCTATAAATCCAGGAAGCTGGATTCTCCGTTGTTACATTTCGCGACAATACAAATCCCAAAATTGTTTTCCCTGTAATTTTATCGGTATAAATAGTTCCAATTTCTTGTTTGGTATTTACTTTTTGGCCTTTATGCACAAAAACGCTTTCCAAATTTTTATAAACACTTATGTAATCCCCGTGTTGTATTAATACAGCTTTTAAATTGCCGCCCAATATCTGAACCGACAATACGGTTCCTTCAAAAACGGCGCGTGCTTTACTGCCGCTGTCTGTGGTAATTCTAACGCCATTGCTTTGTATGGTGGCTGTTTTCACAACGGGGTGCGGTTGTTTTCCATAGTAGGTAGAAACAATACCTTTTTCAACAGGCCAAGGCAATTGCCCTTTATTCGATGTAAATTTTGAAGCCAATTCCTTTGCTTCTCCCGTTAGCGTAAAAGTTGTGGAAGTAGGTTTTGAAGTATTTTTATTGGAAGCCACAATAGCGTCCCTGATTATTTTATCTATTTGGGCATCGATTTTTCTTTCTTCTCTTTGAAATTGTGAAATTTGTCTTTTGTATTTATTTTCCTTGTCCTTTACCTGACTCAATAACGTTTCCTGTTCCTGTTTTTCTTTTTGAATTACAATTTGCTCTTGTTGTTTTTCAGTTAAAAGATCTTGTTTTTGCTTCTTTTTAGAAATCAACGTATCTGTTAAAGTCTGAATTTCAATTGTTTTTTGTTGAATTTCATCTGCCTGATTTTTTCTGAAACTGGAATATTGTTTCATATACTGAAAGCGTTTGTAGCCTTGATAAAAATTTTCGGAAGAAAGTAAAAACATAATTCGGCTGTTTTGTGACTTGCTTTTGTACGATTTAAAAATCATTTGGGCGTAGTCCTTTTTCAGCGCTTCCAAATTGCGTTGATTTTTGTTTATTTCAAGCTGGTTTGTGTAAATTTCATTTCCAAGTTCAGAAGATTCATGGGAAATTACGGTAATTAACTCTTCCCTTTTCTTGATTTTATCCTTTAAATCTTTAACCTCAACCAATAAATTTTTTTCAACTTTTTTTGTACTTTTAAGCAAGCCGTCCAAATAAACAATCTCCTTTTTTATTTGATTTTTACGCGCCTCCAAATTTTCACGTTTTGAGCTTTGGGCAAAAATTGCCACACTTAAAAATAGTGTCGAAAAAAGAAAAATGTACTTGAATTTAAACTGCATTATTTTAAAGTAATTTCTTTGTAACCTGATGGAATCTCAAAAGGAAACGTTAATTCTTCATTGAATTCAACCGACTTATATTCGATATTTATAGTGGTTAAATTGTTGCGATCTGTGGCTATTATATTGATGTTTTCGGGAAACTGTTCTCCTTTAATATCCTTATAATTTGCATAGGAAACGGTAAGTATTTGCTGCTTTTCCGTATTGGTAATTTCCTGTCGGTTTAGTTTAAAATTATCAGGATTCATAAAAAACAAAATGCCAAACAATTCATTCTCCTTTATTGGTGATAATTGATACAACTGGTTGTCGAGTTTTGAATCGTATTTTCCTTGTCTTAAGTTTAAAACAGCTTGTCCCAATAAAATGTTTTGAACTTTTTCATAATCCAATTCAGTTCCCAGCCATTTACTTAACAAAGCAAAATCTCCATCATAATAAGTGCCCTTTAATTTTTCATAATAACTCACCCTGTTTGGCGTAATTTTAACTTTTGCCAAAGGAAATCCCAACTTGGTGGCGCTCATCCAAATTGTTTTATCCATATCAATCCGAAGTTTTATATTGACGGAGGTTGACATTTTATTATCGGAATATTTGGCGTTTAAATTGGCATTCACCGATTTCTGATTGAAATTATTGTTGTAGTGATTGCTTATGATTTTTTTTGTTGAAATGTCTTCAATACTATCCATGTCGGTCAAACTTTTTTTGCTTTTACACGAAGAAAGTGCAAGTAACATCAATAGCGCTATTTTAAAATAATACTTCATCTTATAATTTTATTTTCTTAACGCAATGGCTCTTTGTTTGTATTTTAATGCTTCGCTTTTGTTTCCCAACTTTTCATAACTTATAGAAAGTTGTTCGTAAAAATCTGCTTCCATTGTGCTGTTGTCAATAACAAAATCAATGCCAATACTTAAAACGGCGATGGCTTCATTATATTTTCCCAGCTTGTTTAGCGCCAAACCATTCATTTTATATAAAAAAGGCTGCTCTGGAAACAATTCCAAAGCCTCTTTACTGTCGGCATAAACTTGTTCAAAAAGTTCACCTGCCGCTTCATTGTCCAAAATTTCTTTTACTGTTTTAAAGTCCTTATTTTGGGCATAAGCCTTTTTCAACGTTTCAATATCTGCATTTCCTATAGAAATTTCAACTGTTTTTTCGGGAACCGCGTTTCTGTTTTCCAAAAACCTTTTAAACGATTTTAAGCGCAATGTTGCCATCGCATTTTCATCAATTTTCGCAATCAATGCTTCCGCTTCCACAAAATTCTGATTTTGAATGTAAAGAAACACCAATTCTTCGGATTCTTTTGGCTGAAGTTTCAATATTTTTTTTTGAACATCAATGGCTTTATTAAAATTTCGCTGCGCTTTTAAAACAGCAACTTTATGATGCAATAAATACCTGTTTTCCGCTTCAAATTTTAATGCTTTATCAATAAATAATTCCGCTTCAAAATAATTGTTCAGTTCCAAATGGTTTTTTGAAAATTCAAATAAAACAGGCACATTAACAGAATCCATTTCTTGGCACAATTCCAAACTTTCAATTGCTTTTCCATAGTTTTTTATGGCTTTTTGCTTTAAAGCTTCAAAAAAATGGGTTTGAAATTTTAAGCTGTTTTCTTCCTCCGTATTTATCTTCTGGGCATACGAAAGACCTGAAATAAACAACATTCCAACCGCAATTACCCGATGCAAATTCCTAGTTCTCATACAGCGCTGCAATATACAATTTATTCAAATGAAAAAAATGTTAATTGATGGTTAGAAAAGAGAGCATAGAACAGAGAAAATAGACGAATTTTACTTGATATCATTATTCAGTGACGTTCCAATAAAAATTTAATAAGTCCTGTTTTTAAAATTTGATTTTCGTCTTCGGTCTTCTGTCTTCTAACTTTTAGATCCCCTTCGGAATGGCATCAATTAATTTTTGGGCATAAGCCGTTTTTGGCGATTTATAAATGGCATCGGCATCACCAATTTCTTCAATTTTGCCGTTGCTCATCACCACCAGCTGATCGGCCATGTATTTTACAACCGCCAAATCATGGGAAATAAAAATATAGGTGAAGCCAAAATCTGCTTTCAATTCATTTAGCAAATTTAAAACCTGCGCCTGCACGGAAACATCGAGCGCCGAAACCGATTCGTCGCAAATAATCAATTTTGGTTTTAGCGCAATGGTTCGTGCAATACCAATCCGCTGCCGTTGTCCACCCGAAAATTCATGCGGATACCGGTAAAAATGTTCCGCCAGCAAGCCAACCCGTTCCAACAATTCAAAAACATATTTTTTTCGTTCTTCGGATGAATTTAATATTCCGTGCACTTTCATAGGTTCCATCAATGCCTCACCAACCGGTATTCTTGGATTGAGCGATGAAAACGGATCCTGAAAAATGATCTGGACTTCTTTTCTGAAATCCTTTAATTCCTTTTTTGACAGATTGGTAACGTCCTTTTGTTTGTAAAAAATTTGGCCTTTTGTGGCTTTTTCCAAGTGCAAAATGGTGCGGCCTAAGGTTGTTTTACCACAACCCGATTCGCCAACCAAACCTAAAGTTTCCCCTTCAAAAAGTTGAAATGACACGGCATCAACAGCTTTTACGGGATTTGCTTTTCCGAAGAAAAAGGGTTTTTCAGTATTGAAATAAGTCGCCACATTTTTTACTTCCAGCAAGGGTTTTGACGCATAAATTTTGTCGTGAAAATCGTTGCGTTGTTTTGTGGTATACACTTCATGAGCAACCGTGTTTTCTATAAAATCTTTTACAGTGGGTAACTTTTTTAGGCGTTCTTTTAAATTGGGTTTCGAATTTATGAGCGCTTTAGTGTAATTGTGAACGGGATGTTTAAAAACCTGTGCCACATTTCCTTGCTCCACAATTTCTCCCTGATACATCACCAAAACGGTATCTGCTATTTCAGAAACCAAGGCCAAATCGTGCGTGATAAAAATAATGCTCATTTCAGTTTCCTGCTGAAGTGCTTTCAATAGTTCAATAATTTCTTTTTGAATGGTAACATCAAGCGCCGTGGTGGGTTCGTCGGCTATTAAAATTTGTGGTTTGCAGGCGATGGCCATTGCAATCATCACCCGTTGTTTTTGTCCGCCCGAAAGCTGGTGCGGATATTGGCTGAACATCTCTTCTGCCCTTGGCAATTTCACCTTGTAAAAAAGCGCAATCACCTGATTTTTAGCTTCCTTTTTCGACAGCTTTTTGTGCTGCAATAAAATTTCCTGGACCTGATAACCGCAAGTTAAACTCGGATTTAAGGAACTCATCGGCTCCTGAAAAATCATGGAGATTTTATTTCCCCTTATTTTTTGAAACTCCTTTTCTGAAGTATTTTGTAAATTGGTGTCGTTGAATAAAATACTGCCGTTGATGGTCGCATTTTTTGGAAGCAATCCTAAAATTGCCAAAGAAGTCACTGATTTACCGCTGCCAGATTCGCCGACGATACCCAATATTTGTTGTTGGTTCAGTTCAAATGAAACTTCATTCACTACCTTATTTTGCTCATTGCCTGAACCAAATGAGATCGATAAATTCTGTACTTTTAATATTGGTGCCATAAGGTTATCGTTGATGTTGCTCTTGGTTACGAATATAGCCAAATTTGAACAAAATATACATATTGTTTCTTTGCTGAATCGTTTAAATAACACCTATTAAAAGATGCTTTTTTAACCGCAAAGGCGCAAAGATTTCCGCACAGTACGCAAAGTATTTATCCATTAAATCAATGCTAAAAAATGCCAATCCATATTGATCTCAAATTAATTAATCAAATCTAAAGGCCCTTTGCGGTTTTTTTCTTTGCGCAACTTGCGGTTAAAAAAAGTAAAAAAGCTATTGAATTAATTATCTTTGGCCACCAATTTTACCAATCCGACTGCAGAAACCAATGCCCAGCACCCTTCCAAAATCACAAACGGCATATAATTCAAAAGAACAGAAGCCAAACAGGCAATGCCTGCGCCCAAAAAATTTAACAGCAAATAAGTTAAACTATCTGTTTTAATTTTGTCCATTAAATTAAGAAAAAAAGCCAATAAAAGTAAGGTTACGCCAATAAATCCAGTCCAGTCGATGTAATTCATTTCAATCATAAAGTAGTTGAATAATGTTTTTAGAGATTACTTTTTTTAAAGCTTTCCTCGTAAGTTGCTATCCATTCTTTTACGGTTACTTTTTTTGAAAGTTCCCCAATCAAGTCGAATGGAATTTGATCCATTTTTTTAAATCTGATGCAACTTTTTCCTATATCCAATTTTGTATCGCAATGTTTTGGATATTCCTGTAAAAACCAATTCATCAGTTTTTGGTTTGCATACAAACCCATGTGGTAAATCGCGATAAAATTTTTCTGGGAAGCGATACTCATAAATGGAAGCGGCAATTTTGGATCACAATGATAACCGTCAGGATACATTAAATGTGGCACAACATAGCCAATCATTCCATAACTTATGGTTTCTTTAAATCCTTTTGGCAAATTGTCAAGTATCGTTTTTCTCAATGTATTCATCACTTGCTTTCGGTCATCGGGCAGGTTGTTAATATATTCCTCTGGCGTATTGGCTGCTGATTTCATCTTCATATTTTTAGAACTGATAGTTGGCTTAAAACTCAATAATAATATTATGGCTAATTTAACAAAGTTTTTTCACAAGCATCGATTTGTTTTAAACTGCGTAAGGGATTGCAGCGGAAATCCCTGCGTTGTGAGCATATTAGGAAATACGTTCAACAGATTGCCACGCTCAACTCACAACGTCGGATTGCAGCGAAAAGCCCGACCCGAAGGGGAACGCCCAAAATTAATTCTCACTTTTATTGCGTACTTTTGCAAAAATTTGAAATATGAATTATTTATCCGTTGAAAATATATCGAAATCTTTTGGTGAAGTGGCGCTTTTTAGCAATGTTTCATTCGGCATAAATAAAGATCAAAAAATTGCATTTATCGCCAAAAACGGCACCGGGAAAACCACGATTTTGAACATTATTGCGGGATTGGCGAGCGCAGATAGCGGACAAGTGGTGTCGCGCAAGGGCATAAAAATTGAATATTTGTCGCAGGAAGACAGTTTAGACGACAACTTAACAGTTGAGGAAACCATTTTTAATTCGGATAACGAGACGTTAAAAGTGATTGAGGAATATGAAAAAGCGTTGCACAATCCCAATGATGAAAAGGCTTACCAAGTGGCTTTTGAAAAAATGGACAGGCTAAATGCCTGGGATTTTGAAACCCAATACAAGCAAATTTTATCGAAATTAAAATTAGACGATTTAACCCAAAAAGTGAGTTCACTTTCGGGCGGACAGCGCAAAAGATTGTCGTTGGCGGTGATTTTAATCCATAAATCGGACCTGTTAATTTTGGATGAGCCCACCAACCATTTGGATTTAGA
>CAZBGP010000013.1:0-11533 GCA_964491495.1 uncultured Lutibacter sp. | reverse complement strand
GATATGGAGCGTTTGGGTTCAAAAATTGCTGAATTTCACCACGTTTCAAAATCTTTTGGTGATTTGAAAATATTGAACAAATTTGATTATGTGTTCAAAAGAAACGAACGCATAGGGATTATCGGTAAAAACGGTACCGGAAAATCGTCGTTCATAAAAATGCTCACCGGACAAATACCCGTTGATTTGGGCAAGGTTGTGATTGGCGAAACCATAAAATTCGGCCATTATTCGCAAGACGGCATTGTGATAAAACCGGGCCAAAAAGTGATAGAAGTGATCAAGGAATTTGGGGAATATATTCCGCTGACCAAAGGAAGGAAAATTTCGGCCGCTCAGTTGTTGGAGCGATTTATGTTCAGCAGATCACGGCAATACGATTTTGTAGAAAAATTAAGCGGCGGCGAAAGAAAACGCTTGTATTTGTGCACGGTTTTAATCCAAAATCCGAACTTTTTAATTTTGGATGAGCCCACAAACGATCTGGATATTGAGACTTTAAATGTGCTGGAAAACTTTTTGCTAGATTTTCCGGGCTGCTTGATCGTGGTTTCTCACGACCGGTATTTTATGGACAAGATTGTGGACCATCTTTTTGTTTTTAAAGGCGATGGCGTAATTGAAGATTTCCCCGGAAATTATACCGATTATAAAGTATATGAAGATTCAAAACCTGCGGAAGAAAATACGGCGGTAAAAAATACAGATTCCAGAATAAAATCAGACAACAAATCGAAATTGTCGTTTAAAGAAAAAAAGGAATTTGACAACATTGAAGGCGACATTGAAGCGTTGACCACACAAAAAAGCGCCATTGAAGCCAAGTTTTTGGATGCTGCACTTTCTGTGGAAGAAATTAATGAGTTGTCTTTAAAATTGCAGGAAATCAGCAAAAAAATTGACCAAAAAGAGGGCCGTTGGTTTGAGCTTTCTTCAATGTTGGAAGATTAAATTGACAATTTTAAATGATGGATTCTAAATTTTGAATTAAACGATTAAACAATTAAACGCATCAACTATACATGAACAATATTTAGTTCCTCAATTAAGGGTTCATTGTTAAATCGCAACAGTAATTGAGCAACGGCGATGGTGTCTTTTTCGCAATAAACAGCGATGCGGGCAACATCTTTTTCTTTGTAATAAACGCCGCAAACTTCACTTCCGCTAATGTCGTCTTTGGGCGACGGAATATTTAAAATTAACGTGAGCAATTTTAGGGAAGTGTAATGTTTGTAATCGCCAAATTTCCACAATTCCATCGTGTCCAAATGCCCAATTTCCCAAGGTTTTTTTCCGAATAAATTCAGTTTTTCGGGCAAAACAATTTGGTTGATAATCATTCTGCGGGCGATATAGGGAAAATCAAATTCTTTTCCGTTGTGGGCGCATAAAATATGCTCGGGTTTGTTAAAATGACTTTCCAGCAACTTTTTAAATCCATTCAAAATTACCTTTTCATCATCTCCATAAAAAGAAGTGACGCGAAATGTTCGGTTTTTTGAATTAAAATTGACAAAATAACCGACA
Source organism: uncultured Lutibacter sp. (assembly GCA_964491495.1). Classification (GTDB taxonomy): domain Bacteria; phylum Bacteroidota; class Bacteroidia; order Flavobacteriales; family Flavobacteriaceae; genus Lutibacter. The sequence continues at coordinate 10,003 of CAZBGP010000013.1, read as the reverse complement.
GAGATGCAAACGATTTTACCAAATTCGGCCCAAATTCCGGCGCGTTCATAAAATTCATCTGACGTCACTTCCTCTTTGCGCTGGTAGGCAGTCTTTTGGGCAAAAAGCTCCTGTTTTTCTTCAGACAGTTCAGAAAAATTTTCAACTTCAGGAACGGTTTCAATATCCAGAAACAGGATGTTTTCAAAATTAATATTTGTGCTCATAACTTTTTTTTAAAGATAAATGTACTAAAAATTAAGCTATTGTAAGGTTTATGTTATCTTAATGTTATAATTTTAAATACTGGTTATCTTTTGCACGGTAAAAATAAATTATGACTACTTTTGACTGCTTTTATGATATAAAACAGCACCAATTATGAAAAATTCTGATATTAAAATACTGTTGGTAGATGATGAACCGGATATTTTAGAGATTGTTGGTTACAACCTGAAAAATGAAGGCTATAAAATTTATACCGCCAAAAACGGCATTGAAGCCGTTGAAAGCGCTAAAAAGCACGAGCCTCATTTAATTATTTTAGATATTATGATGCCCGAAATGGACGGCATTGAAGCCTGCGAAAAAATCAGGGCAACCAAAGGTTTGGAAAATGTGCTGATCACTTTTTTTACGGCGCGCAGCGAAGATTACTCGCAAATGGCTGGTTTTGATGTGGGCGCAGATGATTATATCACCAAACCCATAAAACCAAAAGTGCTCATCAGCAAAATAAAAGCACTCTTGCGCAGGGTTGATGACGTTAGCAATTCCGAAACAGAAAAAATAAAAATAGGTGACTTTATTATTGACCGCGAAGAATATGTGATTATTAAAAATGGTGAAAAAATGTCACTTCCCAGAAAAGAATTTGAACTGTTTGCCCTGTTGGCTTCAAAACCTGGAAAGGTATTTAAACGCGATGATATTTTAAACCAGGTTTGGGGAAATGAAGTGGTTGTAGGCGGAAGAACCATTGATGTTCACATCCGAAAATTACGCGAAAAATTGGGCGATGATAATTTTAAAACCATCAAAGGCGTTGGGTATAAATTTGTGATTGATGAAGATTAAAAAAACATATTTCTTTGCTTTTTGGTCGTCGGTTTACATCACTGTTTTTACTTCTATTGCCTTAGTTTTACTGGCTTATTTTTTAGACATTGCACTTAATCTTGGTTATTTACTTCTTTATATTGTTGTTGTTTTTTCGTTCACTTTTTTAATCACCCAATACCGCCTTGAAAAATTTATTTATCAGCGCATCAAAAAAATATACGACAGTGTCTCCATTTTAGACACTTCCGATTTTAACAAAACACCAATTACCACAGATATTGATACCTTGTCAAGAGATGTTCAGACTTTTGCGAAAAACAAGCAACTTCAAATTAAAAATTTAAATTTAAGAGAAGACTACCGAAGAGAGTTTTTGGGGAATATTTCACACGAATTAAAAACGCCGCTATTTACGGTTCAGGGCTATTTGCTGACTTTAGAAGGTGGCGCCATCAATGATAAAAAAATCAGTAAAAAATATATAAAAAGAGCCAACAAAGGTGTTGAACGATTGATTGCCATTGTAAAAGATCTGGACTTGATTTCAAAACTGGAATCGGCCGATTTAAGTTTAAATAAAGAACCTTTTGATTTGGTCGATTTGGTTCAAAACGTGTTTGAATTGCTTGAAATGAAAGCCAAAAAAAGGAATATTACGCTGTCTTTTAATAAAAAATACCGATTTCCAATCATGGCCCTCGGCGACGAGGAACGGATTGAACAAGTGCTCACAAACCTGCTGGTAAACTCTATAAAATACGGAAAAATTGATGGCTTAACTACAATAAGCATTGAATCGCTTAATAAAGATAAGCTGCTTGTTAAAGTTTCGGACAATGGCGAAGGCATTGAAGCCAAACACATGCCAAGAATTTTTGAACGTTTTTACAGGGTAGATTCCAGCCGATCAAGAGAGCAAGGCGGATCGGGATTGGGATTGGCCATTGTAAAACATATAATTGAAGCCCACGACGAAGCTATTTTTGCGGAAAGCGAATTTAAAAAAGGCTCCACATTTTCATTTACCCTCGAAAAGTTTGAACCAGTTTAAATCAACCGTTGAATGCACTTTTTTGAATCCAGAAAAATTGGTTAAATCACTTAATTTCGCTGCGGTAAATTCGTCTTGTTCTGTATAAGGCGCCATTGCTTTTTCCTGTAACCTTTTTGCCAAATATTCCTGCTCAAATTGTCCGGGCGTCGGAATAAAAAAAGCCATTTTCCCCAATGCCGCCAAATCCATAATGGTTGAATAGCCTGATCGGGCAATCACCAAATTACTTTGGTTAATGGCTTCTTCGAGCTCGTTTGCCAATAAATAATTAACGATTTTGAAATTGCCTGGAGCCTTTATTTCCGCAGCATTGTTTAAAACGCCCCTCACCATTAATATTTTGCCTTCAAAATGCTTTAATTCCTTCAATAATTTATTTTCAAGCAAGGTTCTTAGCGGCTCCGGACCAGAAAGCAGCAGCAATAAATTGTATTTAATCTCTATTTCTTTTGGTTGAAAACGGCTTAATATTCCCAAGTATTTTAGGTTGAAACTGTGCTTTTTCAAATGACCCAAATCTCCAGAAAAATTGAAAATTCCTTCCGTATCCGGCACCCAGCATTCGTCAAATTTCCTGATGAATTGCTGATGAATTTTTGTGGTAATAAAAGTGGTTTTTCCCGACATGACCTTTAATTGATGTGTCACATACACCGAAGGCACTATTTTGCTGTAAACGCCAAACCTGTTGTCGGAAATAATTCCGGCAATATTCTCTTTTTCAATCAGTTCAGAAACTGTTTTTCGTTCCTTTTTAATGGCTGAAATGATGTGAGGAATTTGCAACAGCAGTTTGAAATTCAGGTATTTCCCATTTTTTGGATAGCGAATATTGTACGACGGCAATTCAACACTTTTCAATAAAGGAAATTCTTTTTGAAGCAACAGCAAGGCGTCGCCATCACTTGCCAAAACTGGTTCGTAATTGGCTTTCAGCAACGCATTAATGATGGGAATACAGCGCGTGGCGTGTCCCAATCCCCAGTTTAAGGGCGCAACAAGAATTTTTTTTTAAAGGTCAAAACCAATATCTTTTCTGAAATTCATCTTGTCAAAACAAATTTTATCCATGTTTTGATACGATTTTTTTAGGGCTTCTTTAAAATCTGCGCCAAAAGAAGTCATTGCCAAAACACGACCGCCGTTGGTAACCACTTCATTATTTTTGTTGGTGGTGCCTGCGTGAAATGCGATGGAACCTTCTACCTTATCCAATCCATAAATCACTTTTCCCTTTTCATAGCTTTCCGGATAACCGCCAGAAACCAACATCACGGTACAGGCGCTTTCACTTACAAATTCAATGGTTTTGGTGTACAATTCATTTTTTCCGGCAGCGATGAGCAATTCTAAAAAATCACTTTTTATTCTTGGGATGACCACTTCACTTTCAGGATCGCCCATTCGGCAATTGTATTCAATTACTTTTGGCTCATTACCCACTTTAATGATTCCGAAGAAAATAAAACCTTTGTACGGAATGTTGTCTTTTTGCAAGCCTTTCACCGTTGGGTTTATCACTTGCTCTTCAATTTTTTTCATAAAGGCTTCATCAGCAAAAGGTACTGGAGAAACTGCACCCATGCCGCCGGTATTCAATCCTTTGTCGCCTTCGCCAATGCGTTTGTAATCTTTGGCGTTTGGAAAATTAACGTAACTTTTTCCGTCGGTCAACACAAAACAACTCAATTCGATGCCGTCCAAAAATTCTTCAATCACCACTTTACTGCTTGCTGCGCCAAACTTTTCATTGGCCAGCATTTCTTTCAATTCATCCTTTGCTTCCAGCAAATCATTCAAAATCAACACACCTTTTCCCTGTGCCAATCCGTCGGCTTTTAACACATAGGGCGGATTTAAGGTTTCCAAAAATTGAAAACCTTCCTCCAGATTATTTTTTGTGAAACTTTTATAGGCTGCGGTTGGTATGTGGTGACGCACCATAAATTCTTTGGCAAATTCCTTGCTTCCTTCCAGTTGCGCCGCCAGTTTTTGCGGTCCGATGACGGCTACATTTTTCAATTCGGGATCGTTTAAAAAGAAATCGTGGATGCCTTTTACCAAAGGATCCTCCGGACCCACAACCACCAATTCAATTTCTTGTTCCAAAACCAGCTCTTTTATCGATTCAAAATCGGTTGGCTGTATTTTTATATTGGCGCCCAGTTGGTCGGTTCCTTCATTTCCCGGAGCGATAAATAATTGCGTTAACAAATCACTTTGCGCTATTTTCCAGGCCATTGCATGTTCCCTTCCTCCTGAACCTAAAATTAATACATTCATATTTTTTAACTGATTTTATCTCTTTTTATGCTGAAAAACCTTAAAATATTTGTTCCAATATTTTTTGCGTGATGACATACGTTGGACGAACACCGGTTGTTCCCAAACCTCCAGAAGCCAAGGTGCTTCCGGTAACCATCGGGTTGTCTGATGCGTAATAGGCGTAACGCACTTTCACTTTTTCGGAAATATTTCCCCTAATTTTTGATGCCGCCTGAATGGCTTTTTGGTAATGTGCCCCTTCCATTTCTAGTCCTACCACTTTCCAGGTCGAATTGTAAAAGAATTTCAAAATATCTTTATTTTGAAGTGATGTTCCCAAAACAGAAACCATAGTTCCTGTATAAACATCAACGCCACAACCTTCAAACATACTCTTTTTAAGCTGATTTTTAAACGGATAATTGTCGGCGGTGCCTTCAAAAATATGGGAAGAAGGAATCATAATATCCCCTTTTCCACCTTCTAAAATTCCGGCTTTACCCATTATTGAAACTGATTCCACGTTTAAATGGTGATTTTTGCCATTTTCATCGGTATATGGTTTCAACAACTCATCCATCGTTTCATAAGCCTGCTCACCAAAAGCATAATCCATCACAATGAGCACTGGTTTTTCTTCGGTAGGCAAAGTATTTTCAAATTGATAATTCGTTTTGCTTAGGTCTATTTTCTCTGTATCAATAATTTGAACATCAATATAAGTTCCTGAAGTGTCATTTATATGAATAAGTCCATTTTTTTCGGCATAAACTTCCACTTGCGAACGTAAATCTTCATTTTCAGGGTCGCTTAACAATTCAAACAAAGAAATAATGTCACTGTCTTTAATTTGTTTTGGCAACACCACCGGTGCATAAATGGAATTCATCACGCTGTGCATATTGGCGCTGATAATATGGATTGGTCGCGACAATAAGTTTTTTTCAAGCAACACTTCTTTAACGTTATTTGCCCACATTTCACCGTAAATGTGATGTCCAATTCGTTCGCGCAACACCGGACTAAAAGTGATGGTTCTTTTTAAGTCGTGCATTTTCTCATTAATGGCCAAAGTTCCCAGCCAAAAAATAATTTGAAAAAACCGGTCTGGATTGTTTTTCTCTTGAACAATTCCGTGAACCAGTTGCGTTTCTTCAAAAGTACGTCCTAAAATACTTGCCAAATGCGCCAACATAATGTCGCGCTCATCACTTGACAGTTTTATGTTATTCAGCACAACTTCCTCCAGTTTTTTCCATTCTCTGTTGGTTTCATTGCCTTCACTGATCAGCACTTTATTTGCTATTTTATGGGATTCAATAAACAAAAAAGTTAAATGCGTTAACACATCATAAATCTCCGATCTTCCGCGGGTCACCTCAATATTCATTTGATCTTTGTCAATTCTATAACAATTTCTTCTTCTTTTTGGCGGAACAATGGCTTTAAAATGCGATTTTCCATAACCTTCTTCGGAAGTTAAATTGATAAACTGACATTCTTCAATGCCGATAGGAAGCCTTTCAATCACATATATCAAGCCGTTTAACTCCACTTTTTCTTCAGCAATGGTGCCGTAAATTTCAGGACGAAGCAACAATAAAGACTCCCTTAAAGTCTCTCCGGAAATCCCCATAGGCTTGTAGAAACCTCTGGTAAACATGTGGCGCATGGAGATATATAATCGCTCAATGGCTCCCGAGGATTCCTGGGCACGCGTTCTTTCTTTTATTTTTGAATTTTTCATCTGTTATATTTTATTTTTTATTGTTACAGCTGCTGTTCGCCATTAATCATTTCTGTGTGTATCAAAATTTGTTTGGCTCGTTTCATTATTTGGTTTTGATGTAAAGGTAACGTTTAATCGTTTAATTGTTTAATCGTGTAATTGTTGATTTATTGCGTCATTGCGAAGTTTTTGCAAAAAACTGCAGCAATCTGTTCCTCGTTTTCTTTAATTTTTATTCGTTTACTTCGGCTCGACTCAGCAACCTCATACAATAAAATAATTTGACTATTATTTACTGAAAACTGAAACTGTTTACTATCCATTAATTTTTTTAGTCTCTTTTCTCTATTCTCATCTCTTTTTTCTAATTGCTATTTGCCAATTATTTTTTGATATGCTTTCTCATTGTTCAATATGTAAACCGCTTTCAAAATAACCGGGTCGAAGATTGCTTTTTGCTGATAAACGCCTTCGGCATAATAATACCGTTTTATAATTTCTTCCGACAATTCATTGGTAATTTCTTCCTTATTTTTATCCAATTCCTTGAATTTTTCAGCTTGAATCGCCGTTAAAAGTTCCGAATAGCCTTTTGATGTGTTCCCGTTTAAATTTTCTGCGGAAGCTGTTTCCAATGCTTTTTTAAATTCAGCTTCTGCTTTTGTTTCAAAAGAAGCATGATTTTTACCTAAATAAATTTTAAATGAAGCATAATCCGCATCCGCCAACTTAAATTTTGAAGGTTCCGAAATTGTTGGGTTTTGGTAAAAATATTGGGTGGCGTAGTTAAAAAACGCGTCGGAATTCAAAAGGATTTCGGTGGTTTTTGTGGTTGTTGGTTTTTCAATTTCAACATCTGGAAAAATACCGCCACCGCCATAAACGGTTCTTCCTTTTTCCGTTTTGTAGGTTTCTGTGCTTTTGGTAAATTTAGGGACATTCCCTTTTTCGTCGGTATTGGTATAATCCAATTCCTGAATGCAGCGGCCGCTTGGCGTATAATATTTAGAAATGGTGATTTTCATTTGCGTTCCGTAAGAAAGCGGCAAATAGCGCTGCACCAAACCTTTGCCAAAAGAACGTTCGCCAATAATAACCGCCCTGTCATAATCCTGCAGCGAACCCGCTAAAATTTCTGAAGCCGAAGCCGAACGGTTGTTTATTAAAATGGCAACGGGAATTTCTAAATCCATTGGTGCCTGCAATGTTTTAAAAGTGTCGCTCCATTTTTCAATCTTCGCTTTTGTGGTCACCACTATTTTGTCCTTCGGAATAAAAAAATTGGCTATTGTGACCGCTTCATTCAGCAATCCGCCCGGATTTCCGCGTACATCAATAATCAGTTTTTTCATTCCTTGTTCTTTCAAGTCTGAAAAAGCTTTTTTAACTTCATAGGCCGCCTTTTCGTTGAAAGTGGTGAAGGAAATATAGCCAACTTCATTGGCCAGCATCGTATAATAAGGAACCGGATTTACGGTAATTTTTTCACGGGTTACTGACAGTTCCATTTTTTTGTTCTGACGTTCAATTTGAAGGTTTACTTTGGTGTTTGGCAAACCGTTTAGCAAGGCGGCAACACCAGTTTCATCAAAATCCCTGACTTCAATATCGTTAATTTTTAAAATTTTATCGCCCGGTTTCATACCTGCCTTTTCCGCAGGAGAATTTTTGAGCAGTTCACGAATGGTTAAATTGTTGTTTTTATAGCGGGTCACCACGCCTATTCCGCCATATTCACCGGTGGCAGCAATTCGGGCATCTTCAACGCCCTGTTCGTCGTAATAACGCGTGTAAGGATCCAGACTTTCGAGCATGGAACTGATGGCTTTATTCGACAATTTTGCCGGATTCACGGCATCAATATAATACATATTGAGCTCTTTAAACAAAGTGGTGTAAATATCAATTTGCTTGGCGATTTCAAAAAAATCAGATTGAAATGCGGTGGTCACCAAAAGTGTCAATCCAACAAAAACACCCAAAGCCCATTTTTTAATTTTGCCCATCTTCTTCAATTTTACTTAAAAACTTGACACAAACTTTATTAAACATTTCGGTTAAATCGGTATATTTTGGTTCCGCTTTATCGGTATAAATCAGCATAAAAATATAGGGTTTTTTGAGGTTTTCAGCAATTAAATATTTGTTTTTTCGGTACACTTCCCGCATCATCCTTTTAATCCTGTTTCGGTCAACCGCAAGTTTCACGACCCGTTTAGGTACTGAAAATCCGACTTTTACGGGAAACTCCGAATCGTGGCTGATTTGCAAATAAATCAACTGCAGCGGAAATGATTTTACGCGTTTTCCTTCTGCAAACAGGTGTTCAATTAATTTGCGGCTTTTTAATTTTTCGTCTTTTCCAAGTGTAAATTTCATCAACACAAATGTAGGGAATAAAAGATTTTAATTAGTAAGTTTGTAAACAACAAAATATAAAACCAAATGTCACAAGATTTATTTCAGGCTCCGGATTATTATCAATTGGATGAATTATTAACCGAGGAAAACATTTTAGTGCGCAATGCTGCAAGAGAATGGGTGAAAAGAGAAGTTTCCCCAATTATTGAAGAAGCTGCGCAAAATGCGAAATTCCCAAAATCCATCATTTCGGGGTTGGCTGAAATCGGTGCTTTCGGACCCTATATTCCCGAAGAATACGGCGGTGCCGGACTGGATCAAATTTCCTACGGATTGATTATGCAAGAAATTGAACGCGGTGATTCCGGCGTTCGTTCAACGGCTTCCGTGCAATCATCCCTGGTGATGTATCCTATTTGGAAATATGGCAACGAAGCTCAACGGCAAAAATATTTGCCAAAACTGGCAAGCGGTGAACTTTTAGGCTGTTTTGGATTAACAGAACCCGATCACGGTTCCAATCCGGGTGGCATGACCACCAATATTAAAGATATGGGCGATTATTACTTGCTGAACGGTGCCAAAATGTGGATTTCAAATGCCCCTTTTGCCGATGTTGCTGTAGTATGGGCCAAAAATGAAGAAGGAAGGATTAAAGGCGTGCTTGTGGAACGCGGTATGGCGGGATTTTCAACGCCAGAAACACACAATAAATGGTCGTTACGCGCTTCCGCAACCGGAGAACTGATTTTCGACAATGTAAAAATTCCGAAAGAAAATATATTGCCAAACAAAGACGGATTGGGTGCGCCGCTTGGCTGCCTGGATTCTGCACGTTATGGCATTGCCTGGGGAGCGATTGGTGCCGCCATGGATTGTTACGATACCGCTTTGCGTTATGCCAAACAACGCATTCAGTTTGACAAGCCTATTGCCGGAATGCAATTGCAGCAAAAAAAATTGGCGGAAATGATTACTGAAATCACCAAAGCGCAACTGTTAACCTGGCGTTTGGGCGTTCTAAAAAATGAAAACAGGGCAACAACCGCCCAAATATCCATGGCGAAAAGAAACAATGTTGATATGGCCATCCATATTGCGCGTGAAGCTCGTCAAATACTCGGCGCTATGGGAATTACCGGCGAATATTCCATTATGCGCCATATGATGAATTTGGAAAGTGTGATTACTTATGAAGGTACGCACGATATTCACTTGTTAATTACAGGAATGGATATTACGGGGATTTCTGCTTTTAAATAGGAAGTACGTTATATGTTATAAGTTAAACGTTTAAGTTTTTTTAAATATTAATGCCTAAATTATATCAAATTCTTTTGATATAATTTAGGCATTAATATGATATTTTTGCTTGACTAAAAGCTTTAAACTTTGAACTTTAAACTTTCACCTTCTTTACTCTACGCTAATTTTTTTGACGGTCTTGCCGGTTTTTGTATTGATTTGTACAAAATAAATACCTGTAGCCGTGCTTAGCGGCAAAGAAATGGTTCTTATGTTAAAATTGGAATTCCAGGTTTTAATGGTTTGCC
>CAZBGP010000012.1:17673-36342 GCA_964491495.1 uncultured Lutibacter sp. | reverse complement strand
AAGGATGGCCTGTATAGCCAATTTCTTCAAGCCTGTCGTGCAATTTACCCATTAACTCCGCTGCTTTTATGTTTGCAGGGTCTTGAGCGGCATAAACCTTTTTTTGGTACCCTAAAATATAGCCAAAATGCTGAACATTGTTGATAAGGTCGTTGAGTTTAAATTCAACCACCCCGTCCTGCGGACACCCCTCCAACGGAGGGGAATCAAGGTCATACAATCTGAAATTATCAAAATCGGAAATAAGAATGTATTTAGGCAGTTCGTGCTGTTTCAGTCCGTGCGTATAATCAATTGCTTGTTGGTAGGCTTTGTCAAGATTTTTACCCCTGCTTTTCATTTCAATTAAAATGGTCCCTTTCCAAAGCAAATCAATGTAACCGTCTTTATCGTCCAGTTTTTTAACCCTGTGTTCAAAGGTCGAAACGCGCTTGCTGCTAATCCCAAACACGTTAAAAAACTCTACCAAAAATGGTTTTGCGTCTGCTTCTTCGTTTGAAGTGTCGGCCCATTCTTTTGAGAAATTTAAGGCCCTGTCTTTTATCTCATTCCAGCTTAACGCCATTTTAAATTGTAAGGTTGTTCAAATAATTAGTAAAATAACCAAAATAGACTTTTGGTTCGGTGGAAAAATTTGTTTTTGGGAAGGCTGGGTCTGTCAAACAACAGTCTTTATATGGTTTAGGTTTCATAGCAAAATACAGCAATTTTGTGTTACCCAAACCTACGATAATTTTAGGTAGAATCAAACAGTTTTATTTAATAGAATAACGCTTGACAACTAATAGGACAACGCTTGACATTTATACGCTCATGTTGCAACAAAGCTGGCCAACTTATTGGTAATTATACTAGTATAAATACTTAAAATATACTAGTATATATTTTCAAAATAAGTAGTAAAACTTTTTAAAAAGACTAGAATAAAAACAAAGTATTAAAATTGATGGAGGAAAGAGGTATCAATGGGTAAATATACAATATATTCGCTTTATAATGCGTACATCGTGCGCTTTATTATTAACAATTCATAAAAAAACAATTGCTATGCCCATCAGATACCGAATCACCAAACGAATCAATACCATTGCCAACAACAAGGCACCCCAATACATTATGCAGGCCGTAAACACAGGTGTGGTTACGTTGGACGACATCAGCAGGCAAATCAGCAATGAATGCAGTTTAAGTGCTTTGGATGTTAAATTTGTGCTGCAGGCATTGGGTCCCAAACTGCAATTCCATTTGGAGGACGGCAAAATTGTGGATTTGGAAAATATCGGGAAATTTAAAGTGGGTTTTAAGTGCAAAGCCGATCCCGATCCTAAAAATCTGAGCGTTAAAAGGAATATTCAAAAATACCATTTAAATTTTCAGCCTGATGTAGCATTAAAGCGCTGGTTAAAAATTGGCCTTACCACCTATAAAGAAGGCAGCAGAAGTATTTAATTGTTTTATCCGCGATTTATTTTGATGAATTAAAAATTAAACAGAATTCACAAGATTTATTAAAGCATCAAATTTCCCGCAAATTCCTTTAAGCTGATTTCCGACAGTTTTGCCTGGAATTTCGCATTGCTGTAACGCACAATCGCGTTGATATAATTGAGCTGCGCGGTGCGGAATTCAATGGCAGGAATGGTCCCAATCCTGAATTTTTCCATCGTGATATCGAGGTTTTCCTTGGCGATGATTGCATTGCTTTTTTCAAGCTCAATCAAACTGATGTTGGTTAAATAAGTCTGATACGCCGTACCCAATTGTGATGTTAACGTATGCCGTTGCTGTTCAATTTCTATAGCGGTATTTTCAAGCTGGATTTTGGCAATTTTTTCTTGCTGATTTTGGGTAAACCCATCAAAAAGATTGAGTCTTGCGCTAAATCCGTAGTTCCATCCGCGCGAGTTGGTGCTGGTGGTGAAACCCAAACTTGATTCCGATTCACTAAAAACATATCCTGTGCTGGCGGTTATGGTTGGATAGCGTGAGGCCTTTACCTGTTTTAGCTGCAGTCGGGCAATATTGTTATTGATAATTTGTGCCTGCAACAGCGGATTCTGCTTTTGTGCCAGAGATTCGAGTTCAGGTAAAAAAAGTTGTGATTCCAGGGTTATTTCCTTAAGCACGCTAAAATCGATTTTGGTGTCTCGCGCAAGGATTTCATTCAGCCGGATCTTGGTATTCGCAAACAATTCCTTTTGCCTAAGGATGGTGGTCATATCCGTATTTAAATCCACTTTTGCATTCAGCACTTCAAGTTTGGAGGCTTTCCCGATCGTAAAACGGTTATCGGCAAGTTTTAACCGTTGTTCTGAAATAACCATGGTACTGTCCAAAGCAGCAAGTTGTTGTTGTTGCTGCACCAAATCATAATAACCAATCATCACATCGCTTACTTTGGTGACAATGGCTTGTTTTAATTGGGCATCGCCCAGTTTTTCCTGTTCTTTCAGCTGGTCATAGCGCGCAAACATTTTGAAACCGTCAAATAGCGTCCAGTCCATAACAACCCCATAATTAAGGCTGTTGTTTTTGGCGTTATCAAGTTCAACAGTATTTCCGTCGGCACGGGTTTGTGAACTGTTTTGGATGCTGTTGTTATTGTTTAAGGTAGCGCCAACTGTTGGTAGCATTCCTGCATTCCCTGCACTTACGCCAGTTTGATCAATTTTTAGCTCGTTGGCAGCAATCCTTATCTGGTAATTGTTTTCAAGGGCGATTTTCACAGCATCTTCCACCGTAAGTAATTCTTGGGCTTGGACTGCTGAAGCGAAGAAAAATAATACTAAAAATTTAACTATATTATTCATTTAATTGGGTTTCAGGTTTGTCAAATTCCGGACGGTGTTTCTTGTCCCTAGACCACATCAGGTACATCGCAGGAATTATAAATAAGGTTAAAACAAGGGAAAACATTGTGCCTCCAATGATTACAACACCCATTCCTATTCTGCTTGTGGAAGCTGCGCCCAAGGCGATGGCAATTGGCAAGGCACCCAAAGCAATGGTAAGACTTGTCATTAAAATTGGCCTTAATCTGGTTTCAGCCGCTTGAAGGATGGCCTCACGTTTTGGCATTCCCTGTTCGCGCAACTGATTGGCAAATTCCACAATCAAAATCCCGTTTTTGGTCACCAGCCCAATGAGCATCACCGTACCAATCTGGCTAAAAATATTCCAGGTCTGCCCAAACAGCCAAAGGGAAAACAAAGCCCCTGCAACCGCCATCGGAACGGTAAGGATGATGATCAACGGATCTATAAAACTTTCAAACTGCGCGGCAAGGATCAGGAAAATAAGCAATAACGCCAAGCCAAATGCGAACATCGTATTGGAACTGCTTTCCACAAAATCCCGCGATTCCCCGCCAAGATCGGTGGTGAAATTCTCTCCAAGCACTTTTTCCTTAATGCGTTCCATCGCGTCTATTCCGTCGCTGATGCTTTTTCCGGGCGCCAAACTGGCAGATACCGTAGCACTCATATACCGGTTGTTGTGGTATAATTGTGGCGGACTGCTTTGTTCTTCTGTAGTTACCAAATTATCGAGCTGTATAAGCAATCCGTCATTGTTTCTTACGAACATGGAAGTCAAATCCATTGGCGCAGCACGGTCTTTCTTATCAAATTGACCCATCACCTGGTATTGTTTTCCATTCATCAAAAAATAGCCAAAACGTTGTCCGCTTAAAGAAAGCTGCAATGTTTGCGCCACATCAAGCACAGAAACGCCCAAACTTTCGGCCTTTTCACGGTTGATGGTCACATAAATTTCGGGTTTGTTGAATTTCAGGTTTAAATCGGTATTGGAAAAAGTAGGATCATTTTCCGCTTCTTTCATAAATTCCGGAATCTTTTTCTCCAGTTGTTGAAAATTCGGTGCCTGAATAATGTATTGAATTGGCATTCCGCCACGTCGGCCTACAGAAATAGTGGGCGATTCCGATACATTGGTTCGGGCATTTGGATACTTTTTTGTCCACTTTGTTAAATCGGCAGCGATTTCTTTTTGCGACCGCTCCCTTACGCCAGGTTCCACAAGGGCGATTCGTGCAAAACCGCTGTTTACGGATGATGAACCAAAACCTGGAGAGGTAATAATAAGGCTTACTTTCTTTTCGGGAATAGAATCGTTGATCAGTTCGTTAAGTTCGGCCATAAATGCATCCATATAATCATATGAAGCACCTTCGGGCCCTGAAACACTTAAGCCGATATAACTGCGGTCATCATAAGGCGCTGTTTCCTTTTTCAACAAACTAAAAAACACGCCGATAATGATCAAACAGGCAACCAGAATTGGAAAACTCCACCATTTCTTATTTAAAAATGCACGAAGTGATTCGGCGTAAGATGTATTCATTTTTACAAAATACTTTTCGGTAAAATTGTAGAATTTCGATCTTTCCTGTTTTCCAGGACGCATCAAATAAGCGTTTAGCATCGGTGTTAAAGTCAATGCCACAAAAGCGGAAATCAACACTGCGGAAGCCAATACCACACCAAATTCACGGAACAGCCGCCCCACAAATCCTTCAAGGAAAATTACTGGCAGAAATACCGCCGCAAGGGTTACCGAAATGGAAATTACCGCAAAAAAGATCTCGTTGGAGCCCTTTATGGAGGCTTCAATAGGGTTCATTCCCTGCTCCACTTTTTTGAAAATATTTTCGGTCACCACAATTCCGTCATCCACTACAAGCCCCGTTGCCAGCACAATAGCTAACAGCGTAAGCACATTGATAGAGAAACCGAACAGCCACATCACAAAAAAGGTGGCAATAAGGGAAACCGGAATATCAATCAGCGGCCTTAAGGCTATGGACCAGTTTCTGAAAAACAGGTAAATCACCAAAATCACCAAAATAATGGATATGGCCAGTGTCTCCACAACTTCTGTGATGGCCTTTTTCACAAAAACAGTATTGTCAATGGCGATGTTTAATTTAAAATCTTTGGGCAAATCTTTTTGCAATTGCGCATACTGCTTGTAAAATGCATCGGCAATATCTATATAATTGCTTCCCGGCTGCGGAATTATAGCCATGGCCACCATTTGCTGTCCCGAATCGCTTAATTTGGTTTCGAGGTTTTCGGCTTCCAAAGAGGCTTTACCTATATCGCTGAGGCGAATGACCTTCTCCCCGTCGGCCCTGATGATGATATTGTTGAATTCTTCTTCAGTGGAAAGGTTTCCGATGGTTTTTACGGCCAATTCTGTATTTGCACCGGTTAATTTACCCGAAGGAAGTTCTACATTCTGGGAAGCCAACGCTGCCCGAACATCGCTTACCGTAGCGCCGTAAGAAGCAAGTTTTAATGGATCTATCCACAGTCGCATCGCATATTTTCGTTGCCCCCAAATCCGAACACTGCTCACTCCAGGGATTGTTTGCAAACGTGGTGCAATCACATTATCGGCATAATCCGAAAGTTCCAGCACATTCTTTACATCACTTTGAACGGTCATAGAAATGATGGGTTCCGAATTGGCATCGGCTTTAGAAACTACAGGCGGGGCATCAATGTCTTGCGGTAGGCTTCGTACTGCCTGTGACACTTTATCGCGCACATCATTTGCCGCTTCTTCAAGGTTTTTATCCAGATTGAATTCTATGTCGATATTGCTGGAACCCTGGTTGCTGGAAGAAGTGATATTTCGAATTCCATCAATGGAATTGATCGCTTTTTCCAAAGGTTCGGTAATCTGCGATTCAATAATATCGGCATTGGCGCCAGTATAATTGGTACGCACGGATATCTGTGCCGGATCAATGGAAGGAAATTCCCGCACGCCAAGATAGGTGAAACCAATAATCCCAAATAATACGATGGCAATATTCATTACAATGGTAAGTACCGGGCGTTTTATGCTTAAGGTTGATAAACTCATTACGATTTGGAATTTGATGCAGGTTGACGAAGATTGACTTTAACGGGTGAGTCATTTTTAAGCACCATAACCCCGGAAGTCAGAATTGTGTCGCCGGCCTTTAATCCCGATAAAACAATGACTGAATTCTCCGTACGTGAACCGGTTACCACAATGATTTCTCTGGCAAGTCCGCCTTTTGAAACAAAAATCTTTTTGCCATTTTGTATGGGAATCAAAGATTCGGTAGGCACCAATAGCGCATCATTTACAATTTCCAACGGCAACAGCACATTGGCAAAAGTCCCGGGAATTAATTTTCCCTCACTGTTATTGGCAATGGCACGCATTTTTAAGGTACGGGTGGCAATATCAACTTCAGGCTCTATGGCATAAATAGTGGCTGTTTGTACCTCTTTAGAATTTGATGTTGTAAAAGATATCTTGTCTTCAAGCTTTATTTGGGATGAATATTTTTCGGGAATGGAAAAAGTAATCTTTAATTGATCAGTGTTCACCAAACTTGCAATGGGTGTAGATGGCGTTACATAACTTCCCTGTGAAATATAGCGCAAGCCAATTTTTCCCGAAAAAGGTGCCCGTACGGTGGCTTTTGCCAGTTGTGCGGCGACCAATTGTGATTCTGCACGCGCAAATTGAAAATCGGCATCAGCAATATCATATTCTTCCTGACTAATAGCCTCTTTTTCCAACAACAATTTTGCCCTGCGCACATTTTCGGATGCCAGTTTTTGAGCCGTCTGCGCTTTTGCCAAACGTGCCCTTAATTCCAAATCGTTCACCTGAAAAAGCACTTGTCCTTTTGAAACCTTGCTGCCTTCCTTAAAATTAATTTTTTCAACAATTCCTGAGATCTCACTTCTTAATTCCAATTGCTCATTGGCTTCCAGCGA
The DNA here is from genome assembly GCA_964491495.1 of uncultured Lutibacter sp. Classification (GTDB taxonomy): domain Bacteria; phylum Bacteroidota; class Bacteroidia; order Flavobacteriales; family Flavobacteriaceae; genus Lutibacter. The sequence continues at coordinate 29,557 of CAZBGP010000012.1, read as the reverse complement.
GCCAGAAAGGGAAAGATTTTCGGAAAATTTCTCAGGTTTTAGTACCAATCCATCCACTGTGATGGCCGGCTGGCCTCCGCCCTTTTTGCTTCCCTGGCTGTTTTCTTTTTTATTGTCGATGATTCGGTATGCAATCAATGCTACCAAACCAGCAGCAATGAGGATATAAATTAACTGTTTAAATTTCATAAATAATGTGGTAAAAAGGCTTTTTTGCCATTAATTTCAACAAATATAAAGCTATCGTCTATAATCTTCAAATTTAATGCTTTTTATATTTTTTGGGCCGATAGGAAACTTCAATTAAATCTATCTGAACATCCTAATCTGCTTTAATCATATTACTATGGGAAGGTTGGCTTATTTAAACTATCTAAAGTCGTTTTATGTTTTTATATTTGACCTTTATAAAATAATCAGTTTTTAAGAATAGTCATTATTTACAAAAATCAGCCAACATTGTATCAGATAAAACATATAAAAGATTTAATAAAAGGGTTAAACTTCATCGAAATTGAAAGTACAAACAAAGCGTCTTATGCCAAAATACAGTTGAATTTAGGCGGAAGTTTGCAGGAACTCAAACTTTTAAATCATCATCTAATAAAAGATTTGCATCCTTTAACTTACAACAATACCTACGCTTCTGCGATTTTGTTTCCGTTTGCAAACAGAATTGCTGACGGAAGCTATGTTTATGAAAACAAAACATACCAATTGGAAATAAATCAAAAAGAAGAAAACAATGCGCTTCACGGATTGGTTTACAACAAAAAATTCGAAATCATCGGCCAAAAAACAACGCCGGAAAAAGCCGAAGTTGTCCTAAGGTATAAAGAACTCGAACCAGCTGAAGGTTTTCCTTTTACCTATATGATTGATTTAACCTATATTTTATCCAAAGACAGTCTGGAATTAAATGTTACCGTAAAAAATACGGACACCAAAATATTCCCTTTTACCATTGGCTGGCATCCTTACTTTATCAGCCATAATTTATCCAAAAGTGCTGTTCATTTTAAAAGCTGTAAAAAATACATTTTTGACAAAAGAAACATCACCCAAGGCATTGAGGAAATAGCCATTGACCGTACAATTTTTATTGAAGACAAATTTTTGGATGATTGTTTTGCTTTGGATTCCAACGAAATAGATTTTGAAACGCCTCTTTATAGTTTCGCATTAAAATCATCCGAAAAGGACAGCTTTTTACAATTGTATACGCCACCGCATCCAAATGCCATCGCCATTGAACCCACAACCGGAATCTCCAACAGTTTTAACAATGGTGAAGGCTTAAAAACATTAAAACCCAATAATTCCTATCAAATTAACTGGAATCTTAAAATCATTTAAAAATGAATAAAGCATTAGTTTTAAACATTAAAACACATTTTATTGACAAATTTCAAGTCGAACCTGTTATGATTTTTTCACCGGGAAGAATTAATATTATTGGAGAGCATACCGATTATAATGATGGTTTTGTTTTTCCGGCCGCAGTGGATAAAGGCATTGTGGCAGCCATAGAAAAAAGCGATTCGGAAGTTTCAACAGCTTATGCAGTTGATAATGAAGAGCTAATTGAGTTTTCCATCGGTAATTTAAAACCTTCTCCGCAAGGAAGCTGGCAAAACTACATTTTAGGTGTTGTGGCAGAAATTAAGAACAGCAACAAAACCATTGGCAATTTTAATATCGCTTTTGGCGGAGATATTCCGGCAGGCGCCGGTATGTCATCATCTGCAGCGTTGGAAAACAGCGTGGTATTTGGATTGAACGAAATTTTCAATTTAGGCCTTTCAAAAGAAGAAATGATTTTGATTTCGCAAAAAGCAGAGCATCATTATGTGGGTGTAAAATGCGGTATTATGGATCAATATGCCAGTATGTTCGGTATTAAAAACAATGCGTTGCTGTTGGATTGCAGAACCATAAAATCAAAACCTTTTGAAATAAATTTTAAAGACCACGAGCTTGTATTGATCAACACCAATGTGAAACACAGCTTGTCGGACAGCGCCTATAACGACCGCCGCTCGGTTTGCGAATCCATTGCCGGAATGTTAAAGGTAAAAGCATTAAGAGACGCCACCGAAATTGTTTTGGAAACCATTAAAGAAAGTATCACACCTGAAAACTATCAAAAAGCATTGTATGTGATTCAGGAAAACGACAGGGTGATAAAAGCTTCCAAAGCCATAGAAGCAGGCGATTTAGAAACACTCGGAAAACTCATTTATGCTTCACATAACGGATTACAGCATCAATACAAAGTAAGTTGTGAAGAATTGGATTTTTTAGTGGAACAGGCAAAATTAAACGGACACGTTTTAGGAGCCAGAATGATGGGCGGTGGTTTTGGAGGCTGCACCATCAATTTAATCGCAAAAACGGCAACGGAATCATTCAAAAAAGCTGTTTCCGAGGCTTATAAAAATAAATTTAACAAAGAATGTTCCCTCTATTTTGTTGAACTTTCTGACGGTACGGGAATAATAGCCTAACGAACAGCACACGCATTTTAATATGACAGCGAAAAAATAGCCGGTTTAAAATTAAAATTTGCGCAAATGTTAACATTCAATAGAATGGGTGCAAAAACTGAAGAAATGCAAGAGGCAAAAGAATAAAACTTTTGGTTAGTTAATGTAAAAAAATGACAGTCAGAAATGGCTGTCATTTTTTTGTATAGTTCTTGTATAAAATCTCCAATCTCAAAAATAATTTTAATCCAAACCTCCGCGTCTGTTTCCATCTTTTGGCGCTGGCCATTCCATTTGTTTACCTGTTGAATTATTAACAGGTAAAATAATTTTTTCTCTGGAAGTTTTCTCTGGATCTTCGCTCGCCAAATAAGTCATAATGGCAATAAGTGCCACATTATTTTTTAAATCGTCGAAAACAATTTTATCGTAAGTATCTTTATTGGTATGCCAGGTATAATTAAAATAAGACCAATTTAGGGAGCTCATCATAAAAGCCGGCGCACTTTGGGAGACAAAAGATGAATGATCGGATCCGCCGCCTGAAGGTGATCCCGGATAGGTAGTTTCTATATGTTTACGAATATTTTCAGGAACTTGACGCAACCAACGACCTAAAAAATCATAGGAATGCAAAAATCCTTGTCCGTTAATACTCGTTACCCTTCCCGTTCCATTATCCTGATTAAAAACTGCCTGTATGTTTTCTACAATAGCCGGATTGTCGTGAACAAATGCGCGTGAACCATTTAAACCTTGCTCTTCACTTCCCCACAAACCCACAATAATGGTTCTTTTTGGGTTGGGATAATATTTTTTCAAGATGCGTGCCACTTCCATCATGGTAATGGTCCCTGTACCGTTATCTGTTGCGCCGCTGCCGCCATCCCAAGAGTCGAAATGGGCAGAAAGTATAATATATTCTTCCGATTTTTCCGTTCCTTCTATACGTGCAATGGTATTAAAAGTGGGCATAATTCCCAGTTCTTTGGATGCTGCCACTACCTTAATCTTTGGTTTTTTGCCATTTTCCGCAAGTCGATAAACCAAACCGTAATCTTCCAATGAGATATCTACTGTGGGAATTTTTTTGACGCGAGCCCCAAATATTTTATTAACGCCAAAACCTTTGGACCAATTTGATTGAACAATGCCAACAGCACCTGCTTTTTCAAGCGCTTCATCAATCGTTCTGCTACTGTAACCGCTCTTTAATAAATTATCATTCCACGCGGTTGTTTGCGAAGTTCTGTCTGCCTTCATTTTTTCAAAAGATTCAGGTGTGGCAAATTCTTCCCAATTATAATCGGGTCTTCCCGTCTTTTGCGGGATTGAAACCATGACAAATTTCCCCTTTATTGAAGGCAACCATTTCGCAAAACTCAGTGAATCTTTAATATTGTTCGGAAGTGTAATGACCTCAGCGGTCACGCCGTTTTTTGGTGTTGAACCACTCCAGGCCAATTGCATTCCTTCCAATGATTTTATGCGAGGTTCTACCAAATCAATATGCGAAATGCCACGATCCCAACCGCGCCATACGCCATATTGCTGATTTGCAGCCGTTATTCCCCAATCCGTAAATTTTGTAACCGCCCAATCGTGTGCTGTTTTCATTTGTGGAGAACCAACCAATCGCGGACCTATTTCATCAAGCAGTTCAAAACCAAGTTGTTCCAATTGGGAATTTTCATAAGTCTCCTTCATTACATTGTCGATGAAAACTTCTTTTTGTTGCGCAAAAACTGTGGATGTGATAAAAAACAAGAAGACTAAAACAAATAAATTTAATTTTTTCATAATGTTATATTTCAAATATTTTTTTAATTAATTTTTAAATGGTCCCAAAATTTTAACTTTTCACAAATTTAAAGAGAAACCGAACATTTTTGGCGCATTTTAAATAATTCAATAATTTTACGATAAATACTTGACTTTTTCTAAAAAAAGATATTTTTTTTAACAAATAATGAAGCAGATAATTTTACAAAAGAGAAAGATGGATTGTTTATATTTTCTTGATCTCTTTTTTTAATAAAGAATCAAAACAAAAAAACCAGACAAATTGCCTGGTTTTTTACTCTTGTTTATGCTTATTTTATTAGGTTAATTTCAATACTGGCAAGGTAAACTTAAATTCACTGCCTTGATCAACCACGCTTTCCACCCAAATTTTACCGCTATGGTTTTCCACAAAATCTTTGCATAATATCAATCCCAAACCTGAGCCCTGTTCATTGGAAGTTCCTAAAGTGGAGCTAATTTCATTAATGTTGAAAATGGCAGCTATTTCAGCATCTGTCATACCAATGCCGTTGTCTTTTACCGTAATTTCAATAAAATCATTTTTCAAACGGGAATAAATTTGAATTTCTCCTTTTGGCTGGGTGAATTTTATGGCATTTGAAATGAGGTTTCTAAGAATGGTATCCAACATATTCTCATCAGCATTCACATGAACATTTTTTTCAACCTTGTTTAAAATAACAATGTCTTTATTTATGGCCTGAATTTCCAAAAATGAAATCACGCCTTCAACTTGATGCGTTAAATTTATATTTTTCGGATTAAATTTTAAATTTCCTGATTGGGAACTGGCCCATATTAGCAGGTTATCGAGTAAACTAGAGACTTTTGCAGTTGAACCTTTAATTATTTTTAAGAATTTTAATCGTTTTGTGGTATCATATATTTCATTATTCTCAATCATTAAGTCTGTAAAACCGGTTATTGAATTAAAAGGGTTTTTTAAATCGTGTGCAATGATGGAGAAAAATTTATCTTTAGTGCTGTTCAATTGTTTTAATTTATCACTTTGCTCATCAAGTTCATCTTTCATTTTATGCACCTGATAATTTTTAAACTCCAATAAACTAAAAGCTTTTTTCTTTGACGCGTTTTGTTGAATCAATAAAATTAGCAAAAAGGCAAAAATGACTATTGCTATAATTAAAAAATGGGTGTATTTTTTTTCTTTTTCATAATTTGACTGGGCCTCTTCACTTGTTTTTGATAAATCGGTAATGGTGTACTGTGATTTTTCTAATTCGTTTAAAGTATTGAATAATTTAATCTTTTTTGCCCTGTCCATTTTCAATAAGCTATCCTTAATGGCGGTATATTGTTTTAATCGTTCCAATGCCAAAGCATTTTCACCCAATCCTTCATAAGCTATGGAAGCCTGTAATAAATTTTCCGACTTATACTCTAAATTTCCTATCAAATCAGCAATTGCATAACTTTCTCTTGCTGCATAAATCGCATTTTGAAACCTTTTTTGTTTATTTTCAACCTCAGAAATATTTAAAAGAACAATCGACTGTAAATCTTTTTCACCCAAACTATCGGCAATTTTCATTGCTTTGTTTAGATATTCCATTGCCACCTTGTATTGTTTTAAATTGATATAGCAATCTCCAATATTGTTATAATTGATGGCAATGCCATATTGATGGCCCAATTCCTCATTAATGGCTATAGATTTTTTATAATATTCTAAAGCTTCGGGAACTTCCCCATGGTCAGCCAATGCATTTGCAATATTTGTATAGGAACTTGAAATTCCATATTTATCTTTCAGTTTCTCGTAAATTAACAAAGCATCCCTAAAATATTTTTCAGCCAAGTCGTAATTTTCTTCATTGTAATATAAATTGCCAATATTTTTGTAATTTGAGGCGATGCCATCTTCATTTGAGATCTCCCTGTTAAGGTTCAAAGATTTTAAATAATATTCAATGGCGTTATCTTCTGCATACATTTCTGAGTAATTGGTGCCCAAAGAATTGTAGGTCTTGGCCATTCTTTTTTTGTCCTTCAGTTTTTCGTAAATTACAAGAGCGGCTTGGTAATTTTTTATGGCATCTTTAAAATTATCATGATGCTCATAATAATAACCAAAGCTATTGTATACACGAGCGATGATTAATTGATTTGCGGATTTTTTGGCCAAAGCCAATGCTTTAGATAAATTAACCAAAGAGGAATCTGGCTTCTTTTTCAAATATAAATTTGCAATTTTTAAATGAATGGATACTTTTGAGGTATCAGCCAATTCTTTTTGAAGTTCCTTTTTTAATTTATTTATTTCTACGGTTTCCTGAGCCATTATAAGCGAAGAAAACCCCAAAAAAAATAAAATTATAAAACTATTTTTCATTATTTTCTTATGGTGCACTTTGAAAAAATATATTTAATTTGGAGTCTAGCAATTGATTTTAAACAAATTGTAATAAACAAATCTAAACTAATTTTTCAATAGAAAAAGCAGAACGGATTTATATATGATATAAAAATACAATAAAAGACTGTCGAATGGTGTAATTTATCCATTTAAACCGAACTTACTACCTATTTATAATTGTCTTTTTCATAATTTTTTAAACATTACATAATGATTCCCTACGTAAGAAATATCAAATTTTTCACCAAAAGTTTGAAAACCTTGCTTTTTATAAAATTCAACAGCTACAATCCTGGCGTTACACCATAAAAGGTTGCTGTTTTTTTCTTTTAAAATTTGAATTGCTTTTTGCAACATGAGTTTTCCGGCGCCAAAACCCTGATATTCCGTTAAAGTGGCCATTCCCCTTAATTGGTACTGATTTCCTTCAAAATCTTTGTAGTTCGCTTTCATATAACTGGAAACAGCAATGAGTTTATCATTTTTAAAAGCACCTAAATGAATGGTATCTGAATCAAAATCGCCATTAAATTCGAATGGCAAGGGTATGTTTTTACGCAATACTTCCAAACGGATTGGAAAAGTTTCTTCAGCTGAAATTTCTTTAATTTGTATCATTGCTTTGACTAAATTTTTTATTTATTGGATGATTAACATAATAGTAGAAACAATGCTGTTTTTAAAAATATTTTCCTACTATTGACATCAATGATGCTAATTTACTATTAATATGGAACATCTTGAAATTAAATTAATTGAGAAAGAAAATATTTTATGCATTTTGCCGCTGTTAAGGGAATTGAATACAAATACGCCAGAAATTGTGTTAAAAGAACGCTTGCTGGAAATGACAACACAGCATTATGAATGTGTTGGCGTGTTTTTGGATGATGAATTGGTTGGCATTAGCGGACTTTGGTTTTTAACACGACATTACTGCGGAAAAACGGTTGAGCCTGATCATGTGGTGATTGGCGAAAATCACAGAAATAAAGGTTTGGGGAAAAAATTATTCGAATGGATTTACAATTACGCACAAAGTATTGGCTATGAAGCCTCTGAGTTAAATACCTATATTGAGAATGAAAAATCGCACCGGTTTTATGAAAATGAAGGTTATGAGAAAAAGGGTTTTCACTACATAAAAAAGTTTAAAAATTCATAAAAAACGTTTGTAAAAGTCTAAAAGGATTGTATATTTGCCAAGCATTTGCGAGAGTAGCTCAGTTGGTAGAGCTTCAGCCTTCCAAGCTGACTGTCGCCGGTTCGAGCCCGGTCTCTCGCTCAAAAAAAGCCAAACTTTCGTTTGGCTTTTTTTTATAAAAATCTTTTTCCGAATAGCAACAAAAGCACAATTGGAATTCCCAATAAAATGACAACCATCGAACTTTCCAAAAATACCTCGGGATACACCAGCAACATCAACGCGTAACCGCCAACAGAACCTCCCAAATGCGCTGCATGACCAATGTTGCCCACTTTATTTTTCATTCCGTAAATAGAATACAGCAAATAACCGATACCAAAAATATAACCGGGAATTGGAATCGGCAACGGAAACATCATCAGTTTCATATCGGGATTCAGTAAAATAGCAGCATAAATAATCCCCGCAACTGCTCCCGAAGCGCCAACCGCCGTATAATACAATTCCTTTTTATGATAACTAAGCGTTAGCACATTGCCGGCAACTAAACTGCCAAAATACAGGATTAAAAATTTTACAACGCCGAGGTTCAGAATAATTATAGGCGCAAAAATATATAAAACATACATGTTTAAAATAAGGTGCAGGTAATCCACGTGCAAAAATGCCGATGAAAACATTCTAATTTTTTCGCCTCTTAAGATAGATCCAATCTGAAATTTATATTTATCAAAAAATAATTCGTCATTAAATCCTTTGATGGAAAACATCACGTTGGCAGCAATTATGATCAATAGTACTATATCTATATTCATTATTCTAAATTTTAAAAAGCGAAAGTATAAAAAATTGCCGAACCCGTTTCTTTGTTTATGAACCAATCTAAAAATATTTAAATATTTAATACGATATTTGCATACTCATGGTGAATTTTATTGTTTACATATTGGTTTATCCGATTATTTGGCTCATATCCATGTTGCCATTTCGCATTTTATACGGCATTTCAGATGTTGTTTATTTGCTTGTATATTATGTAATTGGTTACCGGAAAAAAGTGGTTTTCAATAATTTAAAACTGGTATTTCCGGAAAAATCTGAAAAAGAAATTACAGAAATCAGCAAAAAGTTTTACCATCATTTTGCCGATGTTTTTATTGAAATGATCAAATTTTTCACGGTGCCAAAAGAAGAAGTTTTTAAAAGGTACAAATTCACCAATATTCAATTGTTTGAAGAATTGTATAAGGATGGCAAAAGTGTTATGCTAATGGGTCCGCATTATGCAAATTGGGAATGGATAATGAGTTTGGATGCTTTTGTAAAATATCGGGGATATGCAGCATTCACAAAGGTTGCAAATCCATATTTTAACGAAAAAATTTTAAAATCGCGGGCAAGATTTGGCACACATTTAATAGCGACTTCAAAAATTATTGCTGAAATAAAACACAACCACAAAAACAATATTCAGGCGATGTATGGCCTGCTGAGCGATCAATCACCACAATTGTCCAAAACATTTTACTGGCGTGAGTTTTTTGGCGTAAAAGTGCCTATTCACACAGGTGCCGAAATGCTGGCAAAAAGATTTGATATGAATATGGTTTATATTGAAACAAAAAAAATAAAACGGGGCTATTATGAAACTTCCTTTAGTTTAATCACCAATGAAGCACAAAAATTCCCCGATTATGAATTGACCGATATTTTTTTAGAAAAAGTTGAAAAACAAGTCCGCACGCAGCCAGCATATTATTTCTGGACTCATAAACGCTTCAAGCACAAGGATAAAGCACCGTATATGTTGAAGCGTTGAATCGTTTAGGCGTGTAACTGTTTCGTTTTTATTTAAAATTTAAAATTGTCTATTTAACTAACTGGCTAATTTCAGTGATAAATCTGTTAGCCAAATCATCGGCACTTTGTTGTGTTGTGCTTTCAGTATAAATTCTGATAATTGGTTCTGTATTCGATTTTCTTAAATGCACCCATTCGGTTTCAAAATTAATTTTAACCCCGTCAACAGTAATCACATCTTCATTTCTATAATTGGCTGCAATGGTGTTTAGTATTTCATCAACATTAATTTTTGGCGTTAACTCAATTTTATTTTTGCTCATAAAATAAGCCGGATAGCTATCGCGTAATTGTTTACATGAAACTTTTGAATTTGCCAAATGCGACAAAAATAACGCAACACCAACCAATGAATCTCTTCCGTAATGTGATTCCGGATAAATAATGCCGCCATTTCCTTCTCCCCCAATCACGGCGTTCGTCGCTTTCATTAATTCAACCACATTTACTTCACCAACCGCACTTGCCTGATACTTTCCGCCATGTTTTAAAGTTACGTCTCTTAAAGCTCTTGAAGATGATAAATTGGAAACAGTATTTCCTTTTGTTTTGCCCAACACATAATCTGCACAGGCAACCAATGTATATTCTTCGCCAAACATTGAACCGTCTTCACAAATAAGTGCCAGCCTGTCCACATCCGGATCAACCACAATGCCTAAATCGGCCTTTTCTTTAACCACCAATGCTGAAATATCGGTTAAATGTTCTTTTAAAGGTTCCGGATTGTGGGGAAATTCTCCGTTAGGTTCACAATACAATTCAACACATTGTACACCCAGTTTCTCCAATAAAGGCGGAATTGCAATGCCACCGGTTGAATTTACTGCATCGAGCACCACTTTAAAATTGGCTTTTTTTATGGCTTCAACATCCACCAATTTTAAATTCAACACTTCATCGATATGTTTGCTGATATAATTTGCTTTCTTTCTGTATTTTCCCAAATCATCAACTTCTGCAAAAACATAGCCGTCATTTTCGGCAATTCCCAACACTTCTTCCCCATCCAATGCATTTAAAAATTCGCCTTTATGATTCAACAATTTTAGGGCATTCCATTGTTTTGGATTGTGGCTTGCGGTGATAATTATTCCGCCGTCAGCGGCATCAAGCATCACGGCCAATTCAACCGTTGGTGTGGTTGATAAACCGATATCGGTTACGTTTATTCCCAAACCAACCAACGTGTTAGCCACCAAACTGCTGACCATTTTTCCCGATATACGGGCATCGCGGCCCAGAATAACGGTAAGTTCCTTTTTATTTGTATGATTTTTAAGCCACATTCCATAAGCTGCGGCAAATTTTACGGTATCAATTGGGGTTAAATTTGTGTTGACTGTGCCTCCGATGGTGCCTCTTATTCCTGAGATTGATTTTATTAATGACATAAGCTAAATTTTGTGCAACAAAGATAATTTTTATCCTTGTAATAAAAACAAAAAAGGCTGCATCAAATTTGATACAGCCTTTTTAATATTTAAATGAAATTGGAATTATTTTCCGCCTTCCATTTTTTTCTTCAATGCGGCTAAATCACCACCTATATCTCCAAGAGTTGTTTTTTCGCCGGTATCAACGCTTTTTTGTTGAGCTGCTTTAACGTTTTTCTCTTCTTGAGCTTTAAAAATTGAGGTATGTGAAGCTACAATTCGTCTAAATTCTTTGTTGAATTCAATTACTTTGAATTGAGCAACATCGCCTTTAGCCAATTTAGATCCGTCTTCTTTTATGATAAAACGACTTGGAACAAATGCTTCAACATTTTCTTCCAATGCAACGATTAATCCTTTATCGCTTTTATCTTTTACAGTTCCTTCGTGAATTGAATCGATTGCAAATTTCTCTTCATGAGCATCCCAAGGATTTTCATTGGTTTGTTTGTGACCTAAATTCAATTTACGTCCGTCAACATCCAATTCCAATACTTGAACTTCCAATTTGTCACCTACAGATACGAAATCTGATGGATGTTTGATTTTTTTGGTCCAAGAAAGGTCAGAAATATAAACCAAACCGTCAATACCTTCTTCCAATTCAACAAAAACACCAAAGTTTGTGTAGTTACGCACCGTACCGGTGTGCACTGAACCTACTGGGTATTTTTCTGCAATATTGGTCCAAGGATCTGGATGTAATTGTTTAATTCCTAAAGACATTTTTCTTTCGTCTCTGTCTAAAGTCAATACTTGAGCTTCCACTTCG
>CAZBGP010000012.1:0-17663 GCA_964491495.1 uncultured Lutibacter sp. | reverse complement strand
ACACCTTTAGATACTTCAATAAATGCACCGTAATCAGCAAGTACAACTACTTTACCTTTAACAGTGTCACCTACTTTAATATTTGGGTCTAAAGCTTCCCAAGGATGTTTGTTTAATTGTTTTAAACCTAATTGGATTCTTGTTTTTTCATCATCAAAATCAAGAATTACAACATTTAAAACCTGATCCAATTCAACCACTTCACTTGGGTGATTGATTCTTGACCAAGATAAATCTGTAATGTGAATTAATCCGTCTACACCACCTAAATCAACAAAAACGCCGTATGAAGTAATGTTTTTAACAACACCTTCCAATACTTGGCCTTTTTCTAATTTACCGATAATTTCTTTCTTTTGAACTTCAATATCAGCTTCAATAAGTGCTTTATGCGAAACCACAACGTTTTTAAATTCGTGGTTGATTTTCACAACTTTGAATTCCATTGTTTTTTCAACATATTGATCGTAATCTCTAATTGGTTTAACATCAATTTGAGAACCTGGCAAGAATGCTTCAATTCCGAAAACATCTACAATCATACCGCCACGAGTTCTGCATTTAACGAAACCGTTAACTACTTCACCAGTTTCGTGCGCATTATTTACACGATCCCAAGCTTTAATAACTCTTGCTTTTTTGTGAGATAATACCAATTGACCGGTATTGTCTTCTCTTCTATCAACCAAAACCTCAACCTTGTCTCCAACGGCTAAATTTGGGTTGTAACGAAATTCATTCAATGAAATAACACCTTCAGATTTTGCATTGATGTCAATAATTGCTTCACGATCTGTTTTTCTTACAACAATCCCTTCAATTACTTCACGCTCACTAACAATTCCTAAGGTAACTTCTAAAGCAGCTTCAAAAGATTTTAGGTTTTCAGCATCAATAGCTTCAATACCTTCTTCAAACATGTGCCAGTCAAAATTCGCTAAAAATTCTTCCGGATTTACTTTTTTCGCTTTTGGCGCTTCAACTGTTTCAGCCACTTCTTCTTTAGCAACTTTTTCAGCTTTTGGCGCTTTTGGCGCTTTTGGAGTTTTAACTACTTCTGCTTCTTCAGTTACTGTTTCAGCTTTTGGAGCTTCAACTACTGCTTCTTCAGCTTTTGGAGTTTCAACGGTTTCAACTACTTCTTCAGGAGTTTCTGTTTGGGCTTGCGCCGCTGTTTGATTTACTTCAGGAGCATCATTTTGCTCTTCAGTATTTTTTGTTTCTTCAGACATATTTGCTGATGATAATTATTTGTATCTTATTGCTATTCAGATTTTTATACGATAATAACGCAAAGAGTTGGTTTACATTATTTTTTTTCTCATTCCTTTTAAAATCTGCTCTCGTTAAAAGGAGTGCAAATTTACTTAATTTATTTTATTATAACAAAAAGAAAATGAAGCAATTAAAAATAAATTTTGGGATTTCGTATCAAGAAGCTATTAATTGATAGCCAGTAATTTGGATATTAACTTCTGACTTCCGTCTTTTTCAATTATCAATCCAGGTTTTAAAATCTTTAACACGTTCGCGGCTTACAATAATTTCAGAATCCTTGAATGAATTCAACACCACTTTTAATCGGCTGTTTGAATATGAAATAATGTCTTTAATGGCATTTATATTGATAAAATGTTGCCTGTTTACTCTGAAAAATGTTGTTGGCTGCAGTTTTTCTTCCAATTGTTCCAAAGTATCTTCGATAAGGTAAGTTCTGTTATCATTTGTAAAAATATTTGTCGCTTTGTTTTCGCTATAAAAACATTCTATAATATCAACAGATATCATTTTTAAATGCGGACCAATTTTTACTGTAAATCGGGTTTTGTAATTTTTTTTGATTGGGGAAATCAATTGTTGAATTTGATCAAAATTTAAAACACTTTTTGAAATGTTGGCCTGCGATTTTTTATATTGATTGATGGCATTTTCAAGTTCATCGTTATCAATAGGTTTCAATAAATAATCAACACTGTTTAATTTAAAGGCTTTTAGCGCATATTCGTCGTACGCTGTAGTAAAGATGATGGCACTTTTAATGTCAACTTCTTCAAAAATTTCAAAAGATAACCCATCAGAAAGCTGAATATCGAGAAATAACAAATCGGGATGTTCATTGTTCAAAAACCAATTGATGGATTCTTCCACCGAATGCAACATTGCTATGGGCTCAATCCCAAATTCATTGAGCATTCTGCTCAATCTTCTTGCAGCCGGCTTTTCGTCTTCAATAATTACAACTTTCATATTTTGGTAATTTTGATTTACGATTTTGGATTTACGATTTATTTATGATTTGAGATTTTTTAAACATTTTTTTTCAACGCGGCCTTTACTCCCAAAATTCTCGTTTATCTTTATCCATATATTCTTTAATTTTTTGATCTTCCCAGTTTTTGCCTAAAATGACATCAAGTCCAAATACGCCAAATGCGTGAAAAGCGAGTCCGATTCCCCAAAACAAAACTGTATTATAAGATTGCCACTCCCAAAGAGCTTCAGTTCCTCCATCAGAAAAAACCCTTGCAATCAGTAAAAATGCATTTACCAAAAGGTAAACCATTAAATGTACATAAAATCCTTTTATCGATTTTACCTTTTTTTTAGCGCGTAAATATTTTTGTTCTTCCGTATATTCTGTTTTCATAATGCTGATTTTACTCATTAATTTTTATCCTTTTCCATAAATTCTTTAATTTTTCTGTCTTCCCAATTTTTTCCAAACAATAAATTATGATTGAAAGCACCCAATGCGTGAAATGCGAGTCCGATTCCCCAACCGATTAATGGAAACCAAAACCATTGAAATTCGGGTGAAAATTTCAGATTTAAGAATATTAAAAATGGTATCGTAATTAAGAAGGCAAATAGACTCCAATAAAACTCTTTAACTTTTTCAACATTCTTTTTTGCCCTGATATATTTTTGTTCTTCGGTATATGCTGTTTTCATTTTTTTGATTTTTGATTTACAATCTACGATTTACGATTTTTTTACTTTTAACTTTTTTAAAGCCCAACGCGCCGGCTGGCCCTATCGCTAAAAATGTTCGCTGAACATTTTCTTATTGCTCTGTCCCCCCTTCGGGGGTTAGGGGGCCTTTATTCCCAATACTGTTTGTCTTCATTTTCCATATATTCCTTAATTTTCCGTTCCTCCCAGTCTTTTCCAAGAAACGGATTGTAACTGAAAGCTTTAAACCCGTGAAATACAAGACCGATTCCCCAGCCAAACATTGGAAACCAAAACCACTGAAAATGTGGCACATACCTTAAATTTATAAAAATTAAAATTGGAATTACAATACAATAGGAAATTAGGCTTCCATAAAATTCTTTGATGTCGTGCACGCGCTCAACTGCTCTTAAATATTTGTTGCTTTCTATAGTTTCTGTTTTCATTGTTTTCGTTTTTTGTGTCAATAATGGTAATTTTACGATAAAATTTTCGTTGTTTTTTTCAACCACCACTTTTTTCAAGGTGATTAAATGATAACGGTCAATAATATTTTTCAATCCAATCTTGGTGCCGTTTTCCATGATGGTTTTCGGATTAAAATTATTGGAAACCACCAAATAGCCATTTTCTTCCCTAATAGTTACTTTTAACGGATTTTCTTCAGAAACCACATTGTGTTTTATGGTGTTTTCCAATAACAATTGTAACGATAACGGTAATATTTTATACTCTGAATCACTCGCTTTTTCGGGAATTTCAAAGGTTACCGCATTTTCAAACCGCATTGTCAGCAATTCCATATAGGTTTTTGCAAAATGCAATTCTTCATCCAATTCAATTAAATCTTTGTTTTTTTGTTCCAAAACATACCGATACACTTTTGAAAGTTTGGTGGTAAACTTTTCGGCAAGTTTCGGATTTTCTCCTATCAATGAGGTTAAAACATTTAAACTGTTGAACAAAAAATGCGGATCAATCTGACTTTTTAGCGATTCGTATTTGGCTGTTTCTGTCTTCGCAACAATTTGCTGTTCCTTTACTTTTTTCTCTGTTAAAGCTTTGTAAAAATAAATTGTGTGAAATACCAAACTGACAATTAAGGTAATTACCAGCCCAAACGCATAGTAGGAAGCTGCATTTATATCGCTTGTAAAACTTTCAACAGGTTTTCCTAAAATAACCACCAATGTAACAAATCTTAATACTGCAAGTCCAATCATTGTGATCATTACAGAACCGGAAGCACCTAAAATCAATCGTTTCTTCGTGTTTTCTTTCCAATCAAATTTGCTGTCCAAAAAATAAAAGAAATAACCATTGATCGCTGTCAGCACAAAAGCATACATAAAATGAATACTAATAATGGTAAATAATTCATTTAAAGGCAAATTAAATCCGCCGTTAAACAGCAAGCGTTCCGTTACAAATATTGCCAGTGTTAATATTGCGGCTATTTTTAGGATATATTTCAGATCAAATTTCATTGGAACTTTTTTACGTATTTACAACTGCAATTTAAAATTTAATTTCTAAAATAAGCGCATTGCTTTTAACTTCAAATTTTGCGCTTTCAAATTCGGGCGGACCAAAATTCATCTTATTGTTTGTCAATCCATAACTTTCTTTTGGCAGGCCATTTTCATTAAAATCCATGCTGTTATTTTCATTTTCATCGTGAAAACAAATTATGGCATAATTTCCTTGGGGAACATTTTCAAAAACAACGGTGCTTTTTCCTTTTTCTACTGAAGCAGATTTGGAAAAAACAGGTTGTTTCATGAAATTTTCTTCATCATAAAGGGCGAATTTAACAGTTCCATTGTCACTTAATGCATTTACCGCAGAAACTGTCACTGAAATTCCTTCTTCTGATTTCTTTGTTGCTGTTTGTGCGAAAATCATTGATGAAATCAATAAGGCTATCGCTAAAATTACTTGTTGCATAGGTTTAAATTTTATGGTTACTATTATTTTATAGGTCAAATTTGCCAAGTTTTGCCGAATTGAAAAACTTTTACTTTCTGAATTGTCGATTATTTCCGCTGAACTGTAAAATTGTTGGCCTTAAACCCAAATATGGATTTTAAACCCAAAATAAATAATCAAAACACTTTAAAAAAACCCTAACATTCATCATATAATTACATTAAAAAATTTGTATTTTTATAAAACTTTTTATAAAAACCATTGAATTATGAAAATATACGATGATAAACACATTAAAAATGTAGCTTTTGTTGGTGCCCATAAAAGTGGTAAAACAACATTGGCCGAAACCATGCTCTTTGAAGCCGGATTAGTCAGCCGCCGTGGTAGCGTTGAAAACAAAAACACCATTTCCGACTACCACGCGATAGAACATGAAAGAGAAACTTCCGTTTTTGCAACGCCACTTCATACCGAATGGCGCAACTACAAAATAAACATTATCGACACGCCCGGACTGGATGATTATATTGGTGAAATCACCTCTACAATGCATGTGACTGACTCTGTTGTGATGGTTATCAACGCACAATATGGCGTTGAAGTTGGGACAGAAATTATATGGGATTATATAGACCGATTTTCGCACCCAACCTTATTTGTTATCAACCAAATTGACCACCCTAGCGCCGATTTTGACGAAAGCTATAAAAGCATCGTTCAATTGGTTGGTAAAAATGTGGTTAAAATTCAATATCCGCTGATTGTTGATGGCGCACAATGTATTATTGACGTGCTTAAAATGAAAATGTACAAATTTGGGCCTCAAGGAGGAAAACCTGAGAAACTGGAAATTCCAAAAGACCAAATCGAACATGCAACAGAGCTTCAAAATGAATTGATTGAAAGAGCTGCCGAAAATGATGAAAATTTGATGGAGCTTTATTTTGATAAGGGCACCCTTAATGAAGATGAAATGCGCGAAGGAATTAAAAAGGGAATGCTAAATCATGAATTATTTCCGGTATTTTGCATTTCGGCTTTAAATGATATGGGCACTGGACGTTTAATGGGATTTATTGACAATGTTTCCCCATCGGCAGCCGATTTAAAACCTAAACAAAGTGTTGAAGGAACTACTGTTGAATGCAAACCCAATGCGCCAACTTCGCTATTTATCTTTAAAACTGTTTATGAACCTAACTTGGGACAAATTAGTTTTTTCAAAGTAAAATCAGGAGAAATTAAACAAAATGACAAGTTGGAAAATTCCCGAAATGACGAAATTGAAATTTTGAACCAACTTTATATTATGGATGGCAAAAACAGGGAACTGGTTGAAAAACTAAGTGCCGGGGATATTGGAGCCACCCTAAAATTAAAATATACCGAAACAAATGACACTTTAAGAACAAAAGGTGCCAATATTACCATAAAACCAATTGAGTATCCTGAAGCAAGAATTACGAAAGCCGTTAGGGCTTTTGATAAAAATGATGATGAAAAACTAAACGAAGCGCTTAAAAAGATTCATAGTCAGGATCCTACCGTTACAATTAAGTATTCACCTGAATTAAAGCAACTTATTTTATCTTGTCAAGGCGAATTGCATTTGGCCACAATCGACTGGATTTTGCAAAATACGTATGGCATAAAAGCAGTTTTTGAACAACCAAGAATTGCCTATAGAGAAACCATACAGAGATCTGCAACAACTAGTTACAAACACAAAAAGCAATCTGGAGGTTCAGGACAATTTGGTGAAGTTCATATTAAAATTGAACCTTGGTACGAAGGAATTCCGGAACCTGAAGGATTTAACATCAGAGGAAAAGAGGAAGTAAATCTGGATTGGGGCGGAAAATTAATATTCTACAATTGCATTGTTGGCGGTGTTATTGACGCGCGCTATTTACCATCTGTTTTAAAAGGAATTTTAGAAGTTATGGAAGAAGGACCATTAACAGGATCTTACGCCAGAGATGTTCGCGTAATGCTTTTTGATGGAAGGATGCACGCAGTGGATTCTAATGATATTTCCTTTAAAATTGCTGGAGCACACGCTTTTAAAGAAGCCTTTTTAAATGCAAAACCTAAATTATTGGAACCTATTCATGAGCTTTCCGTTAAAGTACCAGAAGAATTAATGGGGAACGTTATGACCGACTTACAGTCTCGGAGATCTGTAATTCTTGGAATGGACAGTGAAGGTAAATATCAAACCATAAAAGCCAAAACACCTTTGGCTGAAATGTACAAATATTCAACAACCTTGCGCTCAATAACGCAAGGTCGCGGAAGTTTTAGCACCAAATTTTCAAATTTTGAATTGGTGCCGAACAATGTTCAGGAAGAGTTGGTGAAAAAATAACGTCAATTTTAATAAAGCAAAGACTCGTCTATTTAAAAAAAGTGGACGAGTCTTTTAGTTTTAAACCAATTAATATTTATCAATTCAAATAATTTTTATAATTTTAAAAGTTTTAGATGGTTATTAAACAATAAATTTAAAAAAATATTAAATATTAATTGACTGACAATATAATAATTATTTTCCTTTAAAAAAATAATTATTATTAAATTTTTGTATTTTATTCGTTTATAATGCGTTTATAAATGATTTTCATTGTGATATGTTTAATAAAAAATTATATAATTGATTATTACTTCATCGATGATAAATCTGTATCTTTGCACCTTAATATACTTTGATGAAACTAATTCTTATTACAATTGGCCTTTTAGCGCTTGGCGTTGCTGGTATAGCAATTAAAATTTGGGCTAAAAAAGATGGAAAATTTGCAGGAACTTGCGCAAGTCAAAATCCACATTTAAATAAAGAAGGTGAAGCTTGCGGCTATTGTGGCAGATTGCCTGATCAATGTGAAAATAAATAAGAGATGCTCGAATATTTGTTTATTGCTTTTTTAGCAATTTTTTGCATTCAATTTATTTATTACGTTTTTATCTTTGGTTCTTTTTCTTTTTCCAAAAAAAAGTCTTCTGAAACTAATTTCAATCTGCCGGTTTCTGTGCTTATTTGCGCTAAAAATGAGGCTAAAAACTTAACTGAAAATCTGCATCTTTTCTTAAATCAAAATTACAAAAATTTTGAATTGGTTTTAATCAATGATCGTTCAAGTGACCGCACTTTAAAAGTGATGGAACAGTTTAAAAAAGAATCTCCAATTCCAATAAAAATAGTGGATGTATTGGCAAATGAACAATTTTGGGGAAGTAAAAAATATGCGCTTACTTTAGGTATTAAAGCCGCTTCATACGAACATTTATTGTTTACGGATGCCGACTGCATTCCTGTTTCTGATAACTGGATAACAGAAATGACCAGTAATTTCGATGCAAAACATCAGATTGTTTTAGGATACGGCGCCTATCAAAAAATAAAAAAATCTTGGCTTAACAAACTCATTCGGTTTGAAAGCCTGTTAACCGCCATACAATATTTTAGTTACGCAAAAATCGGGGTTCCATATATGGGCGTTGGCCGAAATTTAGCTTACACAAAATCGACTTTTTTCAAGGTAAACGGTTTTATAAATCATATGAAAATTAAATCGGGCGATGACGATTTATTTATCAACGAAGTGGCAACAAAAGAAAACACGGCCATTTCCTGCTCGCAAAACAGCTTTACAGAATCCATTCCAAAAACGGATTTTAAAGATTGGATTCAACAAAAAAGAAGACATATTTCTACCGCTTCTTTATACAAACCTTTACATAAATTTTTATTAGCGCTGTTTTTTGTTTCCCAATTGTTCTTTTGGATTTTATCCATAATTCTTTTAGGCTTTCTTTATAATTGGCAGCTGGTCGCTATTTTAGTTTTTACCAGATTCCTGATTTTATATCTGGTTGTAGGCTATTCAGCAAAAAAATTAAATGAAAAAGATTTAATTTTGTTTACGCCTTTTTTTGAAATATTTTTAATATTGACACAAATGTTTATCTTTATAAAAAATAAGATTTCAAAACCCACACATTGGTAAAAAAAAACAATGATATCGCTGATTTAATTGAAAAAGCAAGAAAAAAAGACCAAAAGGCTTTTAATACTTTGCTAAATACTTATTGGAGTGACGTTTACCGTTTTCAATTATCAAAAACTGAGGATGAAGACGAAGCTGAGGATATTACCATCCAAACCTTTTCAAAAGCTTTTGATAAAATTAACTTGTATAACGAAAGTTATAATTTTAAAACCTGGCTGATTTCAATTTCAAAAAATATTTTTTTAGATCATTTAAGAAAACAACGCACCGAAACAATTTCAATAGACAAAAAGGAATCTGAAGCTTATAAAATTTTTGATGAAAGTCCATCAGCAGAAGATCAGCTGATTATTGATCAAAATGTAGCGCAATTGCTAAATTATTTGAAACAGTTAAAACCGCATTATCAGGAAATAATTAATTTGCGCTATTTCAGAGAAATGAGTTATAAAGAAATGGCAGAAATTTTAAATGAACCTATCGGTAACATTAAAATAAAACTATCGAGGGCGAAAAAATTATTGGCCGAAATTATTAAAAAATCTTCCGAAAGTTGATTTCAAAAAAATTGCATTGGCTTAAAAAATTAGGTCCGGGCTTACTATTTGCAGGCGCCGCAATTGGTGTTTCACATTTGGTGCAATCTACAAGAGCCGGAGCCGACTTTGGTTTTGGACTCATTTGGGCTTTGGTTTTAATCCATATCGTAAAATATCCGTTTTTTCAGTATGGACCAAGATATGCCACCGCAACGGGAGAAAGTTTGCTCGACGGTTATAAAAGATTGGGAAAAGGCGTATTACTTGCCTATTTTATTTTAAACCTGGCAACCATGTTCACCATTCAGGCGGCGGTAACCATCGTTACTGCAGGTTTGGCAGCCAATTTATTTGGAATTACCACAAACCCGGTAATTTGGAGCATCATTATTACGCTGATTTGTCTTGCTATATTGATTATCGGACGTTACAATTTGCTGGATAAATTGATGAAAATAATCGTGGTAACGTTAACATTAAGCACTTTTATTGCCTTAATTGCAGCGGCTTTTAATTCAACAAACACCTACAGCTTTGTGCAAATTATTCCGAAAGGAACTGTTGAAGTTGGTTTTTTAATCGCATTTTTGGGATGGATGCCTGCCCCACTCGATGTTTCTATTTGGCAATCGCTTTGGGCTTTGGAAAAACAAAAAGACAAATCCAACGAATTCACGCCAAAACAAGCCATTTTCGACTTTAATATTGGTTTTATAAGCACCTTGGTTGTTGGTATTTTCTTTGTGGCCTTGGGCGCTATTGTTATGTATAATTCCGGAGAAACTTTTGACTTAGGCGCTGTTCAATTTTCAGAACAGCTCATCACACTTTACACCAAAAATTTAGGGCAGGAAATGTATATATTTATTGCCGCGGCCGCATTTACCACAATGTTTAGTACAACAATTACTACGTTGGACGCATCACCAAGGGCAATGACAAAAACTTATGATCTGCTAACAAAAAAATCATATAAAAATATGTACTGGTTTTGGATCAGTTTTTTGTCTGTTGGCACTATTTCAATCTTGGTTTTCTTTCAATCGGAAATGGGTTTTTTAATAAAAATTGCCACAATTCTGTCATTTTTAACAGCGCCATTTTTTGCCATCATAAATTTTATATTAATCTCTGGCAAACATACACCTATTGAATGGCGGCCTTCTTTACCACTTAAAATATTGAGCTGGTTTGGCATCCTGTTTTTAATAGGATTTAGTATTTGGTATTTGTATAGTTTAAATTAGTTTATAATTTCTTCGTATTTTTGCATTCAATTTTCATACAACATGTCACAAGAAACAACTTCATTACCCGATAAAATTCAAAAACCGGCTTGGTTGCGCGTTAAGTTGCCCGTTGGAAAAAAATATACCGAATTAAGAAATTTAGTCGATAAATATAAATTAAACACCATTTGCACCAGCGGAAGCTGTCCGAATATGGGTGAATGCTGGACTGAAGGCACGGCCACATTTATGATTTTAGGAAATACCTGCACAAGATCGTGCGGATTTTGTGGTGTAAAAACTGGCAGACCAGAAACGGTTGACTGGGAAGAGCCGGAAAAAGTGGCGCGTTCCATTAAACTGATGAAAATTAAACATGCCGTAATTACATCAGTTGACAGAGATGATTTAAAAGATGGCGGCTCCATTATTTGGGCGGAAACGATTAATGCCATCCGAAGAGCGAATCCTGAAACTACACTTGAAACCTTAATTCCCGATTTTCAGGGAAACACAACCAATATTGACAGAATTTTGGCAGTGGCTCCCGAAGTTATTTCCCACAACTTGGAAACTGTGAGAAGATTGACAAGAGAAGTACGAATTCAGGCAAAATATGACCGTAGCCTGGATGTTTTAAAATATATGAAAGACCAGGGCCAACGAAGAACAAAATCAGGCATTATGCTTGGTTTGGGTGAAACTGAGGATGAAGTGCTGGAAACTATGCAGGATTTGGCAAATGCCAAAGTTGATGTTTTAACCATTGGCCAATATTTACAACCCAGCAAAAAACACTTGCCGGTAATTGAATTTATTACGCCAGAACAATTTATTAAGTACAAAGAAATTGGTATGAAAATGGGCTTTAAATATGTCGAAAGTGGTGCATTAGTAAGATCTTCATATAAAGCACAGCGACATTTAGTTTAAGAAAATGAATTTAAAGTTTTAATTTTTAAAAGATTGATGAACTTTTGGCTTTTTCAAATATTTCTACTTTGGATACTTTTTAACTTTAAGCAATATTTTATTTTAACTGTTTATTAACAAAAAAGCTCATTTTATGGCACAAACATTGTTTTATATAAGAAGCAAAGATTTGTAACCTTTGTTAACATTCTTAGTAAGTTTGATTAGTATGAAAAAAGTGCCTCACGGCACTTTTTTCATACTAATCATATTTTTAAGTTCCTTAATCACTATTTAACCAACTTGGCTTCTTCCATTAAAATATCATAAACATATCCTTGTCCAAAATCTTTGTCTAAAACAATAACTCCTTTAAAAGTTACAATATCACCAATATTAACTGTTTCAGTAGTTGTAATGGTCAAATCACCTAGATTTTCAAACTGGGTTCCATCAACAATATGTACCCAATTTTTATCCATAATACCGTTGTTCACTTTCACTACTTTGCCTTTCACAATAATTGATTTTCCTGAAAATGATTTTTTGGCAGAAAATAATTCGGCTAAAGAAGTTCCGTTTTTTGGTTTTTCAATTTTTACATCATTCTGAACTGCAACTGGTGCAGCGGTGTGAGGATTCTCATCATTAACAGTTGGCTCTTCGGCTAGTTCTGTGGTTCTTATTGTATTTGTAAATATAATTTCATCAAATGTTTTATTCAACTGTTTGCTTTCAAAATCTTTCATCACCATTCCATCATCATAATAATACGTATTGCCAACAGTTACTGGAATATTTGAAATTGCCATCCAATAATTTTTCCCGTTTTCATCAACATTTAAATAAACGTAAGTACCGCCATCCACTGCTTCCTTCACCACAATTTTGTGAACATCAGTTTTTGCAGCAGCTGTTGCATTATTTATTTTCGAATAGTTTTCTTTATCCTTGCAACCAACCATTAATAGTATGCTAAAAAGCACTGTAAAAAATTTCATGTTATTTTTCATTTTTTTTGATTTAATTTCTGTAAAAGTAACAATTATTGCACAAATACTATATGATATTAATCACCATTTTACAATAAGTAAGTTGTTGTTTTTCAAATAGTTATTTGTTTCGCTAAAATGTTTATTCCCAAACCAATACCCACGGTTGGCGCTTAATGGCGAAGGATGGCCGCTGGTTAATAAGCAATGTTTTTTTTGATCAATTTTTTTACCTTTCTTTTTGGCATAATCACCCCATAACAAAAAAACGACGTGTACCTTTTTTTCTGAAATCATTGAAATTACGGCATCCGTAAAAAGTTCCCATCCTTTATTTTGATGCGACCCTGCGTTTTTTTCTTTTACTGTCAAAGTGGCATTTAATAAAAGAACGCCTTGCCTGGCCCAACGCGCCAAATTTCCGCTTTCTGGATAGGGAATTGACAAATCGGACTCAATTTCCTTAAAAATATTTTTTAATGATGGCGGATGTTTTATGCCCTCATTCACCGAAAAACACAATCCGTGCGCCTGCCCTTCTCCGTGATAAGGATCTTGCCCAATAATCACGACTTTTAAATCTTCTAATGAACACAAATTAAACGCTTCAAAAATTTGATCTGGCACAGGAAAACAAGAATTTACAGCATATTCTTCCTTCACAAATTTTATAAGTTCTTCAAAATAAGGTTTTTTAAACTCATCTTGCAATAACGGTTTCCAACTGTCGCTAATATTTAAAAGCATCAATTCATTTTTTTATTTATCGACAAAAATAATGAAAATTATGAAAATAAATCAAACCCTCAAATTAAGATACTTTGCTGAACTTTGGCTTTCAAACTTCGGTCTTCGGACTTCGGTCTTCTGACTTTCACCTTTGAACTTTCAACTTCACCCATTTATCCTTACTTTTGTAAAACTTTTGAAAAGAAAGGTAATTTATGAGCAGTATTTCAGAAAAAACATTAACAGATTTAGAATTTTTTACCGTTTTAAAAAAAGTTGGAGGCTATTGTATTTCGGATTTGGGAAAAGAAGCCGCCTTACAAATCAGGCCGTTAAAATCAGAAAAAATACTGATTCCAGAATTACTACAGGTGAACGAATATTTGTCATCTCTTGAAAATGACAACCGAATTCCGAGTCATTATTTTGATGATATTCAAAAGGAAATTCACCTTTTAAAGATTGAAAACAGCTATCTTGAACCAGCTTCCTTTTTAAAAATAACAAACAATGCCAATACGGTTTTTGAACTACTTAAATTCTTCAATAAATTTAAGTTGATTTATCCCGCGCTTTTCAAATTTTCAGAAGAAATTAAAATCCAAAAAGAACTGATAGAAAACATAAAAGCGATTATTACACCGTTTGGTGAAGTTCACGACAATGCTTCATCATTATTGAAACAGTTGCGAGGAGAAATAAATGCAATACGTTCTAAAATTGGCGCCAGTTTCAACAAAGCTTTAAACCATTGCAGCAGCGCAGGATATTTAGATGAAATTCGCGAATCTGTTGTTGACAATCAGCGGGTTTTAGCGGTTCAGGCGATGCATCGAAAAAAAGTAAAAGGCAGTTTGTTGGGCACTTCAAAAACAGGAAGCATCGTGTTTATTGCTCCGGAAACCACGTTGCAATTTGCTCGGGAACTTCAAAACCTGGGGTATGACGAGCATCAGGAAATCGTAAGAATTCTAAAAGAACTGACCGATTCAACCAGAATATTTGCACCAGATTTAATTGATTACCAAAATTACCTCATAAAACTCGACGTAATTGGCGCAAAAGCAAAGTACGCAAAAACCGTTCACGCATGTTTGCCTAAAATTACTTCAGAAAAAAAGGTGTTTTTAAAAGATGCCTACCACCCTATTTTATTTTTGAACAATAAGGATAAAGGTTTGGAAACTTTTCCCCAAACGCTGGAATTAAATACCCAACAGCAAATCATCGTGATCTCAGGACCAAATGCCGGCGGAAAAAGTATTACGCTAAAAACCATTGGTTTGCTGCAGGCAATGTTGCAAAGCGGTTTCCTGATTCCTGTTCATTTTCGTTCGGAAACTTGCTTTTTTGAAAATATACTGACCGATATCGGCGACAACCAATCCATAGAAAATCAGTTAAGCACGTACAGTTATCGATTAAAAAATATGCGCGACTTTCTGCGAAAATGCAATGATCGCACCTTGTTTTTAATTGATGAATTTGGAACAGGAAGCGATCCTGAATTGGGTGGTGCATTGGCAGAAATATTTTTGGAAGAATTTTACGAAAAAAAAGCCTTTGGAATTATCACAACGCATTACGCCAACCTAAAGGTTTTGGCAAGCGAATTGGAAAATGTGGTAAATGCCAATATGCAATTCGACGAAAAAACGCTGCAGCCTTTGTATAAATTGTTTATTGGACAAGCGGGAAGCTCTTTTACTTTTGAGGTAGCCCTAAAAAACGGCATTCCGTTTAGCCTGATCAACAAGGCAAAAAAACGCGTTAAAGTTGAAAAAGTAAGGCTCGACAAAACCATTTCGAAACTGCAGCAAGAGCGTAACATCTTGCAAAAAACATCGGAAACACTGGAATTAGAGAAATCGAAAGCCATTAAACAATCTGATCATTTATCAGAAAAACAACAGAAAATTCAGGAAAAATTAGAGAATTTTCAGGAGTTGTACGACAGCAACCAAAAAATGCTCGCCTACGGAAGAAAAATAAATGAGCTCATCAATAAATATTTTCAGACAAACAATAAAAAAGAATTGACCACCGAGTTTAACAATTGGCTTGCCAATGAAAAAGGAAAATTTATAAAGAAAAATCCCATAAAACCGGTCACAAAAGTTGAAAAACAAAAAGTAAAGGTTGAAAAACAAAAGGAAGAAGAGAAACTTAAAATCACTGAAAAAGAAGTGATGGTTGAAGTGGTAAAAGTTCGAGAAATTCAGCAAAAAGAAGCCGTAATCACCGCAAAACAAAAATCGGATTACGTTTATAAAGTGAAAGACAGGGTGAAAATTACTGGATCAAATTCAACCGGAACTATTGAAAAAATAGAAAAAAACAACGCTTTTATCAATTATGGTTTTTTCACCACCAAAACCACCTTGGGTAAATTGGAATTGGTGGAATCAGCTAAAAAATAAATTGCAAGTTTTCAGTTTTCAGTTGCAGTCAGCAGTTTTTGATTTTATGAACTTAACCTACCAATTCAACAGTTAAACGAATAAACGTTTAAACAATTTATTCGCTTTCATAGCGCTCCATTTCACGGTCATAAAAAGCTGTGGCTTCTTCCATTAAACCTGAAACCATTTCGGCAAGTTCGCTGGCGTCATCGCCTTCCAAATCTTCAAGCCATTCAATTTCATCATCAACCAAATTGATCACAAATCGAGGAAACTCGGTATGCACCACAAAAATAGCGTCCGAATAATCGGTATTGTCGCCCAATAAAAATTTAGGTAAGTTCATATTTTTCTCGTATTAATTTTTTAGACAAATAGTTAAATCTTAAAAACAGCATAATTGCCGAACTTGTTAAAGCGGTCAATAAGCCAATCCATATGCCAAAGGTACCCAAATCTGCGATGCTGCCAAAATAAATACACACCGGAAATCCAATAATCCAATAGGCAACAAAAGTTATTATAGATGGAACATTTACATCTTGCAATCCGCGCAAAGCACCTAAAATTACCGCTTGCAATCCATCCGACAATTGAAAGATTCCCGCAATCACCAGCAAACTGGATGCGAGGCCAATCACTTCCAAATTATCTGTAAACATCCAAGGCAAAATATCTTTTAAAAGTATAAATCCAACACTAAAAATAAACATGATAATCAATATCAACAAAAAGTTAGAAAATGCAATGCGCCGCAATTCCAGATAATTTCCCAAACCTTTTTGATTGCCGACTCTTATAGTGGCAGCCGCGCCAATTCCCACAGCAATCATAAATGTGGTGGATGCCATTTTTATGGCAATTTGGTTTGCAGCCTGCGGATATGCGCCCAAGGTACCTGCCAATAAAACGGATGCCGTAAACAAACCGACTTCAAAAAGCATTTGCAATGCGGTTGGCAAACCCAATTTTGTAATTTTTAAAAATATGCTGCTTTTTAGTTCTCCAAATTTTAGTCGGTTCATGTAAGGCGCAAATTTTTTCTTTTTCTTTATAACCATGTATAAAAATACCACCATCACAATTCTGGAAATCAACGTACCCAAAGCGGCGCCAACCAATCCCAGTTTCGGGAAAATCCAAAAACCATAAATCAGCGCAAAGTTTAAAACCACATTCACAATATTGGTGATAATGGTGGCATACATGGCATATTTTGTTTCAGACAAACCATCGGCAAACTGCTTAAATCCCTGAAAAATCATCAAAGGAAGCATAGAAAGCGCCACAATTTCATAATATGGAATTGCCAGCACCACCACTTCCTCAGGCTGGTCCAAATGATACAATATCGGCTTTAATAAAAACAACATCACCACCATCACAATTCCTAAAATGGTTGATAAAATCAATCCATGCTGAAAAATTCCCCGGCCTTTTTCCACGTTGCCCTCACCGTCCGATTCGGCAATTAAAGGCGTAATGGCAAATGAAAATCCAATACCAATAGAAAGCGCAATAAAAACCAAACTGTTGCCAAGCGAAGTCGCCGCCAGTTCAATTGGCCCCAACTGCCCCACCATAATATCGTCAATCAGCCCAACCAGCAAATGCCCCAAAGAACCCATCATAATTGGTGTGGCCAATTTTAGGTTTTTAGTAAACTCCGAGGTGTAGTTTTTAAGTTTCAATTCAGTCAATTTTTAAGGCGCGAAGATAAAGAAATTAATTAGCAATAATATCCGATTTTGGATTTACGAATTTTAGATTTTTGAATTAAACATTATTAGGACAGTTTTAAACTTCTAACTTGTTACTTTTAACTTTTTTTGGGCATTTCCTTTCGGGCCGCGCTTATCGTTCTATCTTTTTTTTTCGTTGCACTTCAAAAAAGGATACCACTGCAATCGCTAATGCAAATTGAATTAAGTCCCGATAGCTATCGGGATTATAATTTTGGATA
>CAZBGP010000011.1:0-36888 GCA_964491495.1 uncultured Lutibacter sp. | reverse complement strand
GTTCGCCATTAATCATTCTGCTGCGAATCAAAATTTGTTATGGCTCGTTTCATCTGTTTATATTTTATTTTTTATTGGTACAGATGCAGTTCGCCATTAATCATTCTGCTGCGAATCAAAATTTGTTATGGCTCGTTTCATCTTTTTAAGTAAGTTTGCAGTTGTGAAAATAGCCATTGTCATATTAAACTGGAACGGAAAATTATTGCTGAAAAAATTCCTTCCTTCCATCGTTACATACAGTGATTTCAACCATGTTGAAATTTATGTTGCCGACAATGCTTCTACTGATGATTCTGTTGCTTTTGTGAAACAAGCATATCCTCAGATTAATATCATTCAAAATTCTATAAATGGCGGATTTGCAAAAGGATATAACGATGCTTTAAAGCATGTTGATGCTGATATTTATGCCTTGGTGAATTCGGATATTGAAGTGAGCGAAGGATGGCTTAATCCTGTGATCACAACTTTTGAAAATGAACCCAATACCGCCATTATCCAGCCAAAAATACTGGATTACAAAAATAAAAACAAGTTTGAATATGCCGGAGCTGCAGGTGGATTTATTGACAAGTTTGGCTATCCTTTTTGTAGAGGACGAATTTTTTCTGAGCTGGAAACGGATCATCATCAGTTTAACGATACAACTGAAATATTTTGGGCATCGGGCGCTTGTTTTTTTATTCGTTCCGCTGTTTTTCAAGAATTACAAGGATTTGACGAAGATTATTTTGCGCATCAGGAAGAAATAGATTTGTGCTGGAGAACCAAAAATTCGTCCAAAACCATTAAATATGTAGGTTCATCAACTGTTTATCACATTGGCGGCGCTACTTTAAAAGAAGCAAATCCAACCAAAACATTTTTAAATTTTAGAAACAGTTTGTTTAGTTTGGTGAAAAACTTGCCCAAAAATAAATTGGTTCCAATCATTTTAGCAAGGCTTGTACTGGATGGTTTTGCCGGATTAAAATTTTTAATGGAATTAAAACCCGCACATTTTGTGGCGATTCTTAAAGCGCACTTCAGTTTTTATCGTCATTTTTCAAAAATGCTTAAAAAAAGAAAAAAATCTACTAAAGCAGCAAATTATTATAAGTTAAACAGCATTGTTTGGCAGTATTTTATGTTGGGAAAAAAGAAATATAATGCAATTTTAAAATAATGCCTCCACACTTCCCAATCCTTCCCTTAAAATGGTAATTTCGCCCTCAGATAAATCGACAATGGTTGAGGGAATATTACTTCCGTAGCCGCCATCAATCACAATATCCACCTTATTCCCCCACTTTTCAAATATCAATTCCGGATCTGTGGTATATTCCAACAAATCGTCTTCATCATAAATAGAGGTTGAAACAATGGGATTTCCCAACTTTTTCACCAATTCCCTGATAATATTATTGTCGGGAATACGGATACCCACCGTTTTTTTATTTTTAAATGCTTTCGGCAAGTTGGTGCTCGACGGCAAAATAAAGGTATATGGCCCTGGCAATGCCTTTTTTAGAATTTTATAAGCGGGTGTGTCAATTTGTTTTACATAATCTGACAGGTTGCTTAAATCGTAACAAATAAACGAAAAATTCGCTTTGTCGAGTTTTAACCCCTTGAGCTGCGCCACTTTTTCCATGGCTTTTGTGTTGGTAATGTCGCAGCCTAATCCATATACGGTATCCGTAGGGTAAATAATCAATCCGCCTTTTTGCAAAATCTTGACAACTTTGTCAATTTCGCGTTCATTTGGATTTTCATTGTATATTTTAATTAACTCTGCCATAGTTTGATTCTAGATAACGGAAAAATTTATTTTTAGATTTTCTCCACCAACCTAAACCCTTCACCGTGAATATTTAAAATCTCCACATTCGGATCAGGTTTTAAATATTTTCGAAGTTTTGCGATATACACATCCATACTTCTTGAAGTGAAATAATTATCGTCTCTCCAAATTTTAGTCAAAGCAAGCTCACGTGGCATCAAGTCATTTTTATGCGTTGCAAGCAATTTCAACAACTTACTTTCTTTTGGGGAAAGTTTCTGAATTTCACCGCCATCAAAAGATAAATGTCTAAGTTTTGAATTAAACTCGAATTTTCCGATTTTATATTCAAAAACATCTTCTTCTATGGTTTGCTCCGTTTCTTTGCGCTGTAAAATGGCTTTAATTTTGTACAACAAAACTTCAGAATCAAAAGGTTTGTTTAAATAATCATCGCCTCCGGACTGATATCCTTTCAGAACATCTTCTTTCATGGTTCTGGCCGTTAAAAAGATAATCGGCACTTCAGAATTTGTTGATCTGATGTCTTTTGCTAAAGAAAAACCATCTTTTCGTGGCATCATTACATCCAAAATACACAAATCGAAATCATCATTTTTAAACATAATCAACCCTTCCAAACCATCTTTGGCCAAAGTCACTTTATAATCGTTCAATGATAGATAATCTTTCAAAACAGTCCCAAAATTGGGATCGTCTTCCACCAATAAAATTCTATTATTTTCCATATTTTTATTTTAAATTAAAGGCAGTTTAATGGTAAAAGTGCTTCCGATGCCTTTCTCACTTTCAACATTAACTTCGCCTTGATGAATTTCAACAATTTTTTTCACGTATGCAAGTCCTAAACCATGACCTTTCACATTGTGTATATTTCCTGTTTCTTCTCGGTAAAACTTCTTAAAAACATTTTTTTGAACGCTTTTAACCATTCCAATTCCTTGATCTTTTACTTTTATAATGATATATTTGGCCGTATTTTCGGTTGAAATATCAATTTTTGGTGCACCTTCTGAATATTTTATGGCGTTGTCCAACATATTCACAATCACATTGGTAAAATGAAAATGATCCGCAAAAATTTCTGTCGATTCTGCTTTTAGATTCATTTTAATATAACCGCCTTTATCGTTAACCAACAAATCTACGTGCTTAATGGCCACTTTTATAATGTCATGGACATCCACTTTTTCTTTATTGACATCCAACTGATTTTTTTCAAGTTTAGAAATTCTCAATACATTTTCTACTTGGGCATTCATGCGCTTATTTTCCTCCCGAATCATATTTATATAACGCATCACTTTTTCCTGGTCACCAATCACTTTTGGATTTTTAATAGCATCCAACGCTAAATTTATTGTCGCGATGGGCGTTTTAAATTCGTGCGTCATATTGTTGATGAAATCCGTTTTAATTTCTGAAACTTGTTTTTGTTTCACCAACTGATATAAGGCACTCACAAATGCCAAGATAATAATCAGCACAAAAAAAACTGACAACACCAATATCTTAGAAATTGAGCCCAAAATATAATTTGTCTTTTGGGGAAAAGTCACATACAATTGATAATTACTGTTTCCTTCGGCATCGGCAAACATTGGAACCATATAGCTTTTGCCAACTTCCTTTCTAAAATAACCCGATTTTACCTGCGTGGCCAATCCATTGCTGTAAATCCCATATTTAAAATTGGTGCTAATTCCCTTTGAATTTAGCTCGTTGGCCAATCTAAAAGTAATTTCCCTATTGCTTACCCTTCTATGAACCGGAAGTTTGCTGGTGTAAATATCAAATTGTGATTCCAAATATGATTTTTCCGCTGCTTTAAACCTCCCAACTTTTACATAACGTTCTTCCGGAGGTTCCATTCCGCCGGCAGTTTTATCCAAAACTTGATCTTTTACAATCACAATTTCTTCTTTACTGTATATTTCTTTAAAATTTACGCTGTCATTTTCAAAGAACTCTGTAGGCACTTTATAATTCGACTCAATGATGCTTTGAGAATACGTGAATTTTTCATTGTTGGTGGTGTCAATTTTTTCAAAAATAAATTTACTGACATCAGACACTTTTAATTTGTCACCCTCTGTATAAAGCTCTTCTATTTTAAAATAAAAATCATTAAACTCGCGCTGTTTAATGTCATCTGAAACTTTTGCCAATGCAAATTTAACATTTGCCGAAAATTGCTCTTCCGTTATTTGCACCGTATTTTTTATCCAAAATACCTGTACAGAAATGATGCCGATTAAGGCAACACTCATTAAAATAACGATGAGCACAAATATCCTTTTCCTCATCATTCAAATTTACACGTTTAACAGTATATTCATTGTTATTTAACGTTGATTAACATAGTTATTATTCCTTTAACAATTATTTAAGAAAATTTTTATGCATCTTTTAATTTCTTAAGCATTTCAAAAATTGTTAAAATCTGCTGTTTTGTATGATCTAAATGATTATTTCTAATCACAAAATCTGACTTTTTGATTTTAAAATCATCGTTTGATTGCTGTTGCATCCGCTCCATAATTTGTGCTTCGGAAACCCCGTCTCGCTTCATAATTCGTTCAATTTTATGATCAAAATCGGCAATTACCGTAATAATATAATCACAAAATTGATTGCTGCCGCTTTCAAATAAAATAGCTGCTTCATAAATCACAAAATCCGCTTTTTGAGTTCTTATAAAATGCTGAAAATCCTCACGAACTTTTGGGTGTACAAACGCATTCAAAGCGTTTAATTTTTCAGCATTGTTAAAAACGACCGATGCAATAAAGGCACTGTTCAATTTTTCGTTTTCATAAGCCTTTTCCCCAAATAATTTTTGAATCTGACTTCTTAATTCCGCATCAAAATTCATTAATTTCTTTGCTTCAATATCTGCAATATAAGTCAACACGCCCAACGCTTTAAAAAGTGCCAAAACAGTGCTTTTTCCACTGCCAATGCCGCCTGTTAACCCAATTATTTTCATCTGATTAGAATTTATTTTCTAGCGGTAACAGATGCTGTTCGCCTTTAATCATTCCTTTTTGTATCAAAATTTGTTATGCTCATTTTATTTCTCAATTAAAAATTCCAGTTGTGGCGGATTTATTTTCAATGCATAAATCAAATCGCTTTGTTGAACGATGACGGGCGTTAAATATCTGATTAACGTGTCATTTTCATATTGTTTGTAATCAAATACCACCGAAACATCATTCTGGGTAATTTTACTAAAATTTGAAAGTCCGGCCTGATAAATCACTTCAATTTCTTTTGGAAATGTAGTTACCGTAACGCCAAATGGCGCATTAATTATTGTTACCGGAATTTTAAAAGTGCCTTCCGTAAACTTATCAACTTTCCCGCTCACCTTAACTTTTATGGCAGACAGCTTTATTTTTCCGGATTTATAAGGCGATTTTAAGAGCATTTCCACTGAAATATCCTCATAAACATCATTTAATTTTAACAGACTTGTGGTTATTCCTGCGATGGAATCAACGAATTTTTTTGAACCTGAAACAATCACTGAGTCCGGTTTCAATTTTATTTTCTCGACCAAATTATAGCCTGCTTTATATTGAATATCTAATCGGGGAATTACTGGGACTTTTTTAGAAATTGAATTGCCAATTTCAATAAAAATAGTGTCCTTCAGCACACTCAATATCTCTATTTCATTTGAAAATTGTGAATTTAAAGCTAAAATTTGCTTGTTGGGCAATATGTAATAGTCTCCATTATTTCTTGAAATATTTTTTAAATTCAAGATTATTTTACGCTTCTTTAATTTATATTTCAGCAACATAAAGCCGGGCGCTTTTATAGACAATTCCAACTCAGCAACCGGTTTTTTCTGAACCATTTTATCTTTGGGTAAATCGGTATATTCCACATTAAAAACAACCGGAACGATAAAACTTTTAGACAATTCCATCAACATCCAAATAATGGACGATAAAACCAAGAAGAATAAAAAGATTTTTATTTTTCTGTTATTTTTTATGGCTTGAATGGCAGATGCTGTCTTTGTTTTCATCTGTTTACATTTTATTTTTTATTGGTACAGATGCTGTTCGCCATGAATCATTGCTGTGTGTATCAAAATTTGTTAGGGCTCGTTTCATCTGTTTAAATTTTATTTTTTAGCGGTAACAGCTGCTGTTCGCCATTAATCATTCCTTCATGTATCAAAATTTGTAATGCCCGTTTCATTTAAAAAATATAAAATTAAATATACAAAAAAAGTGAGCTAAAAAGCTCACTTTTTCAATAAGTGTTCATTTTTATTTAACTTCTTCGGGAACTTGGAATCTTTTACTCAATTCCATAGAGATGGCTGAGCGTTCAAATTTAATTTTCCCTGCGCCAGTTTCAACAATTACCGTATTGTCACTGTCAACAATGTCAACAATTTTTCCGTGAATACCGCTGCTGGTCACAATTTTATTTCCTTTTGCAATGGAAGTTTGAAACTTCTTTTCGTTTTTCTGACGTTTTATTTGCGGTCTTATCATAAAAAGATAAATCACTACAAACATTAATAAAAATGGAAGCATACTCATTAATGAATCTCCTCCAAAAGCCTGTAAAGCAATACTTGTGTACATATTTTATAGTTGTTTATTTATTTATTTATTTATTTATTTATTGACTATTTTTTTGCAGTTACAGTTCCTCCAATACGCAACATTTCGGTTACATTTTCGGTATTTGTTTGCAAAGTGATTGTTTTACTTTGTTTTCCTGTTCTTCCTTTGGAATCAAAAGAAAACTTTAATTCGGCAGAATCTCCTGGTTTAATTGGGTCTTTAGGCCATTCAGGTACTGTACAACCGCAAGATGCTGATGCATCTGTAATGATTAAATCTGTTTTTCCTTTGTTGGATATTATAAATACACCTTCAACAACTTCGCCTTCAACTACAGTTCCAAAATCGTAATCTTTGGTGTCAAACTCAATAACGGCAGTACCTAAACTAATTTGTGCGTCTCTTTCTTTTGCAGTTTCTAAATTTGCATCATCAATTTTTGCAGATGCATTGTCTTTGCATGAAACAAATGCCAAACTCAATAAAGCAATAAATACAATACTATTTTTTCTCATGGTTCTTGGTTTTAATTTGTAAAAATATGAAATTACAACAATCCTCGTCCTATTTTGTTTAATCTTTTTGAGGCTGTGAAATCTTTTAAAATTTTATCTATAACGCCGTTTATAAAAAAACTGCTTTTTTCCGAAGAATAATCCTTTGCAATTTCAATATATTCGTTAATGGTAACGCTTGTTGGAATTGACGGAAATTTTAAAAACTCGCTTATCGCCATTTTTATCAATATCATATCAATTTCCGCAATACGGTCTGTGTCCCAATTGGGTGTTTTATTTTCAATTTCCTTTTCAAATTCCTTGTGATTCAGCACCACTTTTCTGAATAAATCCAATACAAATTTCTTGTCGTCATCATCTTTATAGGTATTTCCCAATAAAAAAATCTGTTTTGGCTTTAACTGATTCAACGATTTTACAATCCATGTATTCACAAAAGGAATGTCATCTACCCAACTAATGTTTTTATCTTCAAAATACTCGGCCAATTTTTCGTTTGGCGCCACCACATTTTTAAAAATTGCCACCACAAACTCGCGGTCTTCTTCAAAAGTAGACTTTTCCGATTTCAAATAAGCGGCATAAATGCTGCTTTCCTTAATCAGTTTCAAAATTTCGTGGACATATTCATTGTCCAAACGCCAATAATTAAGCTTTTTTTCTTCCAAATAGCCATTTAAGGAACCGCTTTCCTCCAATAAAATAAAAATTTGGTTGTTAATAAATTTGAAGTTCGGATTTAAATCTTGTGTAGTTGCCAAATATTTTTTGCCGGAAATTTCAATATGTTTTTTTTCCATATTCTTAACTTCCACAAGCAAACGAAGCATCAGCACATACAAATCGTGCATTTTTTCAATACTGGCGTATAAAAAATCTTCTTCTTTTTTAAGGTTGTCACTTTTAGACTGAAGCAACGCGTAAACCGATTGCATTACTTTTATTCTAATATGTCTTCTGTTTATCATTTAAAGAACTTTTGAAACTTTTATCGTACAAAGCGCAAAAATACTAATAATTTTCAGAAATAAAATTTTGTTTTTGTTTATTTCCATAAAGTTTACAAATTCAAAAAATACTGTTTTTGGCCTTTCCCACTTTTTGGTGGGCGTTTCCCTTCGGGTCGGGTTTTACGTTCCAAACTTTTTTCGCAAAAAAAGCGCAAAAAGGTTTTCCCCTTCAACCCCTAACGCAAATTGAATTACGATTGACGATTTCGGATTTTAAATTTTTTAACCTATTGCCTATTCCAAAACCCAATTAACTTTAAAATAACTTTTAACTTTAAACTTTTTTTTTTCCCGTATCTTCGCATTTTACAAAATTCATTGCATTTAAATCCTTTATGAAAGCTTTATCATACTTAAACAAATACTTCTTAAAATATAAATACCGGCTGTTAATTGGCATTATTATTACCGTTGCCTCAAAAATTTTGGCCTTAGAAGTTCCCCGGCTTATCAGGGAATCCATAAATGTTGCGGAAGATTACAGAAACGGTCTTGTTACCGATTTGGCCGTTGTAAAATCGGAATTGCTTTACAACATTCTTTTAATTGTTGCAGCAGCATTGCTTTCGGGATTTTTCACTTTTTTAATGCGTCAGACCATTATTGTGATGTCACGACTGATTGAATTCGATTTAAAAAATGAAATTTACCGCCAATACCAATTGCTCTCGTTAAATTTTTACAAAAAAAACAGAACAGGAGATTTAATGAACCGCATTACCGAAGATGTAAGCAAAGTGCGTATGTACGCCGGACCGGCCATTATGTACAGTATCAACATGCTGGTGTTGTTTTTGGTTGCCATTATTAAAATGTACAATATTGATGTTACTTTAACAAACTACACCTTATTGCCTTTGCCTATTTTATCGGTATTAATTTATTATTTAAGCAGAATCATCAACCAGCGCAGCACAGTTGTACAGCAATATTTATCAAAACTTACCTCAAGCGCCCAGGAAACTTTTTCGGGAATCAGCATTTTGAAATCGTATGGCATTGAAGAAAAAGCGATGACCGAATTTGAAAACTTATCAGACAAAGCCAAAGAAAAAAACATCAGCTTGTTTAAAGTTCAGGCCTTATTTTTTCCATCTATGCTTTTGTTGATTGGTTTGAGCAATATCCTGGTTATTTATATTGGCGGTTTGCGCTATATTGATGGCACCATTTCTTTGGGGGTCATTGCCGAATTTATTATGTACATCAACATGCTTACCTGGCCGGTTGCCGTTGTGGGCTGGGTAACCTCCATTATTCAGGAAGCTGAAGCATCGCAAATACGGATCAATGAGTTTTTAAAACAAGAACCTGAAATCACAAACAATACCGAAAAACCGTCAAAAATTGAAGGCGAAATCGAATTTAAAGATGTTTCATTTACCTATGACGACACAAATATTGAAGCGCTTCAGCATGTGAGTTTTAAACTTGAAAAAGGAAAAACATTGGGTG
Organism: uncultured Lutibacter sp.; assembly: GCA_964491495.1. Taxonomy (GTDB): domain Bacteria; phylum Bacteroidota; class Bacteroidia; order Flavobacteriales; family Flavobacteriaceae; genus Lutibacter. The sequence goes on along the minus strand of CAZBGP010000011.1, from coordinate 27,524 downwards.
TTTTAGGAAATACCGGATCGGGAAAAACTACGCTTATCAGCCTAATTGCCCGTTTGTATGATGTGAAATCGGGTGAGATTTTAATCGACGGAAAACCCATAGAACAACTAAATTTGGACAACCTGCGCCAAAGCATCGGTTTTGTTCCGCAAGAAGCATTCCTGTTTTCTGATACCATCAAAAACAATATCAAATTTGGCGATGAAGCTGCTTCCGACGAAAAAATTGAACAAGCCGCCAAAGATGCATACATCCATCACAATATTATTGAGTTCAATGAAGGTTACAACACCTATGTCGGCGAACGCGGCGTTACCTTGTCGGGCGGACAAAAACAGCGGGTTTCCATCGCCAGAGCGCTGATTAAAGAACCTGAAATTCTAATTTTTGATGATTGCTTATCCGCAGTGGATACCGAGACAGAAGAAATCATATTAAACAATTTATTTAAAATAAGCCAACATAAATCCACCATCATAGTTAGCCATAGAATTTCATCGGTAAAAAATGCCAACAGCATTTTAGTCCTGGAAAAAGGAAAAATAATTCAACAAGGTTCACATAATGAGTTAATTAAAATTGACGGCTATTATAAAGCGCTTTATGAACAGCAACTTTTGGAAAAAGAAATTTGAAAATAGTGAAATAAGTCAAATAATTTTATAGATTTGTGACAAAATCTAATAAAAAGATTAATTAAATAGAGAGTTATATATGAATGATAATGAACATTTAGAACAAGAAGAGATATTCTCTCAAGTTCTTAGAGCAGGAAGAAGAACTTACTTTTTTGACGTAAGAGCAACAAAAGCCGAAGATTATTACTTAACTATTACCGAAAGTAAAAAATTCACTCACGACGATGGATCTTTCCATTACAAAAAGCATAAAATTTATTTATACAAAGAAGATTTTGTAGAGTTTAATGATATGCTTAAAGAAGCAACAAATTATATTTTAAATGAAAAAGGTGAAGAAGTAATTTCTGAACGTCACCAAAAAGATTTTAAAAGACCATCAGACGGTACAGAAGAAACTGAAGAAACAGTATCAGGATCCGAAAGTTTTACCGACGTAAATTTTGAAGATATATAATCGATTATCTTTAACTGACTTTTACCAAATAAAAAAACACTTCCGCGGAAGTGTTTTTTTATGCTTTAAAAGTACTGGAATCCGTCATTCTGAACTTGTTTCAGAATCTCATCATATCGATTATCAATCACTATGGGAACCTGAAATCGTAGATTCATGAACACCTTTAAAAACAATTAAAAAGAAAACAGTGAGTAAACAAGTTCAGGTTGACGAGAATTCCCCTATGCTAGGCGAGCGTACGCTCGTGCTTTTTGAACCTTATTCTCGCAGTCACGAGCCGGAAGCTCGCCAGCTTTTTTTATGGCCAAAAAAAGCTGATGAATTGATCATCAGCTTTTTTAAATGTTATTTATGAAAATTTATGCCAATACTTTTTGAACCTTGTCTGCAGCTTCCTGAAACTCCGTGGCCGAAATTAAATCCAATCCGCTATTGTCTAAAAGCTCTTGTGCTTCTTTGGCGTTGGTGCCCTGTAAACGCACAATAATTGGAACGTTAATGGCATTTCCCATATTTTTATAAGCATCAATTACGCCCTGCGCCACACGGTCGCAACGTACAATTCCTCCAAAAATATTCACCAATATAGCTTTAACATTCTTATCTTTTAAAATAATTCTGAATGCTGTTTCAACACGTTTTGCATCTGCGGTACCACCAACATCCAAAAAGTTTGCAGGTTCTCCGCCAGATTGTTTAATTAAATCCATGGTGCTCATTGCCAATCCCGCTCCGTTTACCATACAGCCCACATTTCCGTCTAAATCAACATAATTTAAACCAGCGGCGTTTGCTTCTACTTCAATTTCATTTTCTTCACGCAAATCTCTTAAAACGGCCAAATCTTTATGACGAAACAACGCATTGTCATCCAAAACAACTTTTGAATCCACCGCCAAAATTTTATCATCCGAAGTTTTTAACACCGGGTTAATTTCAAATAAAGTGGCATCAGAATTTACAAAAGCCGAATATAAAGAAGTCACAAACTTGATCATTTCTTTCAATGCATTTCCCGACAATCCTAAATTAAAGGCAATTTTACGCGCCTGAAAAGCCTGTAAACCCAATAAAGGATCCATTTCTTCGGTAAAAATTAAATGAGGTGTTTTTTCGGCAACAGTTTCAATATCCATTCCGCCTTCGGTAGAATACATAATCATATTTTTTCCGGTGGCTCTGTTTAACAAAACCGACATATAATATTCTTCAGGCTCATTTGCTCCCGGATAATATACATCTTCCGCAACCAAAACCTGATGCACTTTTTTTCCTTGTGGTGGTGTTTGAGGTGTGATCAACATCATCCCGATGATACTTTCAGAAATTGATTCAACATCTTTTAAACTTTTGGCCAGTTTCACGCCACCGCCTTTTCCTCGTCCGCCCGCATGAATTTGTGCTTTAACAACCCACCAGCCAGTTCCGGTTTCCACAGCCAATTGCTTTGCCGCGTCTACCGCTTTTAAATGGTTGTCGGCAACAATACCGCGTTGTATTCTTACGCCAAAACTACTTAGTAATTCTTTTCCTTGATATTCGTGTAAATTCATTAGAGATCGTGGTTTTTGTAAATATCAACAAATGTAGTAATCCTAACTTAAAATTAATAGGTATTTAAAAAAAAATTCAAAACATTCCGTAATTTAAATGTTTGTAAAAATTTAAAAATCAGCAAGTCTATTTTAGATTTTATTTAGCTTTAAAACCTAAATATTATCAACAATAAATATCATTTTTGCTAACCTAGTTTGCTAATTTGTTCTAATTTTGAAATATCCAGTATTTCAATTTTTCTGTCCGAAACACTAATAATTCCCTCTCTGTTGAATTTTGATAAAGTATTAATTACACTCTCTTTTGAATAGCCTAACATATCTGCCAATTCCTTTCTAACAACTGGTAAAGTGTATGTTTTTGAATTATAAATAACAGAAAATTCTAACAGTAAAATTGACAAAGCACCATCAATATTTTTTTGAGATAAGCGTGCCATTCTGTGAAATATTCCATTTGAAATACCAGAAATGTGTTTTATCAGAGATAAAGAAAAACCACCGTTTGTTTTGATAAACTTTTCAAAAACTTCATTGTCTATAAAACTTACTTCAGAATCTTCTAATGCAGTTGCTGTAAAATCAAATTTTTTAAAGGCAAAACAATAAATAATTCCAATAAAACAATTTGGTTGAATTATTCCTATAGTAAATAATTTATTATCATTTACCATTTCTATTTTCACCAAACCTTTTGTAAGAAAAAGTACATTACTAATTAAAACACCTCTTTTTACAATAGTTTCGCCTGCAGAAAAATTTATATCGGTTTTGTTATTTACCAATTCATTTTTTTCATCATCCGTTAAAATATTTAAACAATCTACGGCATTTAAAAAATCGTAATTAAAATGGGTTTTCTCTGCTAAAAAAAATGGCATAATATGAAGCTTTTAAGCTAATTCATTATTTGTAATGTAAAATTACACTTTAATTTACTAATAATTATTTAAATACATTATAAATTTACTTATGCTACTATAAATTATAAAGTTCTATTTTTTATAAACTACATAAACAACATTTTAAAATTTAAACATTCGCAATTACTTACGCTGCCATAAATATATTTGAATTCTCTAAAATGTATAATTGCACGCAACATGGTATATAATCTTATCGAAAGGGATATAATATGCTTAGTGAAATAACGATCATACACCTCAATTTAATCTTAAATTTATATAGGAAATTTAATCTAACACTTAAAATTAAGATTATGAAAAATTCAGTTTTAGAATCAGTTTTTTTTGCGGCTGTTATACTTCTTACAACTGTGACTATTGTTGCATATTATACAATAATTAAGGATTTATTCTCAACTTTTTAGTTCACTCTAGGTATTCACGCCTGTAAATAAAAGTAACAGGAGTCTATTTTAATAAGGATATTGTTTTCATTTATCTTGATAGGTTGAACATAATTAATTTTAACCTAAGAATAAAGGTGAAAATAAATTAGTGCTTTTCTATATATTTTTACATTTCTGTAAAAATCTTCAATTAAATTTATATTGGAAATTTAATCTAACGCTTTAAAATTAAGATTATGAAAAATTTAGTTTTAAAATCAGTTTTTTTAGCGCCTGTTATACTTTTTATAACTGTGACTATTGTTGTTATAACTGTGACTATTGTTGCATATTTCACAATAATTTTGAGGATTTATTCTCAGCTTTTTAGTTCACTCTAGGTATTCACGCCTGTAAATAAAAGTAACAGGAGTCTATTTTAATAAGGATATTGTTTTCATTTATCTTGATAGGTTGAACATAATTAATTTTAACCTAAGAATAAAGGTGAAAATAAATTAGTGCTTTTCTATATATTTTTACATTTCTGTAAAAATCTTCAATTAAATTTATCCAGTCTTTTAAAAAAATAACACATTTTGTAACAATGTGTTATTTTTGGCGTCTATTCACATTAGCATTTATTTGAAACGTTTTAAATCGCATCTTATAATATTTTAACCAAAAAAAATGACCCTGTATTTTAAATTATAATGAAAAAACACCTGTTCATACTTAGTTTATTTGTTTTCTCTCTCTCCTATTCCCAAGAAAAAATCAAATCGGTTAATGCCCTGCGAATTGAAAAAAACCCGGTAATAGATGGTGTTTTGGATGAAGATTTTTGGAAAGATGCCGAACCTGCACAAAATTTTCAAATGTTTAAACCGGGCGATGGTGTTGAAGAAAGGGAAAATATGAAAACGGTTGTGAAAATAGCCTATGACGATGAAGCCATTTATTTTGGAGCTACGATGTACGACGTTAATCCCAAAGCAATTCCTATGCAGTTTGGCAGCAGAGACGAGTTTGGGCAAGTCGATTTTTTTCTGATCAGCATCAACCCAAATAACGACGGACAAAATGATACGGAATTTGCGGTGATGAGCACCGGCGCCCAGGGAGACGCTAAAGTTTCTTCAGAAGGAGAGGATTTTAGCTGGAATGCCGTTTGGGAAAGTGACGTTAAAATTAACGGCGACAGTTGGGTTGCCGAAATCAAGATACCTTATTCGGCCTTGCGGTTCAGCAATTCAAATGACCAAACCTGGGGCGTTAATTTTCACAGAAGAATAAACAGGCTCAATGAGCAATACTCTTGGAATTACATTGATAAAAAAGTTGGATTATTTACACAATATTCAGGGATTATTACCGGCATAAAAAACATAAAACCTCCTACCCGACTCAGTTTTTCTCCGTACGCTTTTGCTGCTGTTAATGCTTATGACGGAAATTCGGAAACCGACTACAGCATTGGTATGGATTTAAAATACGGCATTAACGAGAGTTTTACGCTGGATGCCACATTGATTCCGGATTTTGGGCAAACCGCTTTTGACGATCAGGTCCTGAATTTAGGCCCGTTTGAACAGCAATATTCAGAAAAACGTTCCTTTTTTACCGAAGGCACAGAACTTTTCAGCAAAGGCTATCTGTTTTATTCCCGAAGAATCGGCAGCAGGCCTTCTGGCTTCGGAAAGGTTCAATCCTATTTAAATGAAAATGAAGAAATCACCAACAATCCAACAAAAGTCAACATGCTAAACGCCTTAAAAGTTTCGGGGCGGACAAAAAAAGGATTGGGCATCGGATTTTTCAATGCCATTACCGAAAAAACTTCCGCAGAAATCAAAAATAGGCTGACTGATGAAACAAGAGAAATAGTTACCGAGCCGCTTGCCAATTATAATGTGCTTGTTTTAGACCAGCAATTCAATAAAAACTCCTCGGTAAGTTTTGTAAACACCAATGTTACACGAAACGGCAGTTTTAGGGATGCCAATGTTTCTGCATTTCTATTTAGCGTTGCTGATAAAGGAAACAGGTTCAAAACTTCGGGAGATCTAAAAATTAGCAACATTCTGGAAAATGGCGAAAACAAATCGGGTTATTCCGGTTATTTGGAAGCTGGAAAAATATTTGGCAATTATCAATATGAAGTTGGACACAAAAGAAGCGATAAAAAATACGACATTAAAGATTTAGGCTATCAGAGTAAAAATAATTATGCCGACTATTGGGCACAAATGTCCTACAGAATATTTGAGCCCACAAAAACTTTTGACGATTATAAATTTACATTTACCGGCATCCTGAATTATCAAAACAATTCCAACGCATATGCAGGAAATTATTTTGAATTGGATTTTTTCTTTTTCACGACGAAAAGATTTGCCTTTGGCGGAGAATTGGCGGCAAATTTAGGCGATCAATACGATTTTTATGCGCCGCGCGTTGACGGACGGTTTTTTAAACAAAAATCAGTTTATGTGATAAACGGCTGGATTTCTTCAGATTACAGAAAAAAATTCGCAGTTGACGTCAGAAGCACCTATGCTAAAAGATATGCGCTCAATAATGAATTTGCAGAACTGTCCGTTTCACCGCGCTATCGCTTTTCCGACAAATTTTCTACTGTTTATAAATTGAATTTCTCCAAACTTATCAATGAGAAAGGATGGGTCACCAATTTAGATAACGGAAATATTATTTTTGGAAACAGGGATGTAAAAACGGTGACCAATACTTTAACGGGCAATTTAAGTTTCAACATAAAATCAACTTTGGCGCTTTCATTCAGGCATTATTGGTCTCCGGTACAATATGATTTCAATTTTTTTGAGCTCAACAACGAAGGCACTTTAAATGCCAGTACCTATCAGGGGAACCATAATATTAATTACAACATCTGGAATTTGGATTTAAGCTACTCCTGGGAATTTGCCCCGGGAAGCCAGCTGGTGGTTTTATACAGAAACTCCATTTTTAATGAGGATCAATTGGCCCATTTAAATTTCAAGAAGAACTTAGATAATCTTTTTACAGAACCTGTAAACAACAATTTTTCTGTTAAATTTATCTATTATCTGGATTATAACAATGTTAAAAGTTGGATAAAAAGTTAAAGGTTGAATAGTTAAAAGTTCCGTAAAATCAAAATTTTAGCAATTAATGGTTAATCAAATAAACTGTTAAACAAATACCTTACTTTTACAAAATGATAGAAGCGAAAAATATTCATAAATTTTACGGGGATTTAGAAGTTTTAAAAGGCGTTGATTTATCTATAAAAAAGGGAGAAATTGTAGCGATTGTTGGGCCTTCAGGTGCAGGAAAAACAACATTGCTTCAAATTCTAGGCACTTTGGATTACCCAAGCAAAGGAAAAGATTCCAAACTTTCCATCAGCACTAAAAACATTCTCGAATTAAAAGACAACGATCTTTCCAAGTTCAGAAATCAGCATATCGGATTTATTTTTCAGTTTCATCAATTGCTTCCCGAATTTACCGCGCTTGAAAATGTTTGCATTCCTGCTTTTATCGGAAATACGTCTAAAAAAGATGCAGAAAACAAAGCCAAGGAATTGCTTAATTTTTTGGGACTTTCCAACAGAATGAACCACAAACCCAATGAACTTTCAGGCGGCGAGCAGCAACGCGTCGCAGTTGCCAGGGCATTAATCAACAATCCCGACGTTATTTTTGCCGATGAGCCAAGCGGAAACCTAGATTCTTCCTCTGCAAAAAATTTGCACGAATTATTTTTTACGCTGCGAGATAAATTCAACCAAACTTTTGTGATTGTAACACACAATCTTGAATTGGCCGAGATGGCCGACCGGAAATTGGAAATGATAGACGGTAGAATCAGCAATAATCCTTTATAAAATGGTAGGTATTATTAGTGCAATGCAGGAAGAAATTCAGGCATTGCTACACGAACTTCAGCAAGTAACAACCACCGAAAAAGGAATGCGAACCTATTATACCGGCACATTGTTCGGCAAAAAAGTGGTACTTGTTTTTTCCCGCTGGGGAAAAGTTGCTTCTGCAGCCACCACCACACAGCTGATTAACGATTTTGATGTGAAAGAAATCATTTTTACAGGTGTTGCCGGCGCCATTCATCCAAAATTAAATATCGGCGACATTGTGATTGGCAAAAATTTGTACCAGCACGATTTAAATGCGTTTCCTTTTTACGAAAAATTTGAAATTCCCATTTTAAGAAAAAAGTTTCTGGAAACCAATGATTCCGAAAAATTACTGGAAGCTACCCATCAATTTTTAGACACTTACCATAATTTTATTGAAATTGAAGATTCCCAACTTTTTGATATCCAAACGCCAAAAGTGATTCATGGCGATATTGCCAGCGGCGATCAGTTTATTTCAAGCCTCAAAAAAATTAAAAAACTGAACAAAAAGCTTCCAACAGCCATTTGTGTGGAAATGGAAGGCGCTGCGGTGGCGCAAGTGTGTTTTGAATACGAAGTACCGTTTTCCATCATACGTGTTATTTCCGACAAAGCAAATGACAATGCGACCATAGATTTTCCGAAATTTGCAAATTCCATTGCGAGCAAATACGCCTTAGGTATTTTAAAAAACTATTTTGCATAGATTCCGCCTATTTTTATATCTTTGATAAATCCTTGTGAACAATGCAGTTTAAGCATCCGGAAATTCTTTACGCACTTCTGCTTCTTATCATCCCGATAATTGTTCATTTATTTCAACTGCAGCGCTTCGTTAAAGTACCGTTTACCAATGTCGCTTTTCTAAAAAATATTGAAAGACAAACCAGAAAAAGTTCGCAAATTAAAAAATGGCTCGTTTTAATCAGCCGGCTATTTACTTTAAGTTGCATTATTTTAGCCTTTTCCCAGCCCTATTTTTCCAAATCATCAACGCAGCAAAAAGTGAATGTCACCATTTATTTAGACAATTCTTACAGCATGCAGGCAAAGGGTGAAAAAGGGGAATTGCTGAAAAGCGCCGCCCAAAAAATTATTGAAAACAACAACCTTCAAAACAGCACTTTTACGCTGATCACCAACGAGGATAATTTGAAGAATTTAGATGCCACTGGTTTAAAAAATGAATTGATAAACCTACAATATTCACCAAATAAGCTTGATTTAAATACCGTTTTACTTGAAGCAAAAGGCAATTTTTCAGATAAAACTAATACCTTAAATAAGATAGTATTAATATCTGATTTTCAAAATATTAATACTGAAAATGAAATTGATTTTACAATTGTAAACTCACCTGTTTCACTGCTGCAGCTATCTCCAAAAGAAGTGCCAAACATTTTTTTGGACAGCGTGACTCTTGAACAAAAATCTGCAACAGAAACAACCTTGAGTGTCTTGGTAAAAAGCAATCAGATGATCACTGAAACGATTCCCGTATCCCTGTTTCAAGACGGAACCCTCATGGGAAAAACTACGGCCAAATTCGCAAATACCCATCGGCAAAGGGTTGAATTTACGCTCACGAATTCCGCCAATTTCAATGGAAAAATTTCCTTGGTTGATGACGGAATGGAATTCGACAACGACTTTTATTTTTCAATTTCGGCACCCGAAAAAATCAACGTATTGAGCATCGGAAATCAGACCGAATTTTTGCCGAAAATCTATTCTGAAAACGAGTTTAATTTTACCGCTTCCTCGCTTCCCCAATTGAATTACAATACCATTCAAAATCAGCATTTAATCATCTTAAATGAACTGGCGAATATTCCTGCCGAATTGCAGCGCAGTTTAAGCGAGTTTATGGAAAACGGCGGAAATTTGGTGGTGATTCCTTCACAAAACATTCATATAGATTCTTATAACCGATTTTTAAATGCGTTTCAGGCCGGAAAAATAAGCGGTAAAATTGAAAATGAACATCAAATTACCACCATCAATTACGGTCATCCTTTGATTGATGATGTTTTTGAAAAGAAAGTGACCAATTTTCAATATCCAAAAACAGCCTTGCATTACCAAAACAATTCCCGAAACAGCTCCGCGATTCTTAAATTCGACAAAAACAGTGCGTTTATCTCCTCCACAAAAATTGGTAACGGAACTTTATATTGGGTTGCATCGCCATTAAACAAAAGCATTTCCGATTTTACGCAATCGCCATTGGTGGTACCTATTTTTTATAATTTTTCTAAAACAAGCCTAAAAACTTCACAATTGTATTACACGATTGCACCAGAAAACAACATTGAAATCAAAGCAAGTATAGGAAAAGATGAAGTCCTCAAAATTTCAAATGAAACCGGTGCATTTATTCCGCTTCAAAAAGTATCCCAAAACAAAGTCGATTTAATGTTGTCTGACGTACCAATACAAAGCGGATTTTACAAAGTTTCCATTGGCAGTAATGTACTAAAAACCGTTGCATTAAACTACAACAGGGAAGAGAGCGACGCCAATTACGCCAATTTAAAATCCTTGGCAGGTAATGCTGAAAATGTGACCGTTTTCTCATCAATCGATGATCTTTTTGATGAAATTGAAAATCAACATAAAATCAATTGGCTTTTTAAATGGTTTTTAGCATTTTCTGTGCTATTTTTGTTCATTGAAATGCTGTTGTTAAAATATTTCAAAATATGAATTTACTTCTAAAGTCTGCTACCATTATCGACAATTCCAGTCCGTTCCACCTTCAAATTAAAGACATTCTTATTGAAAACGGCATCATCACAAAAATTGGCGAAAAGCTTAAAAATCCAAAAAATTATAAAGAACTTAAATTTGACAACCTCCATATTTCGCAAGGCTGGTTCGATTCGAGTGTTTGCTTTGGAGAACCCGGATTTGAGGATCGGGAAACAATAGAAAACGGACTGAAAACGGCATCAAGAAGCGGTTTTACAGCAGTTGCCGTAAATCCGAATACCAATCCGGCCACCGACAATAAATCGGCCATACAGTTCTTAACAAGCAAAGCCGCCAATTCAGCCACGTCCCTTTTCCCCATAGGAAACCTTACTAAAGCTGGTAAAAGTGAAGATATTGCAGAATTGTATGATATGCAAAACGCCGGAGCCGTTGCTTTTGGTGACTATAATAAAGCCATTTCAAATGCCAATCTGCTAAAAATCGGTTTGCAGTACGCACAAAATTTTGACGCATTAATCTTGAGTTTCCCACAGAACAATGCCATTGCCGGCATTGGTTTGGTCAACGAAGAAATCAACAGCACAAAACTAGGATTGAAAGGAATTCCTTCATTGGCTGAAGAATTGCAAATTGTCCGCGATTTATTTCTCTTGGAATATACCGGCGGAAAATTGCATATTCCAACAATTTCCACAGCAAAATCGGTTGAACTTATTAAAGAGGCTAAAAAGAAAAAATTAAACGTCACCTGCAGCGTTGCCGCGCATCATTTGGTGCTGACCGATGATGAGTTGAAAAACTTTAACACAAACACCAAAGTATTGCCACCGTTACGAACTTTAAAAGACGTAAAAGCGTTAATTAAAGGCATCAAAGAAGGCGTGATTGATATGGTGACTAGTGATCACAATCCTATGGATGTTGAGCATAAAAAAGTGGAATACAGCAATGCAAAGTTTGGCACTATCGGACTTGAAAGTTTGTTTGGCGCCTTGAATAAAGTTATCGGACTGGAAACCTTAATCGATTGTCTGACCACCAAACCGCGGGAACGGTTTAAGTTACCAACCTTTTCGATAGCCGAAGGACAACAGGCCAATTTAACCCTTTTTAATCCCGATTACGATTCTACTTTTGAAGAAAAAAACATCATATCAGCCTCCAAAAATGCCATTTTCCTGAATAAAAATTTAAATGGAAAAGTGTATGGCATTATTTCAAATAATAAGATTGTTGTTCCCTAAACCCCGCAGGGGGAATTATTTATAGGAAAGGTAATAACTAAAGGTTAAATTTTACTCCTCATTATTATGAAATAGCTGGAGATAAGGAAATTAAACGTTTATAACTAAATCAAACTTATGGAAAATCAAACGATTCAAGAAGGAAAAACAATGGCTATTATCAGCTATATTACCTGGGTAGGAACTTTAATTGCCTTTATCATGAACAATGATAAGCACAATTCATTCGCCGCTTTTCATATCCGCCAAATGCTTGGCTTGTCGCTGTTTGCAATAGGAATTTCTTTTATCGCAAGATACGTGGGGTTCGTTGCAGGAATTTTAGCCATTGGCTTGTTTGTGCTTTGGATTATTGGCTTAATGGGCGCTATCAAAGGCGAAGAAAAAAGGGTTCCGTTCGTGGGCGATTTATTTCAGGATTGGTTTAAAGCAATTAATTAACCAATTTTTTAATTTACTTTTGAAGTCGCGTCCAAAAACGCGACTTTTATATTGATATTATGGAGAAATTAGCATTGCATTATATTGCCAGAGAACCAAAAACAATCACAGAAAACACTCCATTGCTCATTTTGCTGCACGGTTACGGCAGCAATGAAGAAGATTTGTTTTCTTTTGCGGGCGAATTGCCCGATGATTTGATCATCATAAGCGCAAGAGCACCACAAACATTGGGATTTGGCAGTTATTCCTGGTATACCATCCACTTCAACAGTCCGCAGGGAAAGTTTTCAGATATGCCCGAAGCCATCAAAGCCAGAGAAATTATAGCAGTTTTTATTGATGAAGTTCAGCAGAAATATGATGTTTCACCAGAAAAAACATTTCTGCTCGGATTTAGCCAGGGTACCATTTTAGCTTATGCCGTTGCATTAAATTACCCGGAAAAAGTTCAAAAAATTATCGCCTTGAGCGGCTATGTCAACCCCGATTTATTGCCTGAAGATTTAAACTCAAAAGACTATTCCAAATTGGATTTTTATATTTCACACGGAAGTGTGGATCAGGTAATTCCGGTTGAATGGGCCAACAAAGCGCCCGATTTTTTAAAACAATTGGACATCAAACATTGCTATAAGGAATTTCCTGTCGGCCATGGCGTTTCACCAAAGAATTTTTATGAATTCAGCAAATGGATTGAAGAACGGATGTAATTTTGATTTATTGGTCTTTTTATTTAATCAATTTTAATTTTAAACTTTTAATATTTAATTTATTAATCCTTAAATTGGCCTACTAAAAATTTAGCAAATGGAAATATTGGGAATTGATGTTGGAGGCACAGGAATAAAAGCTGCAATTGTCACCGTTGAAACTGGCGCACTTTCTGCCGAAAAAAAAAGAATCCCAACGCCAAGACCTGCCACACCCGAAGCTATTACGAAGGTTATTCAGAAAATTGTAAAACATTTTAATTGGGAAAATCCGGTTGGCTGTGGATTTCCTACACCTTTAAAACACGGCAAATGCATGTCGGGCGGAAATTTGCACGAAGACTGGAAGGGTGTCAATGTAGCCGAACTTTTTAAAAATGCCACAGGAAATGAATTTACCGTTGTAAATGATGCCGATGCCGCAGGAATAGCCGAAATAAATTTTGGTGCCGGAAAAAGCAAAAAAGGCGTAGTTATGATGATTACCCTGGGCACAGGAATTGGGTCGGCGGTGTTTTTAGATGGTAAATTGTTACCCAATACCGAATTTGGACATCTGATGAACCGACACGGGGAAAGTTTTGAAAGTTATGCAGCTGATTCAGCAAGAAAAAGAGAAAAATTAAGTCAGAAAAAATGGGGAAAAAGACTTCACAAGTATTTTAACCACGTAAATTTTATTATGTCGCCCGATCTTATTATCATTGGCGGCGGTGCCAGCAAAAGAGTGAACAAGTTTATCAACAAAATTGAAGTCGATACGCCTATAGCGCCTGCGCAAGCAGAAAATGAAGCTGGTATTATAGGTGCAGCGATGGCTGCCAAAGCGAAAATTAAATAATTATCCTAGTAACAAATTATTTGCTTTTGCCTTTGCATATTGCTGTTAATAATTTATGTGACTCCTATAAATTTATGGATTTTAATCACTTCAAAAATAGCGTTTCAAAACTGTCGGACCTAGCTCTTGGCGGATTGGATGCGCAGTTTGAACTGGCACCAAAATTTAGGCAAAAATATTCCGAGGAATTTTTAGAAGCTCTTAATGCCCAAAAAGCGGCTGTTTTGGCGCTGTTTTACCCAAATACACAAGGAGAAACCTGCTTTTTACTAACCTTGCGTGCAAACTATAACGGCGTGCATGCATCACAAATAAGTTTCCCGGGAGGAAAATTCGACAAGGCTGACAATTCTCTGAAAAATACGGCCCTTCGGGAAGCGCAGGAAGAAGTTGGTATTTGTTCGGATGATGTGTATATTTTTAAACAAATGACCGATGTTTTTATCCCGCCGAGCAATTTTATGGTTACCCCATTTTTAGGATTGCTCGACTACACGCCTATCCTAATGAAAAATGAGGAGGTTGAAGAAAATATTGATGTATTGTTAAGAGATTTGTTGAGCGAAAATACTTGTACAACCACAGTTGTAAACACTTCCTATGCTAAAAACATACCAGTTCCTTGTTTTAATCTGAGCAATTTTATGGTTTGGGGGGCAACAGCTATGATGCTGAATGAAATCAAAGTGTTATTAAAAGAAATTTAATTTATTTTTTATTAAGTTTGTGCTTCATAAAAAACCAACCAATTTCATGCCGATTTTTAAAAAAAATCCTTTTGGTCATATCTTATTTATAAAAAGATGGCTTGTAAGAATTATTGGAGTTGTTTCTCACGGACGTTATCGACGTTTCAACCAACTAAAAATTGAAGGTTCTGAAATCATCAGGGATCTTCCCCCAACCAATGTGCTGTTTGTTTCTAACCACCAAACCTATTTTGCGGATGTTGCCGCGATGTATCACGTTTTTAATGCTTCATTAAAAGGAAGGGTAGATTCTTTAGAAAACATTGGATATATCTGGAATCCAAAATTAAATATTTATTATGTTGCCGCAGCTGAAACGATGAAATCGGGTCTGTTGCCAAAAATATTCGCCTATGTAGGCTCTGTGTCCATTGACAGAACCTGGAGAAGTGCCGGGGAAAATGTAAACCGACAGGTAAAAATGTCGGACATCAGCAATATTAAAAAAGCCCTGGACGATGGCTGGGTAATTACCTTTCCGCAGGGAACCACCAAACCCTTTAAACCAATCAGACGCGGTACAGCACACATTATAAAAACCTGTAAACCCATTGTGATTCCGATTGTTATTGACGGTTTCAGAAGAGCCTACGACAAAAAAGGGCTGCTCATCAAAAAACGAAACGTGCTGCAATCTATGGTGATTAAAAAACCTATTGAAATTGATTACGAAAATGACACTGTTGATGAAATTGTAGAAAAAATAGAGTTTGGCATTGAACAACACCCTTCGTTTTTAAAGGTTATTTCTGTGGCAGAATATAAAAGACAGGAAGAAGAATTGGACAAACAACGGACATTCTGGGATATCTATTAATAAAAAAGCAGTTTTCAATTTTATGAAAACTGCTTTTTTAAATTATAAATAGTTGATTCTAGCCTATTTGATCTTTTTAAAAACTAGCTTTATACTTTAAACTTTAATTTAACCAGGCGTTCAGCATCCACATTGTTTTTTCCTGTTCTGCAATAAAATCGCTCATCATCGCATTGGTTCCTTCATCATTGGCATCGGCAGATTCATCAAGTAGCGCTCTTTCCAACAATAAGAGTGCTGTTAAAGAATTTACCACCAACTGAACGCCATCCACGCCAGTGGTGATATTTTTTGCAACCGCCACTTTTGACAATTTTGTATATTCTTCAAAAGTATGCAAAGGTGTTCCGCCTAAGGTTAGGATACGCTCAGCAATCAAATCTATTTTAATCTGTGAGTCGGTATAAAACTCTTCATATTTAACATGTAATTCAAAAAAGGATTTCCCTTTAATATTCCAATGCAACCCTCTTAAACTTTGATAATACACCTGAAAGTTTGCCAATAAACCATTTAAACCGATGGTTAAGTTTTTAGCTTTTTCTTTGTCTAATCCAATACTTGTTGTGTTCATATTCATCATTTTTAAATTTATTGTAATATTTTATACTACAAATTTCGGCAAAAATAAAGCACCATAAACATAATCTTTATTGATAGTTTTAATATCTTTATCACAAATATTGATAGTAATGACAATCACACAATTAAAATATGTTTTGGCAGTGGCCGAATACAAAAACTTCACGGTAGCGTCCAAACATTGCTTTGTTACCCAGCCAACGTTGAGCATGCAAATACAAAAACTGGAAGAAGAATTTGACACGCAGATTTTCAACAGAAACAAAAAACCCATTCAGCTTACTGAAGTTGGCAAAAAAATTATTGAACAGGCCAAAATCATTGTGGATGAAAGCAACCGCATCAATGACATTATAGACCAGCAAAAAGGATTTATAGGCGGCGATTTCAGGTTGGGCATCATTCCAACCGTGATGCCTACCCTTCTGCCGCTATTTTTAAAAACATTTATTAAAAAATATTCGAAAGTAAATCTGATTATTGAAGAAATCACCACGGAAGAAATTATAAAAAAATTGGCCGATGGCCATATAGATATAGCAATCGCTGCCACACCGCTGGAAAATGACCAGATTATGGAGCGCGTTTTATATTATGAGCCTTTTGTTGGGTTTGTGCCTGCCGAACACCGCCTGTTTAAAAACAAAACCATTGCTGTGGATGAATTACAGATAGAAGATATTTTGCTGCTGGAAGACGGTCATTGTTTTAAAGAAAATATCATCAATTTATGCAGTGCCATTGGCTATAAAAATCAGCATTTCCAGATTCAGAGCGGCAGTTTCGACACCTTGATAAAATTGGCCAAAGAAGATTTGGGCATGACCTTGTTGCCTTATTTGCAAACATTGGATTTAGCCGAAAAAGACACAAAGTATTTGCGCCAGTTTAACGCGCCGGTTCCGGCTAGGGAAATAAGCCTTATTTATCACAAGTCCCAATTAAAAATACAATTAATTGAAACGCTTAAAAATGTAATAGACAGCGTTATAAGAGGCGTAATCGCCTTTAACGACGTTCAAATAATTAGTCCGTTGCCACAAAAAAAAGGAGCTTAAAAGCTCCTTTTATTATTTTCTACTAAGACCAAACACAATTGAAGTTCCGGTTTGTTAAGCGTAAACTCCTTTAGCCAATAGTACAATTCTTTTATTTCATAGGGCAATAATCTGTTTACTGCTTTTTCCAATTCTTTTTTAAATAACTCTTTATTAAAGCTGACTTTTTCGAGTATGGTTTTTGTGTACTCAAACATTGCTCTTGCCATAAATTAATAGGTTTTTAGTTGGTAATTAAAGAACGTTGTATTCGTCTAATTATTGTGTGAATTTAATCAATAAATATCACATTAAAAACTTTTAAGCGTAATTTGTGATTCTTTTAAGAACTAAAGTTTGTTCACTTTTTCAATTAAATCATGGGCTGTTTTTTCCAATTCTAAATTAATAGCCTTAAAATAAGCTTTTTTGTCCTCAATTTTTTTAACATTCACTTTCTCAATTAAAACATCAAATGATTCAATTGCTTCATCTATAATTGCCTCTGTCCCTGCTGAACCTGCTTTAGGATTGTACAATTCCCATGTATAACACGCTTCAATAATATCTCCAAGAACGTAATTAATATCCTTTTTTAAATTTTTAATACTTGCCATAAAATTTTTATTGGTTTATTTTTGACTGCAAATTTACAAGAAAATGCGATATTATTTAATCTTTTATTCAAATAATGTTCATTTATTGAAATTAATTTTTAATTTTGATTTAAATATGAAAGAATTTTTTAACATACAAACTATTATTATGGCAACTATTAAGGCTGGCAAGTCCTTATTTTCAGTTGTGTGTAATCGTTATGCGATGTGCAATATTTTGCAACAACAGCAAGTATGGATACAAAAAAGCACTTTCAATTATTATTGAAGATATTTAAAATTATAAAACAATATTTTAAAAGGTGCTTTTTTCGAAAAGCGCCTTTTTTTATGTCCTTAAATTATTAATTAAAAACAACCATTATGAAAAAACACAACATCACACAGCAAATTTATGAGGAAATTATGGTGCAATGCCAGCACAATTTACATTACAGCAAAGTACCCAACCCCAGTTCGCCATTTAAAAATCCTTAAAAAAATTAATTATGAAAACCATAGAAAACACTTATAAAAGTCCTGAAAAACATTTCACCGTAAAAAAAAACGACATCAATACAAAAAAAGAATTGCACTTAAATATATTGTATCACGAAATAGAAAGTTTTGTTTTAAATATTATTTCTGAAAATTTTTATTTTGCCTATCCCGTTCCCCGCCTTTATAAATTGCAATTGTTAAAAAACGCCTTTTTAAACGATCAGCTTCTGATTAAATCCAAAATAACAAAATTCAACGACACTGAATTACAACTTTTAATCTCAGTCATAAATCATCATAATAATGAAGATCTTATTTGCAATGCCATATTCAAATTCGATTTAATTTCAACAATTTCAGAAGCTTCCTAATATTTTTAGATTGCACAAAGCAATAAGGTTGCGTAACTGCAACCTTATTATTTTTTGATGCTGCTATAAAGTTTATTTTAATGATTATTTAGAAAGAACCAAAGGCACGCTTAATTCGCCCGATTCTTCAAATATTTTCATAAAATAAGGCTAAATCTATTTCAGTAGAAATTTTCAAACAAAAATCCATTAAAATTATTCATTTATGTAAATTTGTAGCATGAAAACATTTATAGCAAATTTACCCAAGGCTGAATTGCATTTACACATTGAAGGTTCTTTTGAGCCTGAACTGATGTTTAAAATAGCCCAAAGAAACCATATTAAGATTCCCTATAATTCTGTTTCAGCGATTGAAGAAGCCTATAAATTCAATTGTTTGCAGGATTTTTTAAATATTTATTATCAGGGCGCAGGCGTTTTGGTGACCGAACAGGATTTTTACGATTTGACTTACAGCTATCTGCAAAAATGCGCCGACCAGCAGGTTCGCCACACCGAAATTATGTTTGATCCGCAAACCCATACCGATCGCGGTGTTGCTTTTGAAACAGTCATCAATGGCATTTCAAGAGCCTGCGACGACGCAAAAATCAAATTAAACGTTTCTTCGTTACTGATTATGAGTTATTTGCGTCATTTGAGTGAAGAAGATGCTTTTAAAACCTTAAAACAGTCGCTTCCTTTTAAGACTAAAATCACCGCAGTTGGATTGGATTCTTCGGAAAAAGGAAATCCGCCTTCAAAATTCAAAAATGTGTTTGAAGCCTCAGTAAAAGAAGGCTATATTCCTTTGGCGCATGCCGGTGAAGAAGGCACTGCCGCTTACGTTTGGGAAGCCATCGATATTTTGGGCATCAAGCGTATCGACCACGGAAACAATTCATTGCAGGATGAAATACTGGTGCAGGAAATTATTAAGCGTGATATTGCCTTGACGGTTTGTCCGCTTTCAAATAAGGCGCTTCGGGTGGTAGATGATTTAAAAAACCATCCTTTGAAAAAAATGATGGATCTGGGATTGAAGGTTACTGTAAATTCTGATGATCCTGCTTATTTTGGCGGACAGGTAAATAAAAATTATGAAGCCATTCAGGAAGCTTTAAATCTTTCTAAATACGATCTTTACCAATTGGCCAAAAATTCTTTTCAATATTCATTGTTAACCGAAAATAAAAAACAAGGGTATTTAAATGAACTGGAAGTCTATTATAATCACAATAACTAGTTTTTTACTTCGTTATGAAATCAATTAAATTTTACAAATGAGCAAAATAGCATTCACGGCGATAGCCGTATTATTTATAACATCAAGCACTTTTAGTCAATCCAACATTAAACTGATTGATACCGTCTCCATAAAAAGTCAGTTTGAGTATTTGATGGACAATTCAAATTCTATCCAAGACCATAAAGTTGTCAAAGGCGCCTGGCTGCTTAAATTAAAATCAAATGTTCTGGATTCCCTTTCGGCTTCAAAAAACAAGATTTTGCTGAATTCGGATATGCTGAATTCACAAAAAAAATTGATAGATAGTTTAAATACACGTCTGAGAGATACAGAAGGGATTATTTCAACCTTAATCGCTGAAAAAGACAGCATTTCCATCTTTGGCATCCAATTCGGAAAATCCGTTTTTAAAACATTGGTGTTTTTAATTATTATTGGCTTATTGGGAGCCTTGCTATTTTTTATCACCAAATTCAAACAGAGCAACAGCATCACCACACAATGCAAACTGGCATTGACACAAAATGAAGAAGAATTTGCCGTTTACAAGGAAAAAGCCCTGGAAAGAGAACAAAAAGCGATGAGAAGGCTACAGGATGAATTGAATAAAAATAAAAAAGAATCGTAATTTTTGCTATCTTTATTTCTTAATTAATTTAAAAAATTTAAATGATGAAAAAAAACATGGGTTCAGCCGATAAATTGATTCGCGTTTTAATTGCTGTTGCGATTGCCGTTTTGTATTATTTGGGTAAAATAGAAGGCACACTTGCCTTGGTGCTTTTGGCTTTCGCACTCATTTTCTTATTGACGAGTTTGGTAAGTTTCTGTCCGCTTTATACTATTTTCGGAATCAACACCTGTAAAAAAGAAGCTAAATAAAAAATTAAGCGTTGTAAAGATGCCTTTTAAAATCTGTGGCAATCTGCTTTTAATAGTAAGGTTGCCATTTTTTTGTGATTTGACCCATCGAATTCGTCCTCAATGATACAGATTATTCGTATTTGGATTTTTGATTTGCTCTAAAAGAAAAACACACCCCTGCCCCTCTCAAGAGGGGAATTTTAGATTTCAACTTTTAACTTTTTTATTCTCCGGAATAAGTCACAAAATTTCTCGGTGTTTCATAAAGTGTGATGGAAAGCGCCAGGTTAGCGTCAATTTTTGAGTGCAGTTTGTTCCAGATAACCACGGCAATATTTTCTGCGGTTGGGTTTAACGTTTTGAATTCAGGGACTTCCTCGTTTAAATTTTTATGGTCGAATTGTTCTTCTATTTCAGTTTCAATCAAGTTTTTTAAAATTTTCATATCCATCACAAAACCAGTTTCCGGGTGGATTTCGCCCTTCACAGATACAATGAGCTCATAATTATGGCCGTGATAATGCGGATTCGCGCATTTGCCGAACACCGTGGCATTCCGCGCATCTGTCCAATCAGCATTGTACAATCGGTGCGCTGCGTTAAAATGTGCTTTTCTGTTGACGGTTACTTGCATACTATATTTTTAATGGCTGATAAAACTGTAATATTTGTCGAAAATGATTTTAAACCATTCTGTGTAAATTTCAGGATGTTTTTGCATATCATTTTTTACTGCTTCAATAGTCATCCATTTAAAACTATCGACTTCTTCCCTATTCAATATCGGATTTTCATTATAATAACCAATCAGGATATGGTCCAGTTCGTGCTCCGTCAGCCCATTGTCGAACGGCGCTTTGTAAATAAACCAGGTCACTTCTTTTAACTCACATACAAAACCCATTTCTTCCTCCAGGCGTCGTTTTCCGGCTTCTATATTTCCTTCCCCGTCGCGCTGGTGGCTGCAACAGGTATTTGTCCACAATAAAGGCGAATGGTATTTATGGGCAGCACGTTGCTGCAACAACAATTCATTTTTATCATTGAATACAAATACCGAAAACGCCCTGTGAAGCACGGCTTTTTCATGCGCCTCCATTTTTGGCATTAACCCAATTTTCTCGTCCTTCTCGTTTACCAATATGACTTGTTCTTCCTGCATACACTATTTAATTACTGCAAATTTACACTTTTTTGGCGGTAAATAAAACTTAATTTTTTTAATATAATTAATTGAATATCAATATTATAAAATATTTTTATAAAAATTTTATAAAATATTCTTTAATATATGTTGCAACATATTTTGTTTTGACATATATTTGCAGTCTAAAAAATAAACAACATAAATAAATCTAAATCATGAAAAAATTAAGTATCCTAATTGCCTTATTTAGCATTACATTGATGAGTGCCCAATCTAAATGGAATATTGACGCTTCACATTCTTCCATTCGTTTTGCCGTTGACCATATGGTAATTTCTGAAGTTGAAGGCATATTTTCTACCTATGAAGGTTCAATAATCACAACAAAATCAGACTTTTCTGATGCAAAAATTAACTTTACGGTTGATGTAAACAGCGTGAACACCGACAATGCAAAAAGAGATGAGCATTTAAGGGGCGCAGACTTTTTTGAGACCGAAAAATATCCAAAAATGACTTTTGTGAGCACTTCCGTTCAAAAAACAGGAGAAAATAAATACAACTTAAAAGGTAAATTAACCTTGCACGGCATAACCAAAGAAATTACTTTAACCATGACTTATGGCGGGACCACTAAAGATCCCTGGGGAAACACAAAAGCCGGATTAAAAGTTACGGGCGTGATCAACAGAACTGATTTTGGCCTGAAATACAATTCCGTTTTGGAAGCAGGAAGCCTTATGATTGGTGAAGAAGTGACCATTACCGCCAAAGTGGAGCTGGCAAAAATTTAATTACCCATTTAATTTAAGCGTGTGAATTTCGATTGGTAAACCATTGATTTTCACACGTTCTTTTTTGTACTTTTACGCAAATTTTAAAGCGCATGAAAATTCAGGACGAAATAAAAAGCAAGTTCAGCAATGAGTATCAGAAAGCACGGGTAAACATTCATTTTACCAACAATTATCTTTCGGAGCAATTGCTTGAAATCATCAAGCCGCTCGACTTATCGCCTACCCAATTTAATGTGCTTCGCATTTTACGAGGGCAACATCCGGCCGCATCAAGCATCGGATTGCTGAAAGAAAGGATGCTCGACAAAAATTCGGACATCAGTAGGGTTGTGGACAGAATGCTGACCAAAAAATTGGTGGTCAGGAAAGAGTGTAAACTGGACAGGCGACAAAAAGACATTCAAATAAGCCAGCTTGGACTGGATATCTTAACCAAAATTGATGCACAAGAAAAGGAACTCGACCAAAAAATGCAGCATTTAACGCTTGAGGAAGTGACGCAACTTAACAATTTGCTGGATAAAATTAGGGATTAAATAATTGATGATTAACAAATTTTATCCTTTGACATTTTTAATTCTATAATCGTTATTCAACCTGCGTTAGGGGTTGCAGAGGAAAACCTTTTTTGTGAGCTTATGAATCAAAATGTTCAAAAGATTGGTACGCTGCGCTCGCAAAGACGGTTTGGAACGAAAAACCCGACGGCCTTTTCGGCGGGAACGCCCAATAAAAAAATACAAACCCCAAAAAAACAGTTGCAAAAAAAATTGTAATATTGTAACGATCCTATTTTTAATTTATACCGATTGAAATTTTTAGAAAAAACGATACTATTCTTACTATTCTTAACTTCTATTTTTATGGAAGCCCAAGAATTGCCTCCTGTAGAAAATTATGCTCCAGAAATTTACGGTGCAGAAAATCAAAACTGGTCAATTTCACAAGCTGCAGATAACTATATTTATGCAGCCAACAGCAGCGGATTGTTAGAATTTAACGGTTCTAAATGGAAATTATTTCCCACGCCCAACAAATCGAGTATGCGCTCGGTAAATGTTATTGGCAATAGAATATATACGGGTTGCTATATGGAATTTGGGTATTGGGAAAAAAATGATTTTGGAAATTTGATTTATTTTTCCCTGAGCAAAAAATTGAAAGAACCTTTGCTTGAAGAAGAATTTTGGAATATTGTGAAATTTGACAATTGGGTTTTGTTTCAATCTTTACATCGAATTTATATTTACAATACAGCCGATGGATCTTTTAACAGTATAAATTCTAAAACAAACCTTCCAAAGGTATTTAAGGTTGACGAAAGTATTTATTTTCAAAAAATGAATGACGGTCTTTACAAAATTGAAAATGGAAATCCGGTTTTAATTTCAAACCATCCAATTTTACAAAATAATATTTTAGTCAATATTTTTTCTGTCAATAAAAAAATTCTGTTACAGACCCAAGAAAAAGGATTTTATTTTTTTGAAGACGAAAAGCTTATAAAGTGGGATTTTCCTTTGAATGATGAAATTTCATCTATGAGTGTTTATAGCAGTTTACAATTGACTGATGGAAGTTTTATTTTGGGAACCATTTCTAACGGAATTTACCACCTCGACATAAACGGTAATCTACTTAACAATATCAATCAAAAAAACGGTTTAAACAATAACACCGTTTTATCCATTTTTGAAGATAGCGACCAAAATGTTTGGCTTGGTTTGGACAATGGCATCAGTGTTATAAATTTCAATTCACCTTTTGGCATATACAATGATCTTTACGGAAAATTGGGAACTGTTTATGCTTCAGTAATTTTCAACAATAACCTTTATCTGGGAACAAATCAGGGGTTATTTTATAAAAATATTTATTCAAGTGATGATTTTAAATTTGTTAAAGGCACTAATGGCCAGGTTTGGTGTTTAAAGGTGATTGATGACACGCTGTTTTGCGGTCATAATATTGGTACATTTATTATCAATGACAACACCGCGAAACTCATTTCGGACAAGATGGGTACCTGGGACATTAAATATATCAATAATAATAAAAATTTGTTGTTGCAAGGAAATTATGACGGACTCTTTGTATTAGAAAAAATAAATGACACTTGGAAAATAAGAAATAAAATTGAAGGTTTTGATATTTCGAGCAGGCATTTTGAATTGATTGATAACAACCAATTATTTGTGAGCCATGAATATAAAGGAGTATTTAAATTAAAAATAAATGATGATTTCACAAAAGTTTTGCGATATTCTACTGAAAAGAGTGTTCAAAAAGGACTAAAATCCAGTTTGATAAAATACAATAATGATATTATTTACACTGTAAAAGATGGCATCTTTATTTATAATCGTAAAAATGAAAAATTCATTAAAGACTCTTTAATGTCAACTAATTTTTTTGCTAATGACACTTATTTTTCAGGAAATTTGGTTGTTGATTCCAAAACAAATACACTTTGGGGATTTACGAATAAAAATATCGTTTATTTTACGCCGGGTAAATTAAATAACATTCCAAAAACCATAAAAATTTACTTGCCAGCTTCATTAAGAAGGGATATTGCAGGATTTGAAAGCATGACCAATCTTTTTGGCCGTCAGTATTTATTTGGAACATCCAGAGGATATATTATTTTGAATTTAGACAAGATAAATAATGAAAAACCATTTAAAATAGGGATCTCTTCTATTGAAAAAAGTATACTAAACGCACAAAGCACACCAGTTTCTTTAGAAAATAACAATACTTTTAAATTTAGAAACAATAATTTGGTTTTTGCGTATAGTGTTCCCGAATTTGATAAATATTCAGAAGTAAATTACCAATATCAATTAGAAGGAATGTATGATGAATGGAGCAATTGGTCCACAAATTCTGAAGTTTCCTTTAAGAATTTACCGGCAGGAAATTACACTTTTAATGTTAAAGCAAAAGTTGGCAATGTGCTTTCCAGCAATGTGGCATCTTATTCTTTTAGAATCGACAGGCCCTGGATGCTGTCAACACCAATGCTTTTAATTTATTTTATATTGTTTAGCGCACTCCTTTTTTTAATACATAACTTGTATAAAAATTATTACGCCAAACAGAAACAAAAGTTAATTGAAAGAAAACAACGCGATTTTGCCTTGTCACAGCTGGAAAATGAAAAAGTGATTATGCGATTGAAAAATGAAAAATTACAGGGTGAAATCTTCAGCAAAACAAGAGAGCTTTCTGCCTCAACCATGAACATCATTAATAAGAATGAACTATTAAGAACCATTAAAGATGAGTTGACCTTGGTTAAAGATGAAACCAATATAAAACCTGTAATTAAAATCATCAATAAAAATATTGCCAACACCAGCGATTGGGAATTGTTTCAGGAAGCTTTTAACAACGCCGACAGTGATTTTTTAAAGAAAGTGAAATCACTGCATCCTTCCCTAAGTCCAAACGATTTACGATTGTGTGCTTATTTGCGTTTAAACCTTTCATCTAAGGAAATTGCGCCCTTATTAAACATCTCTGTGCGAAGCGTTGAGATCAAAAGATATCGTTTACGTAAAAAAATGGACTTACCACATGAAAATAGTCTTGTTGAGTATATATTAAAAATATAGTTTACCGCTACAATTGTTAAAACAACTACAACATTACCTCAACATTTAAATAACTACAAGGTTATAGTAAGTTAATTCTAAACATTTTATTAACTTTATTTTAACGGTTAGTAAACACTTTTTTCCAATGACTACCTAAGTGAAAATGACGAGTGGCCATAAATTAATCTAATTTGATTTAATTAAAATCCGATCTGTATATTTTTTGTATAGGTCGGTTTTTAATTTTCATTTGGTTATAAATATATCTTTATAAAAACTTAAATTAATCAATAATATATGAAATCATTAATCTTAACATTTATTCTCAGTTTTGCAGGAATTATCGCTTCCGCCCAAAACTATGAAGTAAAAGGAGTTGTAGTTGGTATTGGCGGCGAGCCTTTGCCAGGAGTTTCGATTGTTGTTAAAAACACAACTAAAGGAGCATCTACAGATTTTGAAGGAAATTTTAGTATTTCCGCTGTTCAAAAAGGAGAAATACTTGTTTTCTCTTATGTTGGGTACTCTACTAAAGAAGTTTTAGTTAGCAATGCCAATTTTTTGAAAGTAGTACTTAATGAAGATCTTCAAAGTTTAGATGAAGTTGTCGTTATTGGGTATGGAACTCAAAAGAAGAGTGTTGTAACAGGTGCTATTTCTAGCGTTAAAGCTGAAGAATTAGAAAACCTTCCTGTTGAAAGAGTTGAGCAAGCCCTTCAAGGACGCGTATCTGGTGTTGTTATTGCAGCCAATTCTGGGCAACCAGGTTCTGCATCAACCGTTCGAGTTCGGGGTATTACAACTTTTGATACTTATGGAGGAAATAATCCACTATGGGTTGTTGATGGCGTAATTGTGGGTTCAGGAGGAATTGGGTATCTTAACCAATCCGATATTGAATCAATTGAAGTATTAAAAGATGCCGCTTCATTGGCAATTTATGGCGCACGCGCTGCATCAGGAGCCATATTGGTTACCACTAAAAAAGGTAAATCAGGGAAAGTTACAGTTAATTACACTGGTTTTACCGGAATTTCAAGCGCAGCAAACAAAGTATCATTATTAAATGCCTCTGAATATGGTGCTTTAATGAATGAGAAATCTGTTGCTGACGGCGGGCCTATTTTATTTCCAAATTTATCGACTTTAGGCGTTGGAACTGACTGGCAATCACTAATTTTTAATGACAGTGCATTACGTACCTCTCATGAGGTTAGTTTAAGTGCAGGTAATGAAATTTCTACTTTTTATGCTTCTTTTGGACTAAGCGAACAAGAAGGTATTGTAACCTCGGATATCTCTAAATTTGATAGAAAAAGTTTGCGATTAAATTCAACACATAAATTATCAAAATACTTTACAGTTGGGCAAACTTTGGGTTATGCGCATAAAAAGGAAATTGGTTTGGG
>CAZBGP010000010.1:5868-38933 GCA_964491495.1 uncultured Lutibacter sp. | reverse complement strand
TTGTTATTAAACTGTTTATTTTTGGGCAATTAAAAATTATAACCTTGATGTACGCTTATCAATTAATGTACGAAAAAGTACAAAGATTTGAAGTGCCCGACGCTTCAAGCAAGATGTCGTTTCTTGCAACCTAAAAAGAAACTGCATTATTTCCTGTTTGGTCAATCAGCAAATTTACATTTAACCTTTCGTGATTTTTTTAATGCCTGTGGTCTTAATTTTATCAAAAAACGAGTTTGTATGGAAGCGAAAAAAAATAATTTAACAAATTCAACACTAAAATTCCTAGGATTTCAAGGGTGTTTTGACAGTCCTGACTGACAGTTAGTTTTGGGTTTTAACTTTTTAATTTTAAAAGCAACCTTTTTTTGATTTTTCTTCTAATTATTTAATAATTACCGACATCCTTATTATTATAAATTCAAAAATTAGATTTAAATTTGCTTAAAATATATTAAAAATGTATTTAAATTAAAAAAAATAATAGTCAATTTACAAATATAACAAAATATAGTAATATGTTAAAATCGATGATTAGATTACGAATGAGTTCACATGATGCTCATTATGGCGGAAACCTTGTTGACGGCGCGAGAATGCTTCAGTTATTTGGTGATGTTGCCACAGAACTTCTTATTTTAAGAGATGGTGATGAAGGTTTGTTCAAAGCATATGATATGGTAGAGTTTATGGCGCCTGTTTATGCGGGCGACTTTATTGAAGCTGTTGGTGAAATAATAGAAGAAGGAAACTCTAGTAGAAGAATGAAATTTGAAGCCCGCAAGGTAATCGCCCCTCGTCCTGATATTTCAGATTCAGCCTGCGATTTTCTTGAAGAGCCGATTATTGTTTGTCGTGCAACCGGAACCTGTGTCACGCCAAAAGCGAGTCAACGTAAATAGCCTGTGTTATGGAAAAATTAATTATCACAGCCGCAATTTCGGGTGCGGAAGTTACCAAGGAACACAATCCTGCAGTGCCTTACACCATTGAAGAATGTGTTCGTGAAGCCAGTTTGGCTTATCAGGCTGGCGCAAGTATCATTCATTTGCACGTTCGTAAAGACGATGGTACGCCAACACAAGATAAAAACCGTTTTAAAGAAGTGATGGATGCAATTAGGCTAAAATGTCCCGATGCAATTATTCAGCCTTCGACCGGTGGCGCAGTTGGGATGAAAAATGATGAAAGGTTACAGCCAACAGAGCTTAATCCGGAAATGGCAACGTTAGATTGCGGTACCTTAAACTTTGGAGGTGACGAGATATTTGAAAACACCGAAAATACCATCAAATATTTTGGACAGCGAATGATTGAAAAAAACATCAAACCAGAATTGGAGGTTTTCGACAAATCAATGATTGATATGGCGTTGCGTCTTCATCAAAAAGGATTTATAAAATCCCCGATGCATTTTGATTTTGTAATGGGTGTTAATGGCGGCATTTCGGGAACCTTAAGAGACTTTGTTTTCTTGCGTAACAGCATTCCTGCTGATTCCACCTACTCGGTTGCAGGCGTTGGAAGATTTGAATTTCCGTTGGCTGTTGCCGCAATTATCGATGGCGGACATGTAAGGGTTGGTTTGGAAGATAATTTATACATATCTAAAGGTATTTTAGCCAAATCGAATGGGGAATTGGTGGAGAAAGTAGTGAGATTGGCCAAGGAACTTGGTCGTGAAATAGCGACTCCGGCCGAAGCAAGAGAAATTTTAGGATTAAAAAAACAGTAAATCTGTTATATTAAATGATAAAAAAAGGAAATAAATACGGAACGCACAGGGTAATTGAACCCTTAGGCGTTTTACCGCAACCAGCAACGAAAATTGATAACAATGTTACTGAAATTTACGACAACGAAATTTTAGTGGATGTTGATATTCTAAATATTGATTCAGCCAGTTTTACCCAAATTAAAGAACAGGCAGGCGGAGATATCGAGAAAATAAAAGAAATTATTTTAGAGATAGTTTCCACTCAGGGCAAAATGAAAAATCCTGTTACAGGATCTGGCGGCATGTTCATTGGAACTGTTTTACAAATAGGGGATGCATTGAAAGGTAAAATAGATTTAAAAGTAGGAGATAAAATTGCAAGCCTTGTTTCTTTATCCTTAACGCCGCTAAAAATTGAAGAGATAATAGCCGTAAAACCAAACATTGATCAGGTGACAGTGAAAGCAAAAGCCATTTTGTTTGAAACTGGTTTATACTCAAAATTACCAACCGATATGCCAGATTCATTGGCGCTTGCGGTACTCGATGTATGCGGCGCTCCTGCGCAAACAGCGCGTTTGGTGAAATCTGGCGACACAGTTGTTATTATTGGTGCCAGCGGAAAATCGGGTATGCTGTGCTGTTACGAAGCAAAAAGAAGGGCTGGCGTTAATGGTAAAGTAATTGGGGTTGATTATAGTGACAAAGGTTTAGAAGCCTTAAGAAAATTAAACATCTGCGACGAAATAATTAAACTGGATGCCACAAATGCACTTAGCTGTTATGATGCCATTTCAAAAGTAACCAATGATGAGCTTGCCGATGTTGTTATAAACAATGTAAACATCCAAAACACAGAAATGGGTTCTATCTTAATGTGTAAAGACAGAGGTGTGGTATACTTCTTCAGTATGGCTACTTCATTCACAAAAGCGGCTTTAGGCGCCGAAGGTGTCGGTAAAGATATTGACATGATTGTTGGTAACGGTTACGCAAAAGGCCACGCAGAAATAACATTAAATATATTAAGAGAACATAAAGGGATAAGGGCTTTATATGAAAGCCTTTACGCTTAATTAAATTTAGAAGAATGAAAAAAGATTATAAAAAAGTAGCCTATAAACACATCCCTTTATTTAAGGACATATCTCAAGAAGACTGGAACGATTGGAGATGGCAATTACGACATGCCATCAGAGATATTCCTACACTGGAAAAAGTAATTATTTTAACCGATGAAGAAAAGGAAAATCTTTCTAAAACCTTAAAAAAGTTTAAAATGGCAATTACGCCATATTATGCGGCTTTAATGGACAAAGAAGATAAAAATTGTCCGGTTAGAATGCTGGCAGTTCCTGTTCTTAATGAATTGTTTGTTGATGCTTCGGATTTGGATGACCCGCTGCATGAGGATGTGGATTCTCCGGTTCCCGGACTAACGCACCGTTATCCGGACAGAGCATTACTTCTTGTTACCCACGAATGTTCCATGTATTGTCGTCATTGTACCCGAAGAAGAATTGTTGGCGATTCTAGCGAAAAAATGGATAATAACCATCTTGAACAGGCATTTGAATACATCAGAAATACACCGCAACTTAGAGATATCGTTATTTCTGGCGGTGATCCATTAATTTTAAGCGACGAAAAAATAGATTATATTCTAACCGAATTACGAAAAATTGACCACATCGAAATTATCCGTATCGGCAGTCGTATGCCTGTGGTGCTTCCTCAAAGAATCACGGATAAATTCTGCGAAATGCTTAAAAAGCACCATCCAATATATTTGAATACGCATTTTAATCACCCAAAAGAAATCACTGAAGAGGCTAAAATTGCTTGTGAAAAATTAGCAAATTCAGGCGTTAATGTCGGCAACCAATCAGTGCTGCTCAGAGGCATCAATGATTGCTCCAATATTATGAAAAAGCTGGTGCACGAGCTATTAAGAATTAGGGTAAGACCTTATTATATTTATCAATGTGATCTTTCAGAAGGGATTTCTCACTTTAGAACAACCATTTCTAAAGGCATTGAAATCATTGAAAATTTACGCGGACATACTTCAGGTTTGGCAGTGCCTACTTTTGTGGTGGACGCTCCGGGCGGCGGCGGTAAAATTCCGGTAATGCCAACGTACTTAATATCTCAAAACGAAAAAAGAGTAGTATTAAGAAATTACGAAGGTGTGATAACTACTTATACGCAGCCAACACAAGGAAAAGAACATGATACTGAAAATTGTGAATTCTGTAAAGATGAGAATTTGGTTGCGAAAGATGGAGTAGCGATGTTATTGAATAATGACGGACTATCTCTTCAGCCTGAAAATTTGAAAAGAAGAAACAGACAACTCGTAGAATAAAGGAATAATTACGATCCGTATTAAGATGAACAGCATTATTACAGAACAACTGCTTAATAAAACGACCTTCTTAGTAGGGAATAAAAAGAATGCGGGTAAAACAACTTTTCTGAATTATGCGCTTGCCCAGCTTAGAGAAGTTGTTCAGCCTGCTTTTTTCACCATTGGGATTGATGGTGAAGCCAATGATTTAATATTTGATACGCCCAAACCAAAGATTTATACTGAAACGGGAGACTACGTGGTCACTTCGGGTTTAATGATCAATAAAAGTGATGCGCTGTTTGAAATTATTCACGTGTTTCCATACAAAACTGTTTTAGGAAGGCTTGTTTTGGCAAAAACATTGCGAAGCGGAAATATAGAACTTGTTGGATCTGAAGACAATAAGCAACTCGCTGAAATTATAACGTAT
The DNA here is from genome assembly GCA_964491495.1 of uncultured Lutibacter sp. Taxonomy (GTDB): domain Bacteria; phylum Bacteroidota; class Bacteroidia; order Flavobacteriales; family Flavobacteriaceae; genus Lutibacter. The sequence goes on along the minus strand of CAZBGP010000010.1, from coordinate 34,433 downwards.
CTCAGAAATGAGGAGCACATAAAAACCATTGTCATTGATGGTGCCGCAAGCCGGGTAACGCAAGTGGCTTCCATAAAAAACAGCTACTTTTACTATATTATTAAGCTCGACCAAAAAAGCATAAACTCGGATATCAATAAATTAAGAACCATTGCATTCATCAGTAAATTTAGAGGGTTTGACAAAATTGAGGATATAGAAAATAAAAAGGTGTTTGAGGTAAAAGGCGCTTTAACAGCATCTAAGCTTTCAACAATTCCTGAAGATTGTGATATTTTGTTGCTCAATGATTTTACAAAAATATTCCTGGATTTTTCTCAGGTAACCGAGTTAACCAAAAAACTTGAAATTGTATATAAAATACCTTATCAATTGGTCGCTTTTGTGGTCATTCTAAAAGATATAATGAAGGAAGATTTTGTGAAAATAGTAGAAAGCCATAACCTGAAAGAAACAATTTTATACAATCCATATGAATATTAAAGAGACCATGCAATTTGTGGAATTTAACACATTCTATTCGGAGTATGCGCCTTTAACTCCTTATGGATTGCTGGATAAAAACAAATACCGTGTTTTTACGGATGAAAAAACGCTTTTATCCGTTTATGATTCCATAGGTAAAATAGTCAGCTTTATCGAAGAAAATTCTTTTCAATCTGATAAAATTGAACACCATTTTAAAAGGATTTCTCTTTTAAATTCTTTAGAAAGAAAAACCTTCGATTCTTCAGATATATTTCTGGTGAAAAAATTGTTGGTGAACTTTAAAAGCATCGTTAAACTGTTGAATGATGCGGTAAAAGAAGATTTACAAATTAACTTTTTATCCGAAGAATTATTGAATTTTTTGTCTCTTGACGGAATGAATAAAGAAACATTCTATTTAAGTGCCCAATACAATCCCAATCTGGCAGAAAACCGAAAAAAAATAGGGGAAACGGATATAGTTTTGGCTGAAATAAAAAAAGAACGGCTTCATGAGATTTTAAAACAACACGGCCTTGATTTTAGATTTCGTGATTTTATCATTGCTTCAGAAAGCATTACGAATAATTTAAGTTCAGATTTTATTTATAAAGAAGTATACGATAAAACTTCCTTATTGCTGAAGCCAATGCTTCCAAAGGAATATTTCGAGATACACAAAAAAAGAGAAGCTTTATTGCTTGAAGAGCATAAGTTGGAACAAGTTGTTCTTAGTGCAATAGCTGAAAAAATAATCGCCGAAAAAGAGGTTATAAAAAGCTATATCGATAAAATTGTTGTACTCGACACCCTTTTTGCAAAATCGAGAATGGCCATTAAGTATAAGATGACAGCGCCTGTTTTAATTGATAAAAAAGCAACTATGGAAGTTGTGAACGGTCAATACCTGCCGCTGGCAAACAAATGCGCAAAAATTGGTACCATTTACACGCCTTTAAATGCGGAGTTTGACAATAAAACCTCTGTTATTACAGGTTCAAATATGGGCGGGAAAACAGTGCTTTTAAAAACAATTGGTTTTATGCAGTTGCTGACCCAAATGGGTTTCTGGATTCCTGCCATAAAGTTTAAAACAGCCGTATTTGAAAATATCCACTACATTGGCGAAGACCTTTCAGAAAAAGTGGAAGGCCTTAGCAGTTTTGGATTTGAAATACACAATCTTACAAAAGCCATCAATGATTTTGGAACAAATACCTTGCTGCTGATTGATGAGTTTGCAAAAACAACAAACTCCACAGAAGCAAAAGCAATCATTGCTGCGATGCTAAAAAGCTTTTCCCAAAAAGAGACCGTCTGCAGCTTTTTGTCAACCCACTTTATGGAATTGCCCGAATTTGAAAAAGTGTCTTTTTATAAAATGAAAGGGCTGGATTATGCAGCATACAAGAAATATTACAACAAAGAAAAACAATATTCATTGCGTGAGAGAATTATGTTAATCAATTCTTTTATGCGCTATGAAATTATAAAAACGGACAATAAAGACAGGACGTATGACGCCATAAAAATTGCGGATATATTAGGGTTAAACGATGAAATTATTAGCTATACAAAAGCATATTTAAGTGAGAATTATGACTAAATCAAAATTAAATCTGGACACCAATAAGATTGCGAAAGCCCGAGAACTTTCAAAACAAATTACCGCTCCAGTCCAGAAATATATAGAAAAACATACAACTGTTGCCATTGAGAGAACCACACTTAGAATGATGGGCGCAGATGGCGTTGACAGTATTGGTGTGCCAATTCCAAATATGGTTGTTGACCAAATAGGCGATCATATTTGCTATGGTGCCGCAAAATATTATATCAATGCCTTGCTTAAAAAAGGCTTGACGCCTGAAGAACTGAATAATGAAATTGCAAATGGTTTAGATCTTACGAAAATTGATTTTGTCGACTTTTCTTATATTGAAGAAAAAGCGCAGGAATTGGTTGAAGCCTTTGCCACAAAAGTGAAAGCGAATGTGGCCTACAGAGAAGAAAAAATCAATAAATATAAAGAGAAGGAAAATTCCCCGTTATTGTATCTTATCGTTGCTACAGGCAATATCTATGAAGATGTAAAACAAGCCCAGGCTGCCGCCAAACAAGGCGCTGATATTATCGCTGTTATCAGAACCACAGGTCAAAGTTTATTGGATTTTGTTCCTTTCGGACCTACAACGGAAGGTTTCGGCGGAACTTATGCCACGCAGGAAAATTTCAAAATAATGCGTAAAGCATTGGATGAAACTGGGGAAGAAATTGGGAAGTATATTCGACTGGTTAATTACTGTTCGGGTTTATGTATGCCTGAAATAGCCGTTATGGGCGCTTTGGAAAGGCTGGATATGATGTTAAACGATTCTATGTACGGCATTTTGTTTAGAGACATCAATATGTACAGAACTTTTGTTGACCAGAAATTTTCGAGAATGATCAATTCATTTGCCGGAATTGTGATCAATTCTGGCGAGGACAATTATTTAACGACTTCAGATGCCGTTGAAAAGGCTTATACGGTGACCGCATCTCAGTTTATCAACGAAAGATTCGCGTACGAATCAGGTTTGCCTGCTAAATTAATGGGCTTAGGCCACGCTTTTGAAATGAATCCGGATATCAAAAATGGTTTTCTTTTAGAAATGGCACAAGCCCAAATGGCAAGTGAAATATTCCCTGAAGCGCCCTTAAAATATATGCCGCCCACAAAATATATGACAGGAGATATTTTTAAAGGACTGGCAATGAATACCTTGTTTAACTTTATTGCAAAATCTACCAATCAGGGAATTTTATTGCTTGGGATGCTAACGGAAGCTGTTCATACGCCGTTTATGCAAGATCGGTTTTTAGCGGTTGCCAATGCCAAATATGTGTTGAATAATATGGCTGATTTCTCTGATGATATCGAATTCAAAAAAGATGGCATTATGCAAACCAGGGCAAAAGTTGTGCTGGATGAAACGATTGAGTTTCTTGAAGAAATTAATAAAACAGACCTATTTAATGCCATTGAGTCTAAAATGTTTGCAGAAGTAAGCCGACCTAAAAACGGAGGCAAAGGATTAAGTGGCGTAGCTGAAAAGGCCAAGGATTATTACAATCCTTTTTACACCTATCTTGAAAATGAATTAAATATTGTAAAAGAAGGAAACAAGTTATGATGATAAGACCTTACGGAGACACATTAAACGACGGAGCCGTTCAAATGTCATTTACCCTGCCTGTAGCGCATTCAGCAAAAGCAGATGAAGCTGCAATACTATTTGGAAAAAAATTGGGATTTAAAGAGGTTGAGGTAGTTCACTCAAATCCACTTTCCGACGAATTTACATTTTTTGTGGTTTACGGAAAAACAGAAATAAGCATTGATTATGATAAAGTAGTCGTTGAAGAGGTTGAAAAATCTTTGGATTTTTATGGCGTTAACAATTTTATCAAAGAAAATATTAAAAGAAAAATAGTGGTTGTAGGCGCTTGTTCAGGTACCGATGCTCATACGGTAGGAATCGACGCAATTATGAATATGAAAGGCTTCGACCAGCATTATGGCCTTGAGAGATATCCTATGATTGAAGCCTTTAACCTTGGTGCCCAAGTCCCTAACGAAGATCTTATTAAAAAAGCGGTGGAATTGAAAGCTGATGCTATTTTAATTTCACAGATAGTGACACAAAAAGATGTACATATTCAAAACCTTACGGAATTTATTGAGTTATTGGAGGCGGAAGGACTGAGATCAAAAATGGTCGTGTGTGCCGGAGGACCAAGAATTGGCAACAAATTGGCTTTGGAACTTGGATATGATGCAGGTTTTGGCCGCGGAACCTATCCTGAAAATGTAGCTTCTTTTATTGTTGAAAAAATGCACGAAAGAGGGGTAAAATAATTCGTGTTCGATATTTTTATTGGATTTAAAAGAAGCCGTCTCAAAATTAAATTTTGAGACGGCTTCTTTTAATTTAATGATTGAAATATTTAATATACTTAAACCATTTGTCAGAAATAAAGCGCATTTTGTTTATTTAATTTTATTTTTTCTCGCGAATGAAATTATAAATATATATTTGCTGCAAGTTGAAAGATGCAATGAGAGGTGAATCATAATGGCATTATGAGTTTGATGAAACTGGATTATTTTTAGAAATGTGCCAACATTTCAATTGCCATTTAACTTACAATAATGTTTAAAGAGTTGCGTTTTAAGTCTTAGTAAATGTAAAAATATTTGATTTATTCACCCGGTTTTTTTAATTTTGCAGCATATTCAACCCCAAAATGAATAGAAAAAAAGTTAGGATAATTTTATTGAGTTTTAGTTTTATGCTCATTAGTTTGGTGACATATGCTGAAATACCTCCTCATCCTGAGGATGGGAATCAACCACCACCTGTTGGTTTGCCGATTGACGGCGGATTGTCGCTTTTGTTGGCTTCCGGTGTGGCTTATGGTATTTATACTTTAAAAAGAAAAAAATAATTACTTTTCCAACAATCTGGCTACATACTTGCCGATTACGTCAAATTCTAAATTTACAACCGATCCCTTTTTAAATGCATGAAAATTCGTATACTCATAAGTATAAGGAATAATCGCCACAGAGAAATTATTTTTTTGGGAATTTACCACGGTTAAGCTTACGCCATTAACGGTTATGGAACCTTTTTCAATAGTGATGTTGTTGTAACTGTTATCGTATTCAAAACTAAAAACCCAACTTCCGTTTTCTTCAGTAATATTGGTGCAAACAGCGGTTTGGTCTACGTGGCCCTGCACAATATGCCCGTCCAATCTGGCGCCTAAAATCATAGCGCGTTCCAAATTTATTTCATCGCCTATGGCAATGTATTTTAAATTCGATTTATCAAGCGTTTCTTTAATGGCGGTAATCGTATATGCATTGCCATCAATATTCACAATGGTCAAACAAACGCCGTTGTGTGCAATACTTTGGTCTATTTTTAACTCGGAAGTGAATTTGCTTTCAATGGTGATATGAAGATTTTCTTTTTCCTGTTGCAGGTTTTTAACAAACCCCACACTTTCTATTATTCCTGTAAACATATTTTTTCAATTTAATTGACTACTTTTGATGATTCAAAATTAAGTATAATAAACCTGATTTATGGACAAATCTGAAAAAATTACCCTGGGAATTTCTATCGGAGATTTTAATGGCGTTGGCATAGAAATTATTTTGAAAACCTTTTTGGATAAACGGATGTTTGATTTTTGTACGCCGGTATTATTTGGTTCAGCCAAATTAATTACAGCCTATAAAAAAAATATGGATATTAATTTGCTTTTTAACGGCATACGGCAGATTGACGCCGCTATCCAAGGCAAGTTTAATGTATTGAATCTTTGGAAAGAAGAATTTGAAGTTAATTTAGGCACACCCACAGCAGAATCAGGAAAATACGCATTTTTATCTCTTGAAGCAGCAACAGAAGCATTGGCCAAAGGAGAAATTGATTTGCTGGTAACCGCGCCTATTAATAAGGAGAACATTCAATCCGAAGAATTTCATTTTCCTGGGCATACCGAATATCTGGAATCGAAATTGAAAGGTAAAAGTTTGATGATTTTAATGGCCGATACGTTAAGGATTGGCTTAATTACCGGTCATATTCCGGTTTCAAAAGTTTCAGCATCAATTACTCCCGATTTAATAAAAGATAAAGTAGCGATATTATTCAAAACATTGGTGGAGGATTTTGCCATCACCAAACCGAAGATTGCCATCTTGGGATTGAATCCGCATTGCGGCGATCACGGCGTTATTGGAAATGAAGATGATGAAATAATTCGGCCAACCATTACCGAAATACAACAAGAAGGAAAACTGGTTTATGGACCTTATGCTGCCGATGGTTTCTTTGGATCGGAAAGCTATAAAAATTTTGATGGTATTTTAGCCATGTATCACGACCAGGGTTTGGCGCCATTTAAAGCATTGTCGTTTGGAGAAGGCGTTAATTTTACAGCAGGCCTAAATAAAGTAAGAACCTCGCCCGATCACGGTACGGCTTATGACATCGCAGGGAAAGAATTGGCGAACATAAACTCCTTTAAAGAAGCGGTGTTTAGCGGTATTCAAATTTTTAAAACAAGGCGAGATTATAAAAGTTTGACTGAAAACGCTTTAAAAAGCACGCATCAAAAAGAAAATAGATAAATATTCGATATTTATTTTAGTATATATTTTATAATTTTATATCTTTGCACGCTCAAATTGAAGTTCAAAATGAAAGATTTAAAGGAGTTTGATATTTCTTTTATTGGTTTAAAAGAAGGAATACACCAGTTTGAATACACAATTGACAAGAAGTTCTTTGATTTTTTTAACTATGATGAGTTTTACGATTCGAATGTAAAAGTAGCGGTATCATTTTTAAAAAATACGACAATTTTTGAATTGGATTTTGTTTTTACTGGCTGGGTTGAAGTGGCTTGCGATTTAACCACCGAACTATTTCATCAACCAATTGAAACAAACATTCATTTAATTGTAAAATTTGGAGATGAATATAATGATGAAAACGAAGAGTTATTAATCATTCCGTTTTCTGAAAGCAAAATAAATGTTGCCCACTACATTTATGAAGCAATTGTATTGGCAGTGCCATTAAAAAGAGTACATCCGGGCGTAATTGACGGTTCTCTTCATTCAGAAGTTTTGGAAAAATTAAAGGAATTTGAAATAAAAGGAGAAGATGAGGAAGATGAAGCAGAAGAAGTTGAAGAAGAACAAGAAGAAAATAAAAACAGGGAAATTGATCCCAGGTGGAATAAATTAAAGAATATATTAATAGAAAAAAATAAGAGTAATGGCACATCCTAAAAGAAAGATATCAAAAACAAGAAGAGATAAAAGAAGAACTCATTACAAAGCAGTAGCTCCCCAAGTGGCTATTGACCCAACAACAGGTGAAGCGCATTTGTACCACAGAGCGCATTGGCATGAAGGGAAATTGTATTACAGAGGTCAGATTGTAATTGATTCAGTAGAAGAAATTAAAGCATAATCAGTTATTTTAAAATAACGATAAAAACTCTCATATTGAGAGTTTTTTTTTACATTTTAGCGTAAAATCGATCAAAACTGACAAAAAGCAGGGAAAAATAGAAATAATTTCATTTCTTTGAAATTCTTTTTTTTAATAAAAGAAGGTAAAATATGACGAGAATTACCGCGGTAATCACTGCAGTTGGGAAATATGTTCCTGAAGACATTCTAACAAATAAGATGTTAGAGAAAATGGTGGACACACACGATGAATGGATCACCACCAGAACAGGGATTAAAGAACGAAGAATATTAAAAGGTGAAGGCAAAGGAACTTCTTTTATGGCGATTAAAGCGGCCCAAGAGTTGCTCGACAAGAAAAAATTAGATCCAAAAGAAATTGAACTTGTTATCGTTTGTACTGCTACCCCAGATATGCAAGCAGCAGCGACAGCAGCTTTTGTAGCCACAGAAATTGGAGCGACAAATGCTTTTGGTTTCGATTTGGAAGCAGCCTGTTCAAGTTTTTTATACGGAATGTCTGTAGCCGCAAGGTATATTGAATCTGGAAGATATAAAAAAGTATTGCTGATTGGTGCAGATAAATGTTCTTCCATGATTGATTATACAGATAGGTCAACTTGTATTATATTTGGAGATGGTGCCGGCGCGGTTTTATTTGAACCAAATAATGACGGCCTGGGATTGCAGGATGAATATTTGAGAAGTGATGGAATCGGAAGAGAATTTTTGCAGGTAAAAGCAGGTGGCTCACTCAATCCGTTGACAAAAGAAGGGATAGACAATAAAGAAAATTTTATTTTTCAAGACGGTAAAACTGTTTTTAAAAATGCAGTTTTTAATATGGCCGATGCAGCTGTTAAAGTTATGGAGCGCAATAATTTAACCAATGATGACATACAATGGCTTGCCGCACACCAGGCAAACAAGCGCATTATTGAAGCAACTGCCAACAGAATTGAACTGGAAAGTTCAAAAGTAATGATGAACATTCAAAATTACGGGAACACAACATCGGCGACATTGCCATTGCTTTTAGCCGATTATGAACAACAACTTAAAAAGGGAGATAATATAATTTTCGCAGCATTTGGAGGTGGTTTCACATGGGGATCAATTTACTTTAAATGGGCATACAATTCTTAACCAATTAACAATTTAAAACCAAATTACGATGGATTTAAAAGATATTCAAAATCTGATAAAGTTTGTAGCCAAATCTGGCGCAAGTGAAGTTAAGTTAGAAATGGAAGATATTAAAATCACCATTAAAACCGGAACTGAAAGAACTGAAACCACCATACTTCAGCAAGTACCATCACACATTCCTCAAATTGCTACTAGTCCAACAACCTCTCAAGCACCGGCTCAAGTTGCAGTTGCAGATTCAGTTGTTGAAGAAACAGCTGTAAAATATATTGAAATTACTTCCCCAATTATAGGTACTTTTTACAGAAGACCATCGCCGGACAAACCAGTTTTTGTTGCAGTTGGTGACGTGGTAAGTCCGCACACCGTTGTATGTATGGTAGAAGCGATGAAATTATTTAATGAAATTGAATCAGAAGTTTCAGGTAAAATTGTAAAAATATTAGTGGAAGATGGCACTCCGGTTGAATACGGACAACCAATATTTTTGGTAGATCCATCATAATTTTAAGTCCAATTTGCATGAGGATCTAATTTTCAAAAAATCTTTTTGATGTAGATCGTCGTCTATAATAATTTGAAAACAGTATGTTTAAAAAAATATTAATTGCAAACAGAGGCGAAATCGCTTTAAGAGTTATTCGAACCTGCAGAGAAATGGGTGTTAAAACAGTGGCTGTTTATTCAACTGCCGATGCTGAAAGTTTACACGTGCGTTTTGCGGATGAAGCAGTATGCATTGGCCCACCTCCAAGTAGTGAATCTTACCTAAAAATGTCGGCAATATTGGCTGCTGCCGAAATAACAAATGCCGATGCCATTCACCCCGGATACGGATTTTTATCTGAAAATGCAAAATTTTCAAAATTGTGCGAAGAGCATGGTATAAAATTTATTGGCGCAACTTCAGATATGATTAGCAAAATGGGTGATAAAGTTTCAGCCCGTGCAACCATGAAAGCAGCTGGAGTGCCAACAATTCCAGGTTCAGAAGGGTTATTAGAAACCTATGAGGATGCTGAAAAATTGGCTGATGAAATGAAATACCCTGTGATGCTAAAAGCTACTGCAGGCGGTGGAGGTAAAGGAATGAGAGCGGTGTATGTCAAAAGCAACCTTAGAAATGCTTGGGATTCAGCCCGACAAGAAGCTTTTGCCTGTTTTGGAAATGACGGGATGTATATGGAAAAACTGATTGAAGAGCCCCGCCATATAGAAATTCAAATTATTGGAGATTCTTTTGGTAAAGCATGTCATTTATCAGAAAGAGATTGTTCTATTCAACGTCGTCACCAAAAACTGACCGAAGAGTCGCCTTCGCCATTTATGACCACAGCATTGCGAAAAAAAATGGGTGAAGCGGCTGTAAAAGCTGCAGAATATATATCTTATGAAGGTGCCGGCACCATTGAATTTTTAGTGGACAAACATCGGAATTTCTACTTTATGGAGATGAATACCCGTATTCAGGTGGAACATCCTATAACAGAACAGGTAATTGACTATGATTTAATTTTCGAACAAATAAAAGTTGCAGCAGGAATTCCAATTTCCGGAAAAAACTATTTCCCGAAATTACATTCCATAGAATGCAGAATAAATGCCGAAGATCCTTATAAAGATTTTAGGCCATCACCGGGAAAAATAACCACCTTACATATTCCTGGAGGTCACGGAATTAGGGTAGATACGCACGTTTATGCAGGCTATACAATTCCGCCAAATTATGATTCTATGATTGCAAAATTAATTACAACAGCGCAAACACGTGAAGAGGCCATCAGTAAAATGAAAAGAGCGTTGGATGAGTTTGTGATTGAAGGAATAAAAACTACAATTCCTTTTCACCGACAATTAATGGATCATCCGGATTATATTTCAGGAAATTATACCACTGCTTTTATGGAAGGCTTTGAAATTCAACCTGAATCAGTTAAGTAAGATTATAAATCGAAATAAAAAAAGGATCCCGATAGCTATCGGGATCCTTTTTTTGTTAAATTTACTTTCAGTTTATTACGAGATGAAAGAAAAAGAGTTACACTTCGACGGTATTGATAAGATTATTTTAAAACATTTAATGGAAGATGCCCGAACGCCAATATTAAGTATTGCACGCGAAATCGGAATATCAGGCGCGGCAATTCACCAAAGGTTACGAAAATTGGAAGCAGCAGGATTGATTACCGGATCAAAATTCACCATCAACCCTAAAGTATTGGGTTATAAAACCTTAGCTTTTGTCGGAATTTTTTTAGATTCTGCCAGTAAATATTCCGCAGCCATAATTCGATTAAAAGAAATTCCCGAAGTTATTGAAAGCCATTACACCACTGGAAATTATGCCATTTTCATAAAAATTATGTGTAAAGACAATGAGCACTTGATGAAATTGCTCAATCAGGAAATTCAATCTATTAAAGGAGTTGCAAGAACAGAAACCTTTATTTCACTCGACCAACAAATTGACCGTCAAATTAAATTATAAAAAAAGCCGAATTAACGGCTTTTTTTATGTTGGTAATTTTTTTAATCTCTGTTTCCCAAAATGCTTAAACCCCAATAAAGCAACATCGCCAAAGACCCGATAGCAGCAACCAAATAAGTTCTTGCGGCCCAAGTCAAGGCATCTTTTGCGCCATCCTGCTCTCTGTTTGTAAGCATGTTATTTGTTTTAAGCCAAGCTAAAGCCCTGTTGCTGGCATCATATTCAACTGGCAACGTGATAAAACTGAATAAAGTTGCAACACCCATCATGCCAAGTCCAATAACGGCAATGGTAAAACCAATGCCCGAATCTCCTGATGCGGCGCCTAAAATTAATCCGCCAATAACAAGCCATTGTGAAAATTTAGAAGAAATGTTCACTGCAGGCACTAAAGATGAACGCAATTGTAGCCATTGGTAGGCTTGCGCATGCTGAACGGCGTGCCCAACTTCATGCGCAGCCACGCAAGCAGAAGCGGCGTTTCGTTGCGAATATACCGATTCACTTAAATTTACGGTTTTGTCTTGGGGATTGTAATGATCTGTCAACTGGCCTGGCGTTGAAATAATTTTCACATCATAAATGCCATTGTCGTTTAACATTTTTTCGGCAATTTCCCTGCCGCTTAAACCGTTTTCTAATTGAACTTCCGAGTAATACTTAAATTTGTTTTTCAGCTTTTTGCTCACCAACCAGCTTACTAGAGAGATCAAGCCTATAAGAATATAAAACCCTATCATATTTTTCTTTTTTTAATTAATGTTTTTTTGTGGTAAATTTACATCATAAATTATTCCAAAATTCAGGAACAGACAAAATGGCAAAAATTCCTCACATTTTATTAATATACACTGGCGGAACCATCGGTATGGTTAAGGATTATAAAACTGGCGCCTTAAAAATATTCAATTTCGACAAACTTTTAAAACATATCCCCGAGCTTAACCAATTAAATTGTACCATAAGCAGTATTTCGCTTGAAGAACCTATTGATTCATCAAATATGAATCCCGATAATTGGGTTTTTATTGCCGAAATAATTGAAAAAAACTATGAGAAGTTCGATGGATTTGTGGTTTTACATGGGTCTGACACCATGTCTTATACAGCTTCAGCAATCAGCTTTATGTTCGAAAACCTTTCAAAACCTGTTATTTTTACCGGTTCGCAACTGCCAATAGGCGATTTAAGAACCGATGCCAAAGAAAATTTAATTACCTCTATTGAAGTTGCGGCGTCACAAGAAAACGGAGAACCAATAATTGGGGAAGTCTGTCTGTATTTTGAGTATAAATTATATCGCGCAAACAGAACCACAAAAATCAATGCCGAACATTTTGAAGCATTTACTTCACCTAATTTTCCGCCATTGGGAGAAAGCGGGGTTCATTTAAAATTTTACAAACAATTAATTAATAAATCAAAAAAAACAAAACCCTTTACTGTTAGAAAGCGTTTAGACAATAATATTGTGATATTAAAAATTTTTCCAGGAATTACAGAAAAAGTGGTTGCCAGCATATTAAATATTGAAGGGCTTAAGGGAGTGATTTTAGAAACATTTGGTTCGGGAAATGCACCCACCGATACTTGGTTTATTGATTTACTGAAAGAGACGATCATTAAAGGAGTACATATTGTAAACGTAACACAATGTATTGCAGGAAGTGTAATTATGGGGCATTATGAAACCAGCGTTGAATTAAAAAAAGCAGGAATTATAAATGGAGGAGACATCACAACAGAATCAGCTTTGGCTAAACTGATGTACTTATTGGGTGAAAATATTCCAAAAAACAAATTTAAATCTATTTTTGAAGCCCCGCTTAGAGGAGAAATAAGTGTTCCTGAATAATATTTTTTTTAATTTAATGAGGCTTTATCGATATAATTTTTAATATTTTATGATAAAACATTAGAATTTTTGATAATTATAAAAAAAACCATACAGTAAAAATAATCATTTTAAATTGGCAAGAAAATTTTTAGAACTCAACATTTTTTTGTTACTTGCCATACGCAAAAGATGTCTAAACGTAGAGGTATTAGATAAGTTAAAGACTTTAAAATCTTTCTCTTCGCTGACTTGTTTGTTTTATAAAAATTATTATATATTTAACCCGTAAAATTAATAAATTAACTATTAGACAATGAAAAGACTATTTACTATCCTTGCAATCACAGGATTATTGTTATTTGGAGCAGCACCTAAAGCTTTTGCACAAGATGCGGCAAACACAGAACAAGTTGCAGATGCAACTGAATCAAAAACATTTCATCAAGAATTAAAACAACGTTTTATTGAAGGTGGACCATTCTTTATGGGAATTGTTTTAGTAACCTTAATTTTAGGGTTGGCAATCGCAATTGAAAGAATTATTTATCTTAACATGGCTACAACTAATACTAAAAAATTAGTAAGCCAAATAGATGAAGCCTTATCTTCAGGAGGTGTTGAAGCTGCAAAAGAAGTTTGCAGAAACACTAAAGGTCCAGTTGCTTCAATATTTTATCAAGGATTGGATAGGATGGATGAAGGCGTGGAAGCAGCTGAAAAAGCAGTTGTAGCTTATGGTGGAGTTCAAATGGGATTGTTGGAAAAAAACATTTCTTGGTTATCATTATTTATTGCTTTGGCACCAATGCTTGGTTTCTTAGGTACTGTAATCGGTATGATTGGTGCTTTTGACTCTATTCAGGCAGCTGGGGATATCTCTCCAACGGTTGTTGCGGGTGGTATTAAAGTGGCCCTATTAACAACTGTATTTGGTTTAGTTGTAGCTATGATTCTTCAAGTTTTTTATAATTATATCATCGCCAAAGTTGATAGCATTGTAAACAATATGGAAGATGCTTCAATTTCACTGGTTGACCTATTGATTAGACTCAAAAAATAGTAATTATGAATGATAAAAAATCAAAAATATTATCTTATGTTACCGGATTTCTCGGGTTAATAGGATTGTATTTTTTCGTTAGAATTATGATGGTAGGCGATACAGTTCTTCTTGAAGATGCTGATGCACAAAACAGCGTTTTGTCTCCGTTTATTACTTACTCAATATTATTATTGATTGCTACCACATTAATTGCCATAGGTTTTTCATTGATTAATATGACCAAGAATCCAGAAGAGTTAAAAAGAACTATGATGGGTGTTGCCGCTATGGCTATTCTATTAGTTTTAGCTTATGTATTTGCTTCTGATGCAGCTACTACAGACGCTTTGGGCAATATAATACTTGATGGTGAAGCAGGAAGTGTTTCTAAATGGGTGAGTACCTTAATTAATTACAGTTTCATATTAGGGGCTATTGGTTTAGGATTCTTCTTATTTGATTTTGTAAAATCACTTGTAAAAAATTAATTAAATTATGGCAAGAAGAGATATTGGAGAAATTAATGCTGGTTCAATGGCAGACATTGCGTTCTTGCTTTTAATATTTTTCTTAGTGACTACTACGATGGATGTTGATTCAGGTATTGCGCGTAAATTGCCTGAAAAAACAGACGTACAGTCCGACGTAATTGTAAAAGAAAAAAACGTTTTGGATATTGTTGTCAACAGAAACAATCAATTGTTGGTTGAAAATGAATATGTAAAAGTAACTGACGTTAAGCGTTTGGCAAAGAAGTTTATTGATAACGGAGGTGGATTAGGAACTCCAGTTGACGATAGACCAGGTGAGCCTTGTGATTATTGTGGTGGTGAGAAAAATCCAAATTCTTCCGATCATCCAACAAAAGCGATTATTTCTTTACAAAGTGATCGAGGTACCTCTTATGGTATGTATATCTCAATTCAGAATGAAATAGAGGCGGCATATAATGAGTTAAGGAATGCTCTTTCTGAAAAATTATATGGCATTTCTTATGATGATTTACTTAATGATTACGAGGACAATCCTTCAAAAAGTTTACAAGAAAAAATAGACGATTTGAAAAATAAATATCCTCAAATTATTACTGAACCTGAACCGATAAAATAATAGCATATTATGAGTAAATTTAAAATGAGAAAAAAAGGGATGCCTGCTATTTCTACGGCATCTTTACCTGACATTGTATTTATGCTATTGTTCTTTTTCATGGTATCTACCACGATGAGAGAAACCGATTTGTTGATTAAAAAACCGGCGCTTCCAGTAGCCAGTGAAGTAAAAAAATTGGAACTTAAAAGTTTGGTAAGCACTATTTATGTTGGTAAATCAAAGGATACTAGAATTTCTGGAGACAAAATACAGGTAAATGATAAAATAGTGGAGGTTAAAGACATTCCAAGTTTTATTTTTTCTGAAAGAGCTTTAAGAAAGGAAGATGAGGTTAAATTTATGACCACTTCCATTAAAGCAGATAAGGAAGCCAGTGTTGGTACAATTTTAGACATTAAGGAACAATTGCGAGACATAAATGCATTGAAAATTAGTTTCTCAACTTCAAGAGGAAACGATTTAAGCAGTAACTACAAATAGTTTTATTAGAAAATTATAACGCTATTGAAAATAAAAAAGCCAATCAATTAATATTTGATTGGCTTTTTTATTTTTATAGCCTACCTTTGAACTATGGGTAAATATTGGTTGTTAATTGTTTTGTTGTTTTGCTTTGTAAAACCGCAGGCTCAAGTTAATAATGATTCAATCATTGATTTAAAATATTTGGAGGATCAGCTATATATTTCATTGACCTACACAATTTTAGGCGATAAACCAGCTACAATTTCACAGAATGGATTTTCTGGTGGATTTTCAATTGGATTTATTAAGGATATTCCTTTAAACGAGCGACGAAATGTAGGTTTTGGGGTAGGAGTAGGTTATGCCTATAATGTCTATGTTCAAAATTTAAAAATTTCCAGGGATAATCAAAGTACTTTATTTGAATTGGCTGAAGATTATAAAACGAACAGATTGGGAATTAATTCCATTGAAATGCCTATTGAATTGAGGTGGCGGACTTCAACACCCGAAAAATATAGTTTTTGGCGGGTTTATGGCGGTGTAAAATTTTCTTACATGGTAAGTTTAAAAACAAAATTTACCGATTCCGAAGTTGTGCTAACAACTAAAAACATTGCTGAGATGAACAGAATTCAATACGGAGCTACATTAGCTACAGGCTATGGAAATTGGAATCTTTACTTTTATTATGGTTTAAGTCCTTTGTTCAATGATGCTTTATTTAATGGGCAGGATATTGAATTAAAAGACATTAGGATAGGTTTGAAATTTTACATCATGTAAATAAAGTAAACAAGAAACTGAGCACCAAAACCAACAACACAACCCAATAATACTTCATTTAATTGGTGTGCACGCAATATTAACCTTGCAGATGCTACCAATCCAACCAACACAAATAAGACAGCCAGAATGCCTATTAAATTTATTTTATAGAAATAACTAAAATAAATTAAAAATCCTATAAGACCAGAAATTGCCAAAGTATGCAGGCTTATTTTTATTCTTAGGTATAAAAAAACGGATATGCATATTAAACCTAAACCATACCCAAAAAAGAAGAGAGACAACAAATTAACTATTGAAGATTTATATAGCCAATGTGCTATAATAAATGAGATAGAAATAAATAGCAATATCGGAAATTTTCGTTCTTCAATGGTCACCATATGGTAACTCTTAATCATTTCAAATCGTTTTAAAAGCCACAATAGTAATATTGGAAATATATAAGTGCCAATAAAAATAACTGCTATAATGATATACTCTTGAGGTTTAAAAATAAATTTAGGGATAAAAAGAAAAAATAAAATTGTTCCAATGATGGGGAAATTTATTGGATGAAAAAAATAGGAAACAAATTTTGAAAATTTCATAGTCATTTTTAGGCAATTTACTAAAATATTTTTCTTAAACGCGCAACAGGAATATCTAGTTGTTCCCTGTATTTTGCGATTGTTCTTCTTGCAATTGGATAACCTTTTTCCTTTAAAATTAAGGCCAATTTATCATCGGTTAACGGTTTCTTTTTATCTTCTTTTTTTATGACAGTTTCCAAGATGTTTTTTATTTCTCTTGTGGAAACATCTTCCCCTTGATCATTTTTCATCGATTCGGAGAAAAATTCTTTAATTAATTTGGTGCCGTAAGGAGTTGATACATATTTACTGCTTGCTACGCGGGAAACTGTTGAAACATCCATATCAATCACATCCGCGATATCTTTTAATATCATCGGTTTTAATTTGCGTTCATCACCAGTTAAAAAATAGGCCTTTTGGTGCTGCATAATGGCGTTCATATTTAAAAGCAAGGTTTGTTGTCGTTGTTTTATGGCATCAATAAACCATTTTGCAGCATCCAATTTATGCTTAATAAACATAACAGCTTCTTTTTGCGATTTAGATTTTTCGCTGGAATCCTTATACCCATGCATTAAATTGTTGTATTCATTTGAAACATGAAGTTCTGGTGCATTCCTTGAATTTAAGGTGAGCTCCAACTCGCCATCTACAATTCTAATCGTAAAATCGGGCACGATTTGTTCCGTTATTTTGCTGTTTCCAACAAAAGATCCTCCTGGTTTCGGATTTAATTTTTCAATTTGTTTTATGGCATCTTTTAATTCTGTTTCTGATACATGGAACTTTTGCAATAATTTGTTGTAATGTTTTTTTACAAAATGTTCAAAACCATTTTCTAAAATGTCAATGGCCAGGTTGATGGAAGGTTTTTCGTCCTTGCGTTTCAGCTGTATGATTAGGCTCTCTTTTAAATCTCTGGCACCAACACCGGCGGGATCTAATTGCTGAACAATTTTAAGCAAACGCTCCAATTCTTCTTTGGTTGTAAAAACATTTTCGGTGAATGCCAAATCATCTAAAATATCGACCAAATCTCTGCGTATATATCCGCTGTCATCAATACTTCCAATCAAAAAATCTGTGATAATTTCTTCTTCTTCCGTTAAGCGGTAGGTATTTATCTGGTTTTTTAAATGCTGTGTAAATGAAGGGCCGGAAGCAAATGGAATATCTTTTTCTTCATCATCTAAAGAGTAATTATTTGCTTGCGTTTTGTAATTCGGAATTTCATCATCACTTAAATATTCATCAATATTGATGTCTTCTGTATTTATGCTTTCATTCCCGGTGTCATCATACTCATCATAGGTGTCGCTCAATTGTGAATTGTCATAATCTTCTGCGTTTTCATCTTGAATTTCTAAAGCCGGATTTTCTTCTAATTCCTGTTTAAGGCGTTGTTCAAATTCTTGCGTAGGCAACTGAATCAACTTCATGAGTTGAATTTGCTGCGGCGATAATTTCTGCGATAATTTGAATTGTAAACCTTGTTTAATCATAAATTAAAATTGCTTTTTATAAAAATACGAAAAAAACACCGCATTTACCATATGAAGTCTGTTTTGACAATCATTTGTTAGAATTCTGCATTTTGTGGTGTTCTTGGATAAGGAATTACATCACGTATGTTGCCCATTCCAGTGGTAAATTGCACCAAACGTTCAAATCCTAATCCAAATCCACTGTGCACAGCCGTTCCAAATTTTCGGGTATCCAAATACCACCATAATTCTTTTTCGTCAATACCAAGATCTGCCATTTTTTGCTGTAATACTTCCAATCTTTCTTCCCGTTGGCTTCCACCTACAATTTCGCCAATTCCAGGGAATAAAACATCCATAGCTCTTACGGTTTTGCCGTCATCATTCAAACGCATATAAAAAGCCTTTATTTTGGCTGGATAATCGTATAAAATTACCGGACATTTAAAGTGTTTTTCAACCAAAAAGCGTTCGTGCTCACTTTGAAGATCGGTGCCCCATTCCTCAATTAAATATTGGAATTTTTTCTTTTTGTTTGGCGTTGAATTTTTTAAAATATCGATGGCTTCCGTGTAACTGACACGTATAAAATTATTTTCAACAATGAATTTCAGTTTTTCAATAAGGCTCATTTCATTGCGATCCGATGCCGGTTTCAATTTATCTTCTTCCGCCAGCCTTTCGTTTAAAAATGCCAAATCATCCTTGCAATTTTTTAAAACATAGGAGATGACTGATTTTATAAAATCTTCTGCCAGGTCCATATTGTCATCTAAATTATTGAAAGCAACTTCAGGTTCAATCATCCAAAATTCAGCCAAATGACGTGTTGTATTTGAGTTTTCGGCCCTAAAAGTTGGTCCGAAAGTATACACTTTCCCCAAAGCCATCGCGTAGGTTTCAGCTTCTAATTGGCCAGACACGGTTAAATTCGTCAGTTTTCCGAAGAAATCTTTGGAATAATCAATTTTTCCAGCTTCGTTTCTTGGAGGATTGTTTGGATCAAGCGTGGTGACATTGAACATTTCTCCTGCACCTTCAGCATCTGATCCCGTAATTATTGGCGCATGAAAATTGTAAAAGCCATTTTTGATAAAATATTTATGAACGGCAAAACTCAATGCCGATCGCACGCGCATTACAGCGCTAAAAGTATTTGTTCTTATACGTAAATGGGCATTTTCACGTAAAAATTCGAAACTGTGTTTTTTTGGCTGAATAGGATATTCTTCAGGATTTGAGTCGCCTAAAATTTCAATTTCCGAAATTTGAATTTCAACATTTTGGCCTTTCCCCAAGCTTTCTGTCAATATTCCTTTTAAAGCTATTGCTGCACCGGTTGTAATGCGTTTTAAAATGCGTTCATCTGTATTTTCAAAATCAACAATACATTGAATGGTATTGATAGTTGACCCGTCATTTAATGCAATAAAACGATTTGCCCTAAATGTTCTAACCCAACCTTTAAGGTTAACTTCTTGTGAAAAATTGGTTGAATTTAAAAGTTCAGCCACATTGCTTCTTGTCATATTCTAAATTTTTTGCGTTGCAAAGATACAGTTTCAAATGATAATTAAAAAGTCAAAATGCCCTCTAACCCCCGAAGAGAGAATTTATCTTGAAATTTCAAAAGTTTCGAAAATAAGTTTATGCGAAATATGCCCTAATAGAAATGTGAATAATCTCTATTAATAACCGAAAATTAATGTTTCCCCCTTCGTGGGATAGGTTTTTTACTCTAATTTGTCACCATTCTCATCTTCAGTATCAAGAATGGTAAGGGTGGGTTCTTTAAAATCTTCTTTGTTTGCAATTGTTTTTTCTAATGAAAGCAACAATGATGGCAGCAACAACAAGTTTGAAGTCATTGCAAATAATAAGGTTATAGAAACCAAACCGCCTAGCGCAATGGTGCCTCCAAAACTTGAAACGGTAAACACTAAAAATCCGAAGAATAACACAATAGAAGTGTAAAACATGCTTACACCGGTTTCATGTAAAGCCTTGTAAACCGATATTTTTATCCTCCAATTGTTTGCTTTTAATTCTTGCCTATATTTGGCCAAAAAGTGAATGGTGTCATCGACCGAAATACCAAAGGCAATGCTAAAAACCAAGATGGTTGAGGGTTTTAGGGGAATTCCCAAATATCCCATTAATCCTGCTGTTATCAATAATGGAAACATGTTGGGAATTAAGGATATTAGGATCATCTTGAATGACCGAAACATAAATGCCATAAATCCTGAAATAAGAAAAATGGCCAGCGCAAGAGAAATGATCAAATTATTGATTAAATAATTGGTTCCTTTTAAAAACACCAATGCTTTACCGGTCATAGTTACACTGTAATTTTCATTAGGAAATTCTTTGTCAATTTTTTGTTGTAATCGCTCTTCAATAATTTCCATTTTATCGGTGCCAATATCTTTCATAAATGTTGTAATTCGGGCATATCTGCCGGTAGAATCAACATAGCTATTTAATAAATTGGTATTTTTTGTTGCATTTTTGGAATAGGCCAATATCCAGTTTTTCTCCTGATTGGTAGGCAATTGATAGAATTTTGGATTGCCTCCGTAAAATGCCTGTTTTGAGTATTTTACTATATTAAGAACAGAAATTGGTTTTGATAATTGGGGAATTTCATCAATGGTTTCCTCAAGTTTATCCATTCGCTTTAGCGTCCCCAAATTCATGACACCTTTTTCTTTTTTGGTGTCAATGATGATTTCTAATGGCATAATACCCCCAAATTCTTCTTCAAAAAATACAATGTCTTTAAAAAATTGTTCGCCTTTTGGCATATCTTCAATGATACTTCCTGAAACTTTTATCATAAAAACACCAATCATACTCACAATAATCAATACAATTGTTGTAGCATAAACGGCAACTCTGTGATTTCTGACAATAGATTCTATCCTTTTTACGAGTGATTCAATCCATCTTCGCTCCAAATGTTTTAAATGCTTTTCTTTCGGTAGAGGCAAAAAACTGTATACAATGGGGATAAGGAATAAAGCGACCAAAAAGATTCCTATAATGTTGATGGATGCAACAATCCCGAATTCCCTTAAAAGTTGACTTTTGGTAAAGATAAATGTTGAGAATCCAAAAGCTGTGGTTACATTGGTCATTAAGGTGGCATTTCCTACTTTTGAAATAACACGTTGTAATGATTTTGCCTGATTCCCATGTTTTTTTACTTCTTGCTGGTATTTATTGATCAGAAATATGGCATTGGGAACACCAATTACAATGATTAAAGGTGGAATTAAAGCCATTAAAACCGAAATTTCATAGCGGAATAATCCAATAAACCCAAAAGCCCAAATAACGCAAATACCCACCACCAGGAGCGTAATCATAGTTGCTCTAACTGAGCGGAAAAAGAAAAAGAAAATTAAGGCGGTGACGGCCAAAGCCAAACCTACAAAAATCCCAATTTCATCAATGATATTTTGGGCATTCATGGTTCGGATATAAGGCATGCCTGAAACATGGACTTCTATATTATTTTCTGCTTCAAATTTTTCAATAGCAGGATTTAAGATTTTGAAAATAAAATCTTTACGGGCCGGCGTATTTACAATATCTTTCTTTAAATAGATAACCGATCTTATTGTTCCTGTCTTTTTATTGAATAATATGTTGTCGTAAAATGGAAGATTTTCAAAAAGTTCGGTTTTAATTTTTATAATTTCTTCCTGAGTTTGGGGAGTCTCTTTATATAGTGGTATAAAATCGAATTTTTCTTCCTCAGCATTTTTTTTCAGTTCTTTAATATCGCCAATGGCAACTGTAAAATCTACTTCTGGAAAATGGTTTAAATTTTTAGTTAAGTTATTCCAATCATTGAATTTTTTTGGTGTAAATAAGGTTGGATCTTCAACTGCCAAAATGATCAGGTTGCCCTCTTCACCAAAAAGTTTCAGAAAGCTATCATATTCAACATTAACTTTATGATTTATGGGAAGTAAATTTGCTTCGGTATATGAAAAGCGCATATACTTCATTTGAGAAGCTAAAAAAACAGTGATGGCGGCTATTACAACTAAGATGATGTATCTTCTTTTTAAAATAAACCGAGAGAGCCTTGTCCAAAAATCCATTCAAAAAAATTTCTGCAAAGGTATAAAAATAGTTTGGCCTAAATTGATTTGATTAATTAAATCCCAGCTTAATTTTATAAGTTAATTTCACAGCTATATTATCACTCCATTCAGCATTGCTGTTTGCGCCATATCTATAAAATGTGCTTATGCCGAAACCTTTGAACAAACTTTTTAACTCAAGCCCGCTTTCTAGATATCCATTTTTTAAACTTTTAAATGTCAATCCGTTATGGTTCATTGGGTTATTAATATCACCAATGGCAACACTTGTTGCAAAAATTAATTGCGGTTTAAATTTTTTCCCGAATGTAAAAGGTTTTAATGCGTGTTTGATATGAATTGCAGCAAATCGGTCAGAAATAAATTCGTTAAATCCCATAGTTTCAAAACTGTTGCTACTTGCAAATCCGATTCTTTTTGCCCAAGGATTTTTGAAAGAACCATTGGGTGTTGCATTAAATAAATGTGAGATGGGCACATCACCCATAACAATACCTCCTTCTGCCACTATAAAAGTGGTAGCTTTTTGCAGCCGTTTAATTTGATGTGTTATCCTAAAATTTACCTGTGCGAAGTCGAAATCGCTGTCCAACAAATTTTCAAAACTTTTTGTTACCTGAAATGTAAATTGCGGGAATTCATTTTTGATGGTTAATTTCCCGATTGGGGAATTCATGTAGGTACTTTTGGGATTGTATTGGAATCCGAAAATTGCCGTTGTTAAATTGTAATCTTGTAAATTTTTATCGGAAGAAATATACTGATAATCGAACAATGGCTTGTAATCGCCAGTGCTTAATTGAAATTCTGCTTCTAAATTAGGGCGAATGTCATGCTTTAAAATTATGCTGAGTGTTTCATAATTGTAGAACTGGTCAATATATATATTTCTCAGATTCAACAAACTGAATGTAGTATTTATTGCAATAAAGTCCAAGGAAGCCGCTTCTTTTAAGTCGTTGGTATAATTTGCTCCAAGCCAGGTATTTGTGTTTTTATTTAAGCGGAATGAGGTGCCTAAAGTATACTTAAAATCAGCGTCTTTTGTTCCATAAGCCAAATAAGATTCCAGTTTAAAGGTATTTGAAAAGTTCGAATTTGTTTCTCCGCCAAAACCAAGTCTGAATCCTTCATAATTGTTAAAATTGATGATTTTTCCCAGATTTAAATTGAAATATTTGGTAGGATAGATGCCTTTTAGCAAATTTCTAGCAATATTAATTTTTTTCTCTATGTCATCACCCTCAACTTCAACAATGCTATCTAACATTTTGTAGGTATTTTTTCCTCTTTCAGTTATTGAATCGGTTCTGTATTTGTCCCAAAAGTCTTCCTTTTTTTTCGCTGCATCATCGTTAAATTGTATGGTTGGCGCGGCGCTTTTTACAACAATTGGTGTATTTATTTCTATGTCTGTATTTGTGGCTTTTGAAATGAAATAGGTAATATCGCTTTCGCCTTTAGTTTTTGTCGTTACTATGGAGTCATTTTTTTTAGATTCGCCAAATTTTATGGAGCCGCCAAATAATGAAATACGTTCATTATTGTCCCCCTTTTTTAATACAACATTCATTTCCTGCGGAAACCAAGTATTGTTTGGTTTTATGTAGCTGTAATTTTGGGTTGCTTTCACATTTACCATCCCTTTTAGCTCAGCAATGGCTTTAGTAAGGGCAAAACTTCGGGTATCAATATATAAAACACCTTCAATTCCTAGGGTTTCTTGACGTTCTTTGGGTTTGAAGTAAATTATAATTGAATTCCCTGATTCCGTTTTTACAGTATCCAATATTTTATAATTGTAGGTTTTTAAGGCATTGTCGGCAATTGGATTGATATATTTTGTTCCTGCCAAAACGTAAAACTCATTATAAAATGAAAAATCCTGAAAGGTCACTGCCAATAATTCATAAATTGGTTGTTTTAAACCTGCCATTCTTGAAGCCATTACCACTTCTTTTTTGCCTTTTCCTTTTTCAAATTGAAATTCAGAAATTTTTTCCGAAATGTACAAGTGCGATTTATCAATCTCTTTTTTGAATTTGAAATTTGATGAATCCAAAGCTTTGAATTTCTTTTTGCCATCTTTTAATACAAAAACTGAGTCAATTTCTCCCGTGATGGAGTCGGGATTTGCCGTAACCAATATTTTATTGTAGGTATTAAATTTGAATGAATTTAACGATTTTTCGATATCATTTTTCGATTTACTTTTGATCGTATTTCTTATAATTTGCAGCGCTGGATTTTCTTTCGCTACAATTTGAACTTCTTTTAAACTTTCAATTTTTGGGTTTAAGGCTATTTTTAAAAACTTCTCATTTTTTGAAATTGGAACAATCACAGATTCATAGCCAATATATGAAATGCTGATTTGGGTAATTGTTTTTTGCGCTTTTATGGAAAATTTGCCATCAACATCTGTCAATGCTCCAAAATTTGAGGAAGTTGTGATTGTTGCAAACGGCAGTGACTGGTTGTTTTTGCTGTCCAATACAATTCCCTGAATTTGTGTTTGGGAGATAGATAATAATGGAATAAGCAATAATAAGAAAAGCAATTTTTTCATTTAATTTTTTTTAATTTTTAACAAATATATCCTAATAAAAAAAGCACTCAAGAGAGTGCTTTAATTTTTTTGATAAGTTTAACTTTTTTGAAAATTAAACTTTCATAATTTCTTGATCTTTAATCTTATAATGATTATCCACTTCCGCAATAAATGCATCGGTTAATTTTTGAATGCTGGCTTCAGCAGTTGTTTTCTCATCTTCAGAAGCTTCTGCCTTTTTGATTTCGCTCATCGCTTCGCGACGGCCATTTCTGATACTGACTTTTGCAAATTCAGTGGCAACTTTAGCCTGTTTAGAGAGTTCTCTACGTCTTTCTTCAGTTAAAACCGGCACATTAATAATAATAATGTCACCATTGTTCATTGGGTTAAATCCTAAATTGGCCAGCATAATCGCTTTTTCAATGGGGTGCAACATTTGTTTTTCCCAAGGCTGTACGGTGATGGTGTGTGCGTCCATTGTACTTACGTTTGCAATTTGCGACAATGGCGTTTGTGAACCGTAATAATCAACGTTAACATTTCCTAACATGGCCGGACTTGCTTTTCCTGCCCTGATATTTCTGAACTCTTTTTCTAAATGCAGAATGGAGTTTTGCATCAATTCTTTTGTGCCATCAATAATAAAGTCTAATTCTTCATTCATAATTATTCAAATAAATTATACGTTTATTTATCAACCTTTGTTCCAATATTTTCTCCTGAAATCACTTTTTCTAAATTTCCTTCAACATTCATGTCAAAAATAATAATTGGTAAATTATTTTCCTGACTTAATGTAAATGCAGTGGTATCCATTATTTTCAAGCCTTTGCTTAAAACATCTTTAAAGGTAATGGTATCAAATTTAATAGCGTCTTTGTTTTTTTCCGGATCGGAAGTGTAAATGCCATCAACACGCGTTCCTTTTAAAATAACATCGGCACCAATTTCTATGGCCCGTAAAACAGCAGCAGTATCGGTGGTAAAATATGGATTTCCGGTGCCTCCGCCAAAAATAACCACGCGGCCTTTTTCCAAATGGCGAACCGCTCTTCTTTTGATGAAAGGTTCTGCTACCTGTTCCATTTTTATGGCGGTAAGCAATCTTGTTTTTATGCCAATCGCTTCAATAGCGCTTTGTAAAGCCAAGCCGTTAATGATTGTTGCCAACATTCCCATATAATCTCCCTGAACTCGGTCTATGCCGTTACTTGCACCTGCAACGCCCCTAAAAATATTTCCGCCGCCAATTACAATTGCGACTTCAATGCCATCTTCAACAATTTTTTTGATTTCTTCAGCATAGGCCGATAAACGTTTTGGATCTATGCCGTACTGGCGATCGCCCATAAGTGCTTCACCACTTAATTTTAGCAGAATTCTTTTATAAGCCATAATTTTTTTAAAAGTTATGCAAATATATGAAATATTGTAGAAGTAAAAAGGCATTGTTGCTTTGGCTTAAAAATATACGAGCGATTGGCTTTTTCGTTTTTTGGTGCGAACCAAATATTTGCGATTTTTTTATTTTAAAAACTGTCATTATATAAGAAAATACAATAAATTTAAAATTTTTAATCTAAATTTTTTATATGTCAAATACGGTCAGCTCAACTTCAATTTCTAAAAGCAATACATTTGTATCAATCCTTATTATAGCAGGGTTATTTTTTATTTTCGGATTTGTTACCTGGATTAATGGGGCATTAATCCCATTTATGAAAACCATAAATGAATTAACTTCAGCACAATCTTTATTGGTGGCTTCGGCTTCCTATATTTCCTTTGTGGTGATGGCTTTGCCGGCTTCTTATATTTTGACTAAAATTGGATATAGAAAAGGGATGTCACTGGGATTGTTTGTTATGGCCATTGGCGCTTTGGTTTTTATTCCCGCTGCAGAAGCCCGAACTTATTGGGTATTTTTAGCAGGAATTTTTATACAAGGTTTGGGAATGACATTATTGCAAACTGCTTCAAATCCATATATCACCATTTTGGGTCCCATAGAAAGTGCCGCAAAACGCATTGCCATTATGGGAATTGCCAATAAAACCGCTGGCGCTTTAGGCTCTTTAATTTTTGGTGCGCTGTTATTGTCGGGAATTGATGGAATTAAAGAAAAATTAAGTGTGGTTGATGCCGTTGAAAAAGCAAAATTGTTAGATGCTATGGCCGATAGTGTAGTGATGCCTTATATTGTTATGGCTGCAATTTTAGCAGTTTTGGGTATATTAATCAGGCGTGCACCGCTTCCCCATGTGGAGCCCGAACCTATTGAAGAAGCAAAAGAGGGTGAGACCGCCAAAACAAGTATTTTCCAATTTCCGCATTTATGGTTGGGCGTTTTAACATTGTTTGTTTATGTTGGTGCGGAAGTTATTGCCGGCGACACCATTATTGCTTACGGGATTTCTTTAGGATTTCCTACCGCTGATGCCAAGTTTTTTACCACGTTTACTTTGTTGGCTATGGTAGCCACTTATGGATTGGGGGTATTTTTAATTCCAAGATACATCAATCAGGCGTTTGCTTTAAAAGCGAGTGCTGTTTTGGGAATAATATTAACCTTTTGCATTGTATTTACTACTGGTTATGTGTCGGTATTGTTTGTGGCTGCGTTGGGAATTGCAAACGCGTTGGTTTGGCCTGCCGTTTGGCCGTTAACCTTGAAAGGATTGGGAAAATTCACAAAAACGGCTTCCGCATTGTTAATTATGGCAATTTCCGGAGGTGCCATTATTCCGCCATTATACGGAAAACTTATTGACGGAAACAAAGCCACATTGATGGCCAGCGGAATGGGTGAAGCGGCCGCATCCGCAGAAGCCGCAACTGCAGGCTACTGGATTTTGCTTCCTTGCTATTTGATTATTTTATACTACGCTATTAGCGGACATAAATTAGGCTTGAAGAAAGGATAAATTATGATATTAAAACAAAAAAACTCGCTTTTCAGCGAGTTTTTTAAATTTATGTGGTTTGTGATTATGCCAACGAGACTCTTTTAAAGTCTGTTACAGTCACACCAATTGTTTTAACATAATCAGCAACTGTTAAGTTGTCGTCCTTGATAAAAACTTGGTCTAAAAGACAAAGTTCTTGGTCTAACGTGGTGTTGTCAGAAAGAAATCTTTCTAATTTTCCCGGAAGAATTTTATCCCAGATTGCTTCAGGTTTTCCTTCTGCTTTCAATTCCGCTTTTAAGTCTGCTTTTGCTTTCTCAATAATTTCATCTGTCAATTGCATTCTGGAAATATAAGTTGGCACATGTTTAAGGGTTTTTCCCAATCGGCCAAGTTCAATATTTTCTTTTTCGATTACTGCAATTCTGGCTTCAGTTTCTGAAGCAACAAATTCAGGGTCGAAATCTTTGTAAGACAAAGTTTTTGCGCCCATTGCGGCAGCTTGCATAGAAACATCTCTTGCAACAACACTTGC
>CAZBGP010000010.1:3929-5768 GCA_964491495.1 uncultured Lutibacter sp. | reverse complement strand
TCAATTACAAAAATTGCACCTGGCAAACGCGTCATATCAGCAACAGAACCTAAGTTTTTTTCTAATTTTTCTCTCTGACGGTTGATTTGTAATTTTTCTCTTTTTGAAAGTGCATCAAAAGAACCATCAACTTTCATTCTGTCGATCACGGTCATTTTTTTAACCGCTTTTCTGATGGTCACAAAATTTGTCAACATTCCGCCAGGCCATCTTTCAGTGATATATGGCATGTTGATGCTGGCAGATTTTTCTGCAATAATTTCTTTTGCTTGTTTTTTTGTGGCTACAAAAAGAATTTTTCTTCCTGAATTTGCAATTTTTTGAAGAGCCTCGGCAGCTTCATCAATTTTTGCGGCAGTTTTGTAAAGGTCGATAATGTGAATTCCGTTACGTTCTCCATAAATATAAGGAGCCATGTTTGGATTCCATTTTCTTGTTAGGTGACCAAAGTGTACACCTGCGTCTAATAAGTCTTTAATTTCAATTTTTGTCATTTTGTTATTTAGTTTACGTTCCGTTGAGCTAGCAATAGGTAAGTAGCGGAAACCCGATCTTACCTATTTGGATGCTAAACTTTTGTCAATCATTGACTGATCAACGACAACTTTGTTATTAATTTTAATTTCAATGAACCACCAATAAAATTGGTGAAGCAATTCAAATAAACGATTAACGTTTTGAGAATTGGAATTTTTTTCTTGCTTTCTTTTGACCGAATTTTTTACGTTCAACCATTCTTGGGTCTCTGGTAAGCAATCCTTCTGGTTTAAGAATCAATCTGTTTTCAGCATTTAATTCAACCATAGCTCTTGAAAGCGCCAAACGAATAGCTTCTGCCTGTCCGGTGATCCCACCTCCAAAAACATTTACTTTAATGTCAAATGAAGTCACGTGATCTGTTAAAGTAAGCGGCTGTAATACTTTATATTGTAAAGCGGCTGTTGTAAAGTAGTTTTTAAACTCTCTTTTATTGATCGTAATGCTTCCAGTACCGTCAGAAACATAAACACGAGCAACTGCTGTTTTTCTTCTACCTATTTTGTGTATTGTTTCCATGACTATTTTAGATCGTTAAGGTTAATGGTTCTTGGTGTTTGAGCTGTTTGTTGGTGCTCAGTACCTGCATAAACATATAAATTTCTGAAAAGTGCGCTTCCTAATTTGTTTTTAGGCAACATTCCTTTTACTGCTTTTTCAATAAGACGGGTAGGGTCTTTATCAAACATTTCAATAGCAGTTAACGATCTTTGTCCTCCAGGGTAGCCAGTGTGACGAATATAGGTTTTGTCACCCCATTTTTTACCTGTTAGGTTAATTTTGTCGGCGTTGATAACAACTACATTGTCTCCGCAATCTACGTGAGGCGTGTAATTTGTTTTGTATTTACCTCTGATAAGCATCGCTATTCCAGAAGCTATACGACCCAACGTTTGGCCGTCTGCATCAACCAATACCCACTCCTTAGTAACGGTATTTTTGTTAGCTGATACTGTTTTGTAACTTAATTTATTCACAATTAAATTCTTTGTTATAGTTAAACATTCATTTTTTGTCCCTAAAAAGGGAGTGCAAATGTACAAACTATTTTAGTGATAACAAACAGGGTTTTTAAAAAAGTTTATTTGATGAGTCAGAAGACCGAAGACCGAAGACCGAAGACATCAGTTGAAAGCTCAAAGGTGAAAGTTCAAAGATAGAAAACGCAGGACAATTTTTAACCCAACAAATTAACAAATCAACGATTCAACGTTTCAACAAATCAACGTTTCAACGTATAAACAAATCAACAATTTCCTAATGCGCTTCCAGCCAATTTTCGCCTTCACCCAATTCAACAAT
>CAZBGP010000010.1:3188-3919 GCA_964491495.1 uncultured Lutibacter sp. | reverse complement strand
TTAACTTTATCAGCTAAGTTGTTGGGAGCAATAAATGATTTCTTAGTTAGTTTTAATCCTTCATTTTTAAATAAGTTGAAAGCAGTTTGGTAATAAGAAATGGTTTCTTTTAAAAATGCAGGATCTGTATTTTTGACGGTTAATTCATTATTTTCCTTATTCCATTGATAAAAAGTGTGCTTTTTATGGTTGTTTAAAATCATGAGCTTGTCACCTTTTAACAGCCCTAATTTTATATGGTTGGCAATTAATGCTCTTTCGTCTTTTGGTTGCATTTTGCTGATGTCTTCTCCAAAAATATTCGATGCATAACTCCAGTTTAAATAGCCAAACAGTGTTGGGAAAATATCAATTTGGGAACTTAATTTATGGACTTCTTCCGGATTTTTATTTTTTAGGTTATAAATAAATGCCGGAATATGGTAGTTTTTTACATTAATTTCTGTCCGCCCGGCACTGTAGGCAGCATGATCGGCCATAATTACAAACACCGTATTTTTAAACCAGGGTTTATTTTTTGCTTCTTCAAAAAATTTTCGAAAAGCCCAGTCTGTATATTTCAATGCGCCTTCTCTATTTTCACCTGAAGGAATGTTCACAGCACCATCCGGATAGGTATAAGGTTTGTGATTGCTGCCCGTCATCACAAAATTAAAAAAAGGTTGTTTCAGTTTGTATTGCACGTCGGCTTCTTTAAGCACTTTATTATACAAATCTCCGTCGCAAACGCC
>CAZBGP010000010.1:0-3178 GCA_964491495.1 uncultured Lutibacter sp. | reverse complement strand
TTAATTTGGGTTCTTTTTGTTGGAAATGAATCATTTAAACGAAGCTTGTTTTTTCGGTCAACAATATCAAAACCATTGTTTCCGAAGAAAATATTCATGTTGTCAAAATGACCGTCACCACCATAAAAAAAAGTACGTGAGTATCCTTTTTGCTTAAAAATTTCACCAATGGTAAATAGACTGTTGTTATTTTCCCTTTTTACGATGCTTCTGCCGGGCGTAGGCGGAATGGACAATACAATGGCTTCTATTCCCCTGATGGTTCTTGTGCCGGTAGCTTGTATATTTGTGAAAAAAATAGATTCTTTAGCCAGCGAGTCTATCGCCGGAACCAAGTTTTTTTCGTTGCCAAATCGCTTCATAAACTGGGCACTTAAACTTTCCAGTCCAATAAAAATAACATTTGGTTTTTGTTCTTCTCCACTATTGAAAACTTGTCTTTGAATGCTTTTTGGGTTCTTGTTTAAACGATCATTATCTGAAGCAAGCAAATTTCTGACAATTTGAAAGGAACTGTCTGCCGGATTGGTTTCATAAAAATCATTATAATTCAATTCATTTTCATCATAAGCAGCAAAAAATGAATAGATGCCCGATTTCGCAATTTCGTTTTCATATTGATTGGCAAAAATTTCGGCATCGCTATTTTCAACATTAAAATGAAAACTGCTTAAAACGAATATCCAAAAGAAGGCCGGAGTAATTTTCATCAAAAAAGTATCGGAGTTGTCAAAAGCATCGATATAGGCATTTTTCTTTTTGGCGATTTTGACAGAAAAATAAGTGACTGCAATAAGAATGGCTATAACAATCTCTAAATGAAAAGATTGTTTTATATTTTTAACAACTTCATAGGTGTATAATAAATAATCTACCGCAATAAAATTGAAACGCTTTCCGTATTCTTCCCAAAAGGCAAGTTCTGCCAAAAAGGAAAACAACATAAAAAAGAGTACAACAGCATAAGCGGATTTTGTAAGAAATTTATCTACTCGGCTACCATAAAATTGATTTGGAACCAATAATAAATAGATGGAATAAAAAGCCATCATATAAGAAAGGCTTCCCAAATCAAACAAAAAACCAAGTCCGAAAATTTTAATCAAATTGAAAAATGAAAATTCAATATTTTCGAAGGACCAAATGTAGAGCACCAATCTTATAATAAATGCAAACGTCAAAAAAGAGGCTGAAAAAGTTTTAACTAAAGAAAAACGTTTCGAAAATAAAAGGTTTAACATAAACAACTCAACAATGATGAATTTTAAATTATTGATTTTGAATTAAATGATTGCGCAATAATACAAAAACGATTCAACAAAAAAACGATTCAACAAAAAAACGATTCAACAAAAAAACGATTCAACAATTTATCACCAAAGCAGTCGAAGGGCGACTTTTCAACAAATCAACGTTTCAACGCTTCAACGATTTCCTAATGTGCTTCCAGCCAATTTTCGCCTTCACCCAATTCAACAATTAAAGGAACGGAAAGCGTAAGAGCATGTTCCATTTCGTGTTTAACCTTTGACTTTAAAACGGCGAGTTCATCTTTATGCATATCAAAAACCAACTCATCATGCACTTGCAGCAACATTTTCGATTTGTATTGGCCTTCTTCCAGCATTTTATGAATGTTGATCATCGCAATTTTAATAATATCCGCAGCGCTTCCTTGAATTGGTGCATTTACGGCATTTCTTTCATCACCGGATCGAACAATGGCGTTTTGTGAATTGATGTTTTTTAAATACCTGCGACGCCCCAAAATTGTTTCCACATAACCGTTTTCCCTGGCAAATTCAACCTGACTTGCGATATATTCTTTTAATTTCGGGAAGGTTTTGTAATAATTGTCGATCAATTCTTTCGCTTCTGATCTCGATTTATTTAACTGCTCGGCCAAGGTAAAAGCGCCTTGTCCGTATATAATGCCAAAATTCACTGCTTTTGCTTCGCCACGTTGCGTTCTGGTCACTTCATTTAAAGGAACGCCAAAAATTTTTGCGGCTGTTGCGGCGTGAATGTCTTCCAGATTTCTGAAGGATTCAATCATTCCTTCATCTTCGCTCAACGCAGCAATAATGCGCAATTCAATTTGGGAATAATCTGCCGCAACCAACCTATAATTTTCATCACGGGCAACAAATGCTTTTCTTACTTGGCGTCCGCGTTCTGTGCGCATTGGAATATTTTGCAGGTTCGGGTTGATGGAACTTAACCGGCCTGTTGCTGCAACAGCCTGACTGTAAGTGGTGTGGATTCTTCCTGTTTTTTTGTCTAATTGGTTTGGCAATGCATCAACATAGGTGTTTTTTAATTTTACCAACCCGCGCCATTCCAAAATGTCTTGTACAATTTGGTGTTTTGCCGCCAGTTTCGATAAAATTTCTTCGCCGGTGGCATATTGTCCGGTTTTGGTTTTTTTAGGCTTGTCGATTAATTTTAAATGCTCAAACAACACATCGCCCAATTGTTTTGGGGAAGCCAAATTAAACTCGATGTCCGCTTCTTTGTAAATGGCGGTTTCTAGTTGGTGAATGTCTTCCGTTAATTTTTCCGACAAAGAATTTAAATAGCCGGCATCCATTTTTATGCCTTCCAATTCCATAGCGGCCAAAACGCGAAGCAATGGCATTTCAATGTCGTCAAATAATTTGGTAAGGTTTAATTCGTTCAATTCTTTTTCAAAAAAATCTTTAAGTTGAAACGTAACATCAGCATTTTCAACGGCGTATTCTGTTTGTTTTTTAAGGTCTATTTCACGAACGGAAATTTGGTTTTTTCCTTTTTTGCCAACAAACGCATCTAAATTGATGGGTTTGTAATTCAAATATGTTTCCGTGAGCACCATTAAATCGTGCCGCATATCGGGATTTATCAAATAATGCGCGAGCATAATGTCAAACAGTTTCCCTTTGATTTCAATTTGGTGATTGCTTAAAACCTTTACGCTATTTTTTAGGTCGTGACCAATTTTTTCGATGGATTCCGATTCAAAAAACGGACGTATTTCCTCTAAAATTCCTTGGGTTTCGTTGCTATTTTCAGAAAACGGCACATAATAACCTTTTCCTTTTTCGTAGGAAAAGGCGATGCCTGCCAAATCGGATTCAAACAAGGCTTCGCCAATGGTTTCAATATAAAAACTTACCGATTTTTGTTTCAATAATTTATC
>CAZBGP010000009.1:29615-40384 GCA_964491495.1 uncultured Lutibacter sp. | reverse complement strand
AAAATCAACCGCCACCGGTTGGATTGCCCATAGACGGTGGCTTTTCTTACCTATTAATTGTTGGTGCTGTTTATGGAGTTTATGCCATTAGGAAAAGAGCTAAGGATTAAAAGATTTACGCCCTTCGACTCCGCTCAGGGTGAAGGAATTACGCCCTTCGACTGCGCTCAGGGTGACGGAATTACGTTTTATGAATAACTTCGGTCATCCGACTTTTCAACCAAAGACATACAGCCACTCTTTATCAGCTGTATCCTTACTTTCATCAATTAAGACAAACCCGTTTTTTTCATAGAAATGTTTTAACCATTCTTCCTCAATGGTAAGCCAATATTTTTGTGTTGGATCTTGGTTTTTCAATAAAGTAAGCCATTGGGATGCCAATTGCCGATTTCTTTTGTCGAGCGGAACCCAAATAAAACCAATATATAAATAGCCTTCTTTAAACAGATGTTGTTGGGCTCTTTCAAAGTCACTCATATCGGGAAGGCTTTTAGAAAAAACGAGTCCGCCGGCAACCACTTCCTCATTTTCTTTCAACACATAAATTTTTGCAGCATCTTTATAGTCTTCCCAATACGGAACAATGTACGGTTTCCAGTCCTCAGGCAATAGATTAAAAAACTGCTCGGGATTTTCGGTTGCGTTGCTAAATTGGATGTTCATATATTACATTTTTCTTTGTGAACCTTTGTGTATCTCTTTGTGAATCTCTGTGTAATAATTATTTCACAGAGTTGCGCTAAGTTAACACAGAGATACACGGAGCGCCATCAAATATTTTTTTTAACTTAGGCATTCCAAACTCAAGGAACTTTAAGTACTCTTAAAATAACTCTAAGTACTCCAAACTCAAGGCACTTTAGGCACTCATTTTTATAACAATCCCCATGACATAAGTTTGTCAGAATCTTCCAGCCAGCGATCGCCAATATCGGTTCTGTAATAGCAGTTATTCACAATAAGATTGCCAATACGGTTGTACATCATTTTTTGCGCATCTCTCATGGTGATGCCCGTTCCCGTAACCAATACCGCAATACCGGTATCGGCAGTTATAAGCCACTCATCATGGATCTTTTTTAAATGCATTGGGTGAATTCCTTCTTTCATTTCTTTTTTAAAAATGACTACAGAATCTTTTGAAAACAAATTGAAAGTTTTATTGTCGTCGTAAGGGAAGGGCGGCACCACCACAAAAGCACCAATTTGAAATCCTTTTCTCACATTGATGGTGAAATTTTCGCCGTTTGCTATTTTATAAAGCATATTTCCAAAAGGTTCATGAACACCGGCACGTTGTATAAATATTTGGGGAAACCCAAATCGCGAGGTAAATTCCAGCGGGTAAATGCCGTTTCCGTTTACAATGCAATTGATATCTATATGGCCTCTAAAGTTTTTTTTGGCCAGGGTGGATTCAAATTTTTTCAATGTGGCGTCAAAAATTGGGGAATGTTTTACCCAAAACATGCTGCTTCCCATTTCCCCGGTAGAAACGCCCAATTCTTTTGGGAAAAGTTTTTTATGCTCAAAAGTGACGTTTAGCGGATAAATAAATTCACTGCCGTTAAAAAAAGCGGATACCGAAATTTCAACGCCTTTTACTTTTCGTTGCAGTTGAAAAGTGCCAAAATCATTTCCCCACGATTTTTCATAGGCTTTTAAAACCCTGATAATATCCAATCCCTCATCATCAGTTCCCACAAAAAGCAACTGTTTAAATTCTTGTGTTTCTCCGCTGGGCTTTATTACATAGGCATCCGGATTGTCCTGTACATACTTAATGGCATCCTGAAAATTGAAAAATTCTTTCCAGGGCAAGGTTTTTACTTTGTGTTTTTTAAGCTCATCCTGACCATAATTACGGTCTAGCTCTAAATTATCGGTATATTCCGATCCGCCAAAAACTACTTTACCCTTAGCGCGCAATTCAGCACAAACTTTTCCATAGCCGGTATAATCAAAAATAATAACATCGGCCCAGTCCACGTGTTTCTTCCAGTCCAACACTTTTGTCACAAAACCATAGCCTATTTCCCTGTAATGCTTTTCTTCAATATATAATTTTACGTTATTTCCTTCAAACAAAGTTGCGTAAGCAATATCCAAGGATTCGCCCCAACGAGAAATAAACAGGAAGTTTCTTTTAATGTTGTTTACTCCGTTTACTTTGGAACTGGATGAAATCTCCTTCAAAGGCTTAATTACTTTACTCATTTTTAAACAGATAAATTGGTGTCAACTATTTTTAATTAAATGGTTGTGAAATTTAATTTTCCAATACTAAATCAACGATGATTGAGGCATAATATTCTTCGCCATACTCGCCTTTTGTGGTTTCAACCTTATAAGTGACGTTAAATTTTTTGCCGATAAAACTATTTTTAGTGAGGTCAAATTTTTCTTTTGCGGCAGCATCAACACCTTCAAAAAAGAAACTGTTGTCATTGTAGTCGGTGAAATAATAGAATCCTTCTTCATGGCCAAAAAAAGTAGCTTTGATGCTTAAAGTTTCCTGGCTTTTTACAGAAATAAAGCACAATAATGCGAATAAGGTGATCACTGTTTTCATCTGTTTAAATTTTATTTTTTAGCGGTAACAGCTGCTGTTCGCCATTAATCATTCCTTCATGTATCAAAATTTGTTTTGCTCGTTTCATTT
Source organism: uncultured Lutibacter sp. (assembly GCA_964491495.1). Taxonomy (GTDB): domain Bacteria; phylum Bacteroidota; class Bacteroidia; order Flavobacteriales; family Flavobacteriaceae; genus Lutibacter. The sequence continues at coordinate 37,719 of CAZBGP010000009.1, read as the reverse complement.
TTCTTTAATTTTAATAAAAGTTTTTATGTGTTTAGTAATCTTGGACAAGTTATTTAACTTTTTTATGATTCATTGTTTGATTGCTTCAGGCAATTCAATAGTAAAACAGCATTAAATAACATCCATTTTTCATAGCGTTTGCAGTATGGGAAAAAATGACACTTTCTTTTTCAATAGGCAATAACAACCATTATTCAGTATGTCTATTATGGATATTGAAAAGTTTATGGTGTATTTTCTATAACAAATATATAGCAAAATTCACGAATTGCGTATATTTCATTTAAATTATTTATGCAAATATTATTAAATATTTTCTGCTAAAAATTTGACTTTTACAGATAGAGATAGATTGGTTTTATCAATAAATAAATAGCCAATTCTTAAAAATGAATCGTCAAAATGTTTTATATAAATGGACATCTTGGCAAAATTTGTTTTTTCTGAAATTAAATGTAAATTGTAGCAATTTTCCAATCTTTAAAATTTCTATAAAATGATTATGCTGAAAAAATTATTCAACAAAATTTTTCTCAAATTTTTAGGGCTATTTTTAGTTTTAATCCTGCTGCAAAGTTGCAATGTTTATAAAAAATCCACCAATCTGGAAGAGGCTTCCAAAGTTGAGCAAAAGGGAATTGTAAAAGTGACCATGGTAAATGGTGATGAATACATTTATGAATCCATTGAACAGAAAAATCAAGCTTATTACGGCGTAAAAACGGTTGATGGCGAAAAAATTAATACATTGCTTTTAAAAGAAGATATTTTGAAAGTAGAAAGGCAAAATAAAAAATCGTCAGGGTTTTTTAGTGTTACGGGAATAGTCATTGGAGCGGCTTCAATAGTATTGGGAATCTTGATGTTTGGTGGCTAAAATGAACCGATTTTATAATTGTAAGCAGGTGATTTTTCATATAATACTTTATTTAATTATATTTACAAGAATGAGAATGATTGTGGCTTTACAGAAATAGCAGATAAAATGTTCATACATTTTTAAATAAAAAACCGTATTGAAAAAAAATACAGAAATCGAAAAATTAAAACTCTCTGAATTTTTATTAAATGAAGTTAATTTAGTAATTATTTCATGCGACGAAAACGCACGCGTTACTTACGTTTCACCCGCAACGGAGCAAATTATAGGCTATAAAGTTGACCAGCTTTTGGGAGATAAATGGTGGGATTTAACTTTTTTTACTAAAGAAGAATCCCAATTAAGCAAAGAAAAGGTATTGGCATTAACCTCTGGCAAAACAACCGTAAATCCGATACCTTACGACCGACAACTGCGTTGTGAAGATGGCACTATGAAATGGATTGAATGGCGCGATTCACTTGGCGTAAAAGGCATTTTTGTTTCGGTAGGTGTTGACATCACCGAATGGAAAAAAACCGAAGAAATCAAAATACAATCCGATACCATTTTAAATAGTGTGAATTCAATGTTGATTGTAAGCGACAAAGAAGGAAATGTCATCTATTCATCACCGGCTGTTGAAAAAATGCTTGGCTATAAGGTAAAAGATATCATGGGCGATAAATGGTGGAAACTAACCTATGAAAATCAGCAAGAGGCACAACAGGTAAAAAACGCTATTTACAATTACATTTTTTTAAATAAAAAAAGTTTTGTCGACATATCTAAACGAAAAATTAAGTCGGCCAACGGCGATTATAAGTGGATTGAATGGCAGCTGTCAAAAGGTGCCAACGGGACTTATATCTCTATCGGGACTGATATTACCCAAAGAATTTCCACGGATCTAGAACTAAAAAAAGCGAAAGAATCGGCAGAAGAATCGTTGAAAGTTAAAAACGAGTTTTTGGCCAATATGAGCCATGAAATTAGAACGCCGCTGAATGCGGTAATAGGATTTACGGATTTGGTGCTGGAAACACAACTTAATCCCGAACAAAGATCACATTTGGAAACGATGAAAAATTCGGGTGAAATTTTACTTTCCCTCATCAACAACGTTCTCGATCTTTCTAAATTGGAATCTGAGAAGCTGAAAATTGAAGAGATTCCGTTCAACCTGCACAAATCTTTCAATACGGTGCTGAAATTAATGAAATTAAGAGCCGATGAAAAGAAGATTACTTTAGACCTCAATATTGCGCCAAACACACCTGTCAATGTTATTGGCGACCCAACCAGAGTTGAGCAAATTTTGCTGAATTTAATTGGCAATGCCGTTAAATTTACCAACAAAGGTTCCGTGCACGTTACGCTAAAGCAATTAAATGAAACTCCCGGCGCTTCAGAAATATACTTTGAAGTAAGAGATACCGGAATCGGGATTGTTTCCAATAAAATAAATACAGTTTTCGGTGCATTTTCGCAAGCGAAGAGCGATACTTCCCGTATTTATGGTGGCACAGGCCTTGGACTTACCATCGTTAAAAAATTGGTAGGGTTGTTAAACGGATCAATTAAAGTTGAAAGTATTTTTGGGGAAGGAAGCGTGTTTAAAATTACGCTGCCGTTAAAAAAAGACCTTGTCACGGTTAATTCCGATGAGATTGAACCAGAATTTGTAATGAATGAACCTTTGGAGCTTTCTATTTTATTGGTTGAAGACAATAAAACAAACCAATTGTTGGCAAAAACAAGGCTAGAACGATGGAAGTGCAAAGTAGATATTGCAAATAACGGGATTGAAGGCGTTAAAAAAGTTCAAAAAAATATGTACGATCTTATTTTGATGGACATTCAAATGCCAGTGATGGATGGTTATGAGGCTTCCAAAATCATAAAAAATGACATTTCTAAAAAAGCAGCCCAAATTCCCATTATTGCAATGACAGCCTATGCCACCAATGCCGATATTAGCCGCGCCAAAACTTCGGGGATGGATGACTATATTTTTAAACCTTTTAAACCTAAAGAGCTTTATAATATTTTAGAAAAATACGGAAAACCTTCGAAAGGACGGAATTTAAGAGATGCCTATAGCAAACAAGATAATGCGGAAGTAACAACAGAAAAAAAATACATAGACCTTAGATTTTTATATGAAGAAACCCAAGGGGAAAGTTCCATATTAATTTTGCTTATAGAATCATTTCTAAAAGATTTTAAGGAGTTTTTTGAAGTGGTAAATAAGGAATTTAAACATAAAAATTGGAAGGCGTTATACGAGGCGACCCATAAAATTAAACCAAGTATTACCATGTTTGGAATTTCACAAATGGAACCTATTATTCATGCGTTGGCTCAAAAATTTAGGGAAGAAAAAAACTTGGAGGATGCCGAAACACTCCTTGATTCCTGCAAAGAGATTTTTAAACATGTGAACGACGAATTATTAATTGAATTAAAATCATTAAAAAATGAGTGATGCTAAAAAAATTGTTTTAGCCGAAGACAATTCTACGTTGTCATTGTTGTTGAAGTTCAGATTGGAAAAGGAAGGCTATAAATTGCTGATTGCAGTTGACGGTAAAGAGGCCATAGAATTGATTGAGCAACACAATCCCGAGCTAATTTTGACCGATATTATGATGCCTTTTATTAGTGGCTTGGAAGTCATTAGCCATGTGCGCAACAAATTAAACAAGCAAACGCCTATCATCGTTTTTTCGGCTGCCGGTCAGGAAGAAATGGTGCTTAAAGCTTTTAATTTGGGCGCCAACGATTTTATGGGAAAACCGTTTAGTCCCAACGAATTGGTGATTCGGGTGAAAAGATTGTTGTTTTAATAATTTAATTAAAAACTGAAGCAACCACCATGGAAATTTATCAAAACTTAATTGATTATTTTGAAAATGTGCCAACCATTATTAAAGTGGTTTGGGTAATGACTTGTGTTTTTATTGTTTCAATAGTAATCTTATCAATTTATCTAAAATTTTTGAGAAGTCGTTTAAGAAAAAATGAAATGACTGTGGCTGAATATCAAAAAGAATATGAATCAGATCTCATAACTTACTTATATTCTGGCAATGAAGAGGAAGAAATTAGCACGGAACAACAAATAATTATTGACAAATTGACAAATTGTGCCGCCGATAAATTCAAAAGGAGAATTATCGTTTCTACATTATTAAGGTTGAGAAATGAAATATCAGGAGAAATGGCTGAGTCTATTCAAAAACTTTATTTTCAAACCAAACTTGTAGATTACGCATTGGCTCGATTAAAAAGTAAAAAATGGCACATAATAGCTACAGCAATTAGAGAACTTAGGCAGTTACAAGTAAAGGAAGTTTATGATGAGGTTATCGCTTTTGTAATTCATCCTAAAAAGGAAATACAAAAGGAAGTGCAGCTTTACCTTGTTACATTATTTAATTTTAAAGGGCTCGGGTTTTTGAATATTATAGAAACACCACTTTCAGAGTGGAATCAGATTCAGTTGCTAGAAGTGCTTCAGCGATTTGATGATCAGGAACTGCCAGAAATAACTCCTTGGTTGAGGTCAACAAATGATTCTGTTGTAATTTTTGCTTTAAAACTGGCTAAAATTTATAATCAGTTTGAAGTGAAAGATACTTTGTTGGAGTTGCTGTCACATCAAAATAAAAATATAAGAATTGATGTAATTGATGTTCTAGACCAGTTACAAGTTATTGAGGCAAAAAATATTTTAAAAAATAAATTCAATGAACTAAGTAAGGAAGAACAGTATGCCTTTTTAAAACTGCTTGAAAATTTATATGAAATAAGTGACGAAGCATTTTTGCTGGAGAATATAATTAATGAGGACTTCGAAGTTAAGTTTGCAACTCTTAAAATTTTAAAAATTCTTAATGTTGAAAAATTTAAAACTTTAAAAACCATATCAGCAGATCCAGCATACGTTAAAATATTTAATTTTTTAGAAATTGGCCAAGTATGAATACAAGTATTTTAGAAATCACAATAATTATATTTAATTCATTATTCTTTATTTTTACAATTTTTGCAATTGCCTCTTATACTATTTTGGCAATAATTTCTGCTTTTGAAACTGTTGATTACATGAAGAAAAACAGTTTTGTTAATTATAATGAAATTTTGTCTTCAACTATTTCTCCCTCAATTTCAATTATAGCACCGGCATTTAATGAAAGCCTAAGTATTATTGAAAATGTAAGATCATTATTGTCTAGCCATTACGCAAATTATGATGTAATAATAGTAAATGATGGAAGTACCGATGATAGTTTGGAAAAACTAATTAATGCTTATAATCTTGTTAAAATAGACTTTTTAATTAATGAAAAGCTACCAACAAAACCAATTAGAAATGGAGTCTACAAATCAACAAATCCTGCATTTGAAAAATTAACAGTTGTTGATAAAGAAAATGGCGGTAAGGCAGATGCGTTAAATATGGGTTTGAATATTAGTAAAAATAGCTACGTTTTGTGCATAGACGTGGATTGTTTATTGCTGGAAGATGCCTTGCAAAAAATGATTAAACCATTTTTAGAAGATAGTGATGAAAAAATTATTGCCACAGGAGGTGTGCTTAGAGTTGCAAATTCTTGCAGTATTAAAGACGGAAAGTTATTGGATATAAATTTGCCTAAAAAAATGATTGAAAGGGCTCAAATTCTTGAATATTTAAGAGCATTTCTTCTAGGAAGAATGGCTTGGAGCAGACTTAATGGTTTGCTTGTAATTTCAGGAGCTTTTGGCATGTTTGACAAGAAAATTGTTATTGAAGTTGGGGGCTATGACACCAATACTGTTGGTGAAGATATGGAGCTTATTGTTAGAATGAGAAAGTATATGGAAGAGAAAAAAGAAAAATACAGGGTTGGCTATATACCAGATCCTTTATGTTGGACTGAAGCCCCAGACACTTATAAAACGTTAATTTCTCAAAGAAACAGATGGACAAGAGGAACTATTGAAACCCTAAGAAAACACAGGAAAGTTGGGTTCAATCCAAAATATGGTGTATTTGGACTTTTAAGTTATCCATATTGGTTTTTTTTCGAGAGATTGGCACCAATCATTGAAATTTTAGGTATTTTATATTTTATTTTTCTAATTGTTTTAGATGATGTTAGGTGGGATTATACTTTTGCATTTATAAGTGCAGCTTATTTATTTACAGTACTTTTTACTATTCTGGCAATTTTTTCTGAAGAATTAACGTACCATCAATATAAAAAGAAAGGAACAGGTATTAAACTACTATTAACAAGTTTTCTGGAGCCTTTTATCTCACATCCATTTATACTGTATGCTGCAATTACAGGAAATGTAGATTATTATTTAAAGAAAGAAAAAGGTTGGGGGAAAATGATAAGAAGAGGTTTTTTATAAATGAGATTATAAGGATTCGAATTATGGTAAACACACAGAATGAAATATAAAGATTTTAAAAATTACAATTACAAATTTGTTTGCTTGCTATTTTCATTAATAGCAAGCTTTTGGGCAATTGGTTTATTTGAGCTTATTATTTCAGCCGCAAGAGGGCTTGAACAAATTAGCTTCCTAAAATTATTGTTGTTTAGATTTATCAATGATTTTTGGGCTGGTATCGCAATTGGGTTGTTGTTTCTTCCAATTTACCTGATATTTTACTTCATTAAAAAACCGATCGGAAATATTATAATTAAGGTTATATTTTCTTTAATTGTGATTGGTCAATTTGCGTTGGCAAAATATTACCTTAGCACGCTTATAAATCTTGGAGCAGATATTTTAGGATATTCTTTAAGTGATATTTACACTACAGTTACAGCCTCCGAATCTTTGTCTCTTTTGTATTTTTTGCCTTTCATCCTTTTTCCGCTGCTTTTTTTAGGAATTAATTATGCTTTTAATAAATATACAAATACGCGACAAATTTTAATATCCGCAGGTATTTTGATTCTTGTTTTTGGTAGCTCAAAAATTATTTTTTCCGAAGCATCTGAAAATGTTTATCAAAATAAATTGCATTTTTTTGTCGTTGATATTTTGAGGTTTCAGCAAGAAAAAAAAATAGCGAATACCTATGATTTATCCAACAGAAATGATTATCCGCTTTTAGAACCCTTCCAAAATTCAAAAGATGTTTTGGGGTCTTTTTTTAATATTCAGGACGAAAAACCGAACATTGTTATCATTATTGTAGAAGGCTTGGGAGCCGAATTTGTTGGAAAAAATGAATATAGAGGTTTTACCCCTTATTTGGATGGTTTAATTGACAAATCGCTGTATTGGGAAAATTTTTTAAGCACAACAGGAAGAACCTTTGGGGTGTTACCAGCTTTATTGGGCTCTTTGCCTTATGGCGAAAATGGTTTTTTGGAACTAAATCCTTTGCCTTCGCATTTATCGCTCATCAGTATTTTAAAAGCGAATGATTACACCACTTCATTTTATACGGGTGATGATTCAAGTTTTGATAAAAAAATCAGTTTTTTGGAATACAATGAGGTGGATCATATTATTGATGAAAATAAATTTGGTCCGGAATACATTAAAACAAAGGAAAATTCGGGCGGGTTTTCTTGGGGATATCCCGATGATCAAATATTTAAAAAAATATTGACAGAGTTAGACGGCAAAAAACAACCGAGATTGGATATTATAATGACACTCACAAATCACGAGCCATTCAGTTTTCCGTCAAAAAGCAGTTATTTATCAAAAGTGGAAACTATCGTAAATTCAAAACAACTTTTCGGAGTCAAAAAAAGCGAAATATTAGCCAACAAAGACATTTTTGCAAGCTTGCTTTATACGGATAAGTCTATAGAAGATTTTATGAACGCATATGCTAAAAGACCCGAATACAACAACACTGTTTTTATTATTACCGGCGATCACCGACTTATACCAATTGCCCAAAAAGATAAATTATGCCGTTTTCACGTGCCCTTTTTTATCTATAGCCCAATGTTGAAGCAGCCAGTAAAGTTTAAATCTATTTCCTCCCATTTGAATGTTACGCCAAGTTTGCTTTCTTTTTTAATGAACAATTACAAATTCAACAAATTAAACGAAACCGCCTGGATTAGTAAGGGAATTGATACTGCAAAACAGTTTAGAAATATTCATCAGATTCCTTTAATGCGGAATAAAGGAACGATAACCGACTTTGTTTATAAAGATTACTTTTTTGCAGATGGGGCGTTATTTAAAATAGACGAAAAGTTTGGGATGAAC
>CAZBGP010000009.1:0-29605 GCA_964491495.1 uncultured Lutibacter sp. | reverse complement strand
CGGAATTGGGTACTCTTTAGGATCAATCATCTTCGAAAGTTTTGGGATGAATAAAGTGAAGGATGAAAAAATATTGAAAATTATTTCCGATTCGCTCATCGCATTTAAAAAGTTAAATGCCTATTTAACCAAGAAAAACAAAATTTACCCCGATTCTTTAAATATCTATGTAAAATCTGCCGCTGAATTTTCAAAAGAAGAATTGGCAATTATAAATGAATTAACCATAGGGCTTGGAAGTGATGAAATATTTAATTTGGCAAGAGAAAAGGCCTTTGGCAAGGATTATAAAACGGCCATATTACTTTGTAATCATATTTTAAATGAGCGCCCAAACCACGCCGATGCCAGAACCTTGAAAGGAAGGGTTTTGGCCTGGGACAAAAAATATGAGCAAGCTGAAGTGGAATTGTTAAGTGTGTTAAAGAGAAAACCTTATTATTCTGATGGTTATTTGGCACTTTTAGATTTGTATTGGTGGTCTAAACAGGATAAAAAAGCAATAAATATTGCAATGAAAGCAAAGGAAAATGGAGTTGATAATTTGGAAATAGGTTTTAAATTGGCACAAGCCTATAAAAGAATGAATAATTTTCAGAGGGCAAATAAAGTAATAGACAGTGTTTTGAAATTGCAGCCAAAGAATGAAACATATATAACTTTTAAAAAATCTTTAAAAAAATGATTTCTAAAATAGGATTTAAGTGGACTCTAATATTGGCATTCTTGTCGGTTTTTCAAATTTTTGGCCAGCAAAAAGTTTTTGTTGGAGATCCAGATACCGCATTTGAAAAGGCCCGTGAACTGGCTTTTAACGAGCAAAGAAAACAAGCGCAGGACAGCCTGCTATTTATTTTAACCAAATATCCCGATTACCACGATATTCGTTCGTTTTTGGCAAGCACCTATTATTGGGATGGGGATTATAAAAAAGCAAGAATTGAGTTTTCCTATATTTTAGAAAAAAATAAGCAAAGAAAAAGCGATTGGATTGGCACAATTAATAATGAATTAAGTGCCAATACGCCATTTGTTGCACTGGAAATGGCTGAGAATGCTTTGCAATATTTCTCTAATGATGCTGAAATACTTTACTTGAAAGCAAAAGCTCAAGAAAATTCGAATAATCCTGAAGATGCGTTTAGCACTCTCGACCTTATTTTGGTCCAAAATCCCAACGATCAAAAAGCGATAGATTATAAAAAAAACCTAACCAATACGTTGAGCTATAATACTATAGGAATTAAATCGTCTGTCGATTTATATTCAGGAACTTTTGATCCAATGCAATATTACTCGTTAAATTATAGCCGAAAAACAAAATATGGCAGCATTACGGGGAAGATGAATTTTAGTAGAAGATTTAATGATAATGGTGCTCAGTTTGAAGTAGATATGTACCCTAAAATTACAAAAGGACTTTACGCTTATGTAAATCTGGGATTTTCAAACTCTTACCTTTATCCGGATGTAAGATATGGTGGAGAATTGTATAAATCATTGCCTAAAAGCTTTGAGGTATCTTTAGGTTTTAGAGCACTTAAATACAATACCACCACTACAATTTACACAGGTTCTGTTGGCTGGTACACAGGTAATAGTTATTGGTCTTTTCGTCCATATTTGACTCCTGGAGATTCAGGAACCAGCAAATCTGGAGTTTTAAATTACAGAAAGTATAGAAGCGATGCCGATAATTATTTTAGCGTTTCTGCAGGAATGGGTTTTTCTCCTGAATTTGAAAGATTTAGTTTGGCAGGGAATGAAGATGCTATAATAAAATTGAAATCTCAAAAACTGAATGCCGGCTATTATTTTACTTCGTCAGATAAACAAAATGCTTGGGGGATTTTATTTGGAGTTGCGCATCAGGAAATTAGTTTTAAGCCAGGTAGTTACTTTTGGATTTACTCTATTGGCCTTAATTGGGATCTAAAATTCAGATAAACTAAAATGACCAAAGAAATAGAAAGGAAATTTTTAGTTTCAGGCGACTTTAAAAAACACACCATAAAAAGCTATAAAATAGCGCAAGGCTATTTATCGACGGTGCCCGAAAGAACGGTGCGCATCAGAATACGCGACCATCAAGGTTTTATCACCATAAAAGGAATAAGTAATGTCTCCGGAACTACCCGTTTTGAATGGGAAAAGGAAATTTCTGTAAAGGAAGCTGAAAATTTATTGTTACTTTGTGAACCAGCAATCATTGAAAAAATTAGGCATATTGTTCCTGCAAATGACCATCTGTATTTTGAAGTTGATGAATTTTTTGGGGAAAACAAGGGGCTGCTCATTGCCGAAATTGAGCTTCAAAATGAAAATACAAAATTTATAAAACCAAGTTGGCTGGGTGAAGAGGTTACCGGGCAATTAAAATACTACAATGCGATGTTGGCTAAAGAGCCATTTAGTGAATGGTAATGTAATAAATCAGGAAAAATTTATTTAATGTTTTATTGAATGTTTGTCGGTTTGTACTAAATCCGATTTGAGCATAAATTTTATACATTGTTATGCGATCGGCTTTTATTTTTTATAATATAAACTTCACCTTCTTGTCCTTCAAAGTCAAATGATTTTAGATAAGTCAATCCAATTTTTTCTAATACTCTAATTGAACCTAAATTTTCTTTCATTGCTCTTCCAACAATTTCAGTCATCTTATATTTACTAAATCCTAAATTAATACAAGCCTCGGCTGATTCTGTTGCATACCCTTTATTCCAATGTTTCTTAAAAAATCTAAATCCAATATCATATTCGTCAAGTTTCGGCGCATATTTTAGTCCACACCAGCCTAAAAATTCATCATTTGTTTTATTTATCACAGCCCAACGTCCGAAGTCATATTTTTTATAATGGTCGTAATTTGCTAAGAACATCTTTGCATTATCGACACTTTCAAAAGGTTCGTCTCCTGTATATTTTATCACGTCAGGATCGAGATTTAAAAGATACGCATTTTCAGCATCGGTAATAGTCATCTCTCTTAAATAAAGTCGATCTGTTTCTAAAATTCTCACTTTATTAATTCCCTATTTTGTTTGTATTCGTTATTCTTTTTACGCTCATTTCCCTGAGTTCTGCTGACGCATAACACTTGATAAATCACAATTTATTAATATTCCTCCCAAATTTTTAATAATTGCTCACTATAAATTTCGAAACCGGGTCAGTTGTAAAGAAACGATGTAAAAGAATTGGTTTTTCCTTTGAATTGATCAAGGTTTTTAATGCTGTCAAATCTTTTTGATTAAAAGATGATTCAATAGGGTAATGAACATAATCCATTGGATAATCCGTGAAAAGCTTATTTTCTTTTTCAATCAACGATTTATTTTCAGGATCATCATTTCCAAGAAGAGAAATTACCGTTTTAAAATAATCATTAAGAACAAACATCATAAACTCATCATCTGTTGGGTAAGGCGTTAAATAAACCCCTTCTTCCAACTTAAAATAATCCCCTCTTGCCCAGGTTTTTTGGTCTTCCAATCTTCGGCTAATGGTGGTTCCTTTTGAGTCGCTTTTAACTCCAAATTTTTTAGCGGCCGATTTAAAAATATTGATTCTGTCACGCCCCAAATAGCAATGCACATAATAAAGGCCTTTCTCAGTTTCAATAAATTCCTTTGCATATTTTAGCGTTTTCTCATTACCCGAAATCCAAGGCATCATTGGCATATTAATAACCTTAATACCATATTTTTCAGCAAGTTTATTTTCATCTTTCATCAAAGCAGGTTCTGCCGGAATTACCATTTCGTGCAATAATGATATGATGCCGTCATATCCTTGTTCTTTTAGGTTTTTTATCATTTCTTCATTAGGATATGCACCATAAACAAATTCTAAATTTTTGTATTGATCTTCTTTATTTTTAATATTTTTTGTTGAAATTCCACCTGAATAACTAATTAGCCATTGAGGATTGAAACTAAAAATATAGACGGAAGTGAGCAGAATTATCGTTAATATTCCCGGTATAAACCATTTTACAGACTTATTTTTTGAGCGTTTTATAAGCCAATGGAGGAGAAGCGCCAGCAAAAAAGCAACAATGACATAAACGACGATAATAAGCTTTCCTATTATATTTTCTTTGGACATTTCCATGTCTGTTGAGCGTGCATATTCAGCCAGCCATTTTGAAGGTCCGGCCAATAAAACCCATAATCCCAAAGGAAAACCAATGCACAACCAAAGATATAAGAATAAGATTATTGACTGAATTTTGTTGTTGTTTTTCATCTGTTTAAATTTTATTTTTTAGCGGTAACAGCTGCTGTTCGCCATTAATCATTCCTGTGTGTATCAAAATTTGTAATGCTCGTTTCATCGTTATTTTAATTAAAAAGAGAGATTGCTTTTGGTAGAAATATGATTAAACCTACAATTGCGGCAGCAAAAGCGGCAATTAGCACGCCAGTAGCTGCTAGGTCTTTTGATTTTCCTATTCTGTCTCGTTTTTCCAAAGAAACTTCATCAGCCAAAAACTCAATGGCAGAATTAAAAGCTTCCGCAGAAAAAACAAATCCGGAAACAATAAATAGCAATGACCATTCTTCACTTGAAATTTGAAAGAAAAATCCAGCGATTATGGCAATAATTAAGGAAAAAAGATGGATTCTGGAATTGTGTTCAAAACGAAATAACCAAACAAAGCCTTTAAAGGCATAACCAAAACTTTCTATCCGTTTTTTAATTGAAAAAGTTTCTTCTTTTTTATTTTCCATAATTCAATATTAACCTTCATAAAAAAGGGTAATCTTTTAAAGATCAAATTCAAATATACACAAATAAATGTATGGAAATGATTTTTTTTACCGCCTAAATTCAACATAATCAAACAAGGCATTGTTGTTTTGAGTTGGTATGTGGTCACCAATAAAAGTTAAGTTTTCTACGCTGCAAAAAATATGAAAAGGAATGGATTTACCATACTCCAAATTTAATCTATATAATTCAACATTGTCAATATACCAAACGGCTTGATATTTATTATTTACAACAAGCAGTTCTATTTCCAAAGTATACCATTGATTTCTTTTTATTTTAAAAATCTCTGATTTAGAAGGGTTGCCTTGTGAATTTGTATATAAAAGTAAATCATCAATTTTAGCATTTAGTTTTTGGCGAACAAGCTCTTTTCCATAACCAATTTCAAAATCCAATTCGTGGGAATCATTATAATAGAGAAATGCGCCAATACTTGCCATATCTCCAACGCCCATTTCGGGAACAAAAACCCGCCAAGAATATTTCCCGTCAGTGTAAGTTCCCAAAGTCTTTATTTTTGGCCTGTCCCAAGTATTGGCTCTTGTGTAAATATTTAAAAGGCCATTAGTAGTTGTGTAATTAACAACGCCATTCATATTTTGCGAAGCATTAATCCAATCATCAAGGTCGTCAAAGTTTAAACGCACACTAAACGTTGGATATTCAATCTGTTCTCCCAAGTCGGCAATATTGTTATTGGAGGAACAGCCAAGGAATTGAAGCGCCAAAATTGCAAGCCCAAAAGATTTAGGTAAATTTTTTATATTAAATGGTGTCTTTGTTTTTTTAAAACTCACAATAATTGTCATTTATAACCCGGCAAGTTGATTGCCCTTAATTTGCCAAAAATAGGATATTTAATTTTAATAATGTAAACGCTTAGTTTCTTCAATATTGAAAGAATTAAAGACAATATTCCAACAGCCTATATTTATCATTGTAAAAAAATTGCTATCTAAATTTCCTAGGCTAGTTATTTACCCATAATTTAATTGGTAACCTAATTATAACATTCTAAAAATCATTTAGTAACAAGAACTTTGGTAATTGCACCTATTAATTATTCAATTTTTTGAATATAATTTCTACTGGGTGGATTCTTGCAAGAAGAAGAAAAGTGTTGAGGTTGTTGTTATTTCGGATGTGCATTTGGGGACTTACGGTTGCCACGCCAAAGAACTGTTGTCCTATTTAAAAAGCATCAATCCTGCTGTCATAATTTTAAACGGAGACATTATTGATATTTGGCAATTTAGCAAACGCTATTGGCCAAAATCGCACATGAAAGTGTTGAAATATATTATGGGCTGGATTTCTGAAGGGAAAGAAATCTATTACATTACCGGCAATCACGACGAAATGTTCCGAAAATTTGTCGATTTTAATATGGGCAAATTTTCTATAAAAAATAAAGTGGTTTTGGAATTGGACGGTAAAAAAGCCTGGTTTTTTCACGGCGATGTTTTTGATGTCACGATGCAGCATTCCAAGTGGCTTGCAAAATTGGGCGCCATTGGTTATGATTCCTTAATTCTTATCAACAGGGGCATAAACAATATCAGCCATTTTTTTGGAAAAGAAAAAATTTCTTTGTCAAAAAAAATTAAGGACAGCGTAAAATCCGCCGTAAAATTTATCAATAATTTTGAAGAAACGGTAACCACAATAGCCATAGACAACCAATTTGATTATGTGGTTTGCGGCCACATTCACCAGCCAATAATTAAGGAAGTCATCACAAACAAAGGAAGCGCTCATTATTTAAATTCAGGTGACTGGGTAGAGAATTTAACCGCACTGGAATATAATAACAAGCAGTGGATTCTATATAAATACGATGCCGCCCATTATATAGAAGTGAATGTTGAAACGGATTTGGAGGAAATAGATTCCATTGACCAATCGGCCAAAGAACTGTTCGGACATTTAATGGCCGACTTTAATTTTAAGTTTTAATGAAACGAGCATTACATATTTTGATGCATGAAGTATTGATTATTGGCGAACTGCATCTGTACCAATAAAAAATAAAATATAAACAGATGAAAATATTATATGCCATTCAGGGAACCGGGAACGGTCATTTAAGCAGGGCAAAAGACATAATTCCGGCACTCTTAAAACGTGCTCAGGTTGATATTTTAATCAGCGGTACGCAAGCCGAAATTGTTTTGCCTTACGACGTTGATTACGTTTATAAAGGCCTGAGTTTTTATTTTGGTAAAAACGGCGGAATCGATTTTATGAAGACATTTAAAAGGAATTCTATTTTAAGCGTCATTAAAGAAATTGTTAACTGTCCGGTTTCTGATTACGATTTGGTGATTAACGATTTTGAGCCAATAACTGCTTGGGCCTGTTATTTTAAAGGCGTAAAATGTATTTCTTTAAGCCACCAAAGCGCTTTATACACCGAAAATGTTCCTAAACCAATTTTCTTTGATATCATAGGAAGCCTTGTCATAAAAAATTATGCAAAATGTATGATTAATTACGGTTTTCATTTTAAAAAATACAATGATAAAGTTTACACGCCAATTATCAGGTCGGCCATAAGGTTGTTGAAACGCACCGAAAAAGACCATTATACCGTTTATTTACCTGCTTATTCAGATGAGAAAATCATCGAAGTTCTTTCAAAAATTAAAGGTGTTAAATGGAAGGTGTTTTCTAAAGAAACAGAAAAGTATTATCAGAAAAAGAATGTTTATGTAAAGCCGATCAATGGCAAAAAATTCGAAAAAAGTTTGGCATCGTGCAAAGGAGTTTTGTGTGGCGCAGGATTTGAAACGCCGGCTGAAGCCATTTTTTTAAAAAAGAAATTGATGGTCATTCCCATGAAAAATCAATACGAGCAACATTTTAACGCCACAGCTTTGTCGGATTTAGGGGTTCCAGTGTTGAAATCTTTAAAAAAGAAGCACATTCCCGAAATTGAAAATTGGATTAAAAGCACAAGTCTTGTTGAACTGCAATTTCCAAACGAAACACAGCAAATCATTGACACTATTTTATTCGATTTTATAGCCGATGAAATTAGGCTGTTATCTAAACTTATTTAGCGTTTTTCCAATATCTAGGATTGGTTTCTTCGGTTTTTTGGTTCCAGTAATCGTGGGTAACTTTTCTGCCATCCGCAGTTTTAAGTCTGCGTTGAAAAACCCAAACGGTCGGGTTAAAAGTCATATCGGTTACGGCAACGGTGTACAGTTGCGGATCGCCTTCCGTTTTTATTTTGTCTTCTTCAATTATAACTTCAAAGCCGTTTACTTCCATCAGGTTTTTTAAAAAATCCCTACGGTTTTCATCCACACCTTTTTCAACAAAAGTAACTCTTGTTTCGCCAATGCTTCCAAATAAATGATTTCCTCCAAGTCCCATAGTCTATTAATTTAAAAATGTATTGCTGATTGAAAATATATAATCATAAATTGGGCTGTAAACCCCCGCCACTAAAATACCGATAGCGGCCAAGATCAATCCTATGCGCATATAAACCGGACTTCTGAAATACGGAATTGCGGTATCGCTTTGTCTTAAAAACATAGCCCTCACTACCAATAAATAATAGTACAATGAAATGGTGGCGTTTACCACCGCAATAAATACCAAAATGTAATAACCCTGACTTGCGGCTGCGGTATATAAAAAGAATTTACCGAAGAAACCAGCCAATGGCGGAATACCTGCCAATGAGAATAATGCCAGCATCATTAACAAACTTAATTTAGGATTGGTTCTGTAAAGACCTTCATAATCGTTGATGTTTTCCTTATCTGAAAAAGAAGAAATCGCCTGAACAACGCCAAAAGCACCTAAGTTAGAGAAGATATAAACTGCCACGAAATAAACGATGGTGGCTGTTCCCAATTGATCAACAGACATTAGGCCCAATAAAATAAAACCGGCCTGCGCAATGGATGAGTAGGCCAAAAATCGTTTTAAATTTTGTTGTCTGATTGCAAACAAGTTACCAATAAACATCGTAGCAATAATAACCACATAAATGATATTATTCCAAACCGGCATTAAAACTCTAAACACGGTGAATAAAAGAATCATTAAAATAAGTACGGCAGCTCCTTTTGAAATAATCGACAAATAAGAGGTAACATTGATTGGTGCTCCTTCATAAACATCTGCAGTCCAAAAATGAAATGGTGCCAAAGAGATTTTAAATGCCAGGCCTGAAAAGAAAAAGACGAATCCTAAAATGGCCAGATTTGAACTTACCAAAATTTCAGCCATGGCATCAAAGTATATCGTGCCCACAGTTGCGTACAATAACGAAATACCAAATAGGGAAGCTCCGGAAGCCAATGCCGATGATAAAATATATTTAACGGCGCCTTCAGCAGAAGTTCTTTTATAAGTATCGTAAGCAACCAAAGCAGCAACAGGAAGCGTTGCCAATTCCAAACCGATAAAAAACATAAGAAAATCACCTGCGGAAATCATAAAATAAGTTCCAAGCAGTGATGAAATAATCAGCATAAAAAACTCGGCCGCTTTATTTTGATCAACCACTTTTTCTTTAAGCCAGTCGGCCGATTGCAGCAATAAAATTAAAACACCCAAACTTAAGGTTGTTTTAAAGAAATATAACAGCGCATTTGTCCTGAACGAGCCGCCAAACAATTCACCCGACGCTAAAGGCAAAAATCCTAAAGCTGTGTTGATGGCCAATAAAATGATCGCAAATGGAATTACGGCTGCTTTTTGTTTTTTGCTAGAAAATATTTCGAATATGATTAGCAATATTAAAATGGCCAACAATCCTATTTCCGAGCGCATTAATAGAAAACTTTCTAAATTCATCTTATTTAATTTTTATAATAATCGTTCAAGAAACGGTTGAATACTTTCTTTTAACATTTCACTTAAACCCAATGGCAAAACACCAATTAAAATAACCGGTATCAGCAACAAAATCAATCCGGTTTTTTCGAACCAGGTTGCTTTAGGTAAATCTTTATATTCCTCATTTGATAAAGGTCCCATCATAATTTTACCAACCATTCTTAAAATATAAACGGCCGTTACCACGATGGATGAAACAACCACAATGGTTAATATTCTTCGGAATAAATCAGGATGCTGGAAAGCACCGACAAAAATTGTCATTTCAGCCACAAATCCGCTAAAGCCAGGTAAACCTAAATAAGCCAAACCGGTAATTACGTAAATGGCACCTATAAATGGCAAAACTTTCATAATACCGCCCAGTTTTGAGATTTCACGCGTATGCGTTCTTCCGTAAACCATTCCGATTAAAGCAAAGAACATTGCCGTTAACAATCCGTGTGACAATGATTGGATGATGGCTCCTGTCCAGGCTGTTTTATTAAACATTAACAAGGCGAACAAAACAAGTGACAAATGGCTTACCGAAGCGTAAGCATTCACGTATTTTAAATCTTTTTGCATAATGGCAGCGAAGGCTCCGTAGATTACTCCGAAAGCGGATAATACTAAGAAAAAGTCTGCCCAGTTTAAAGCGCCTTCAGGCAATAAATACATCGCAATTCTGAAAACACCATAACCTCCCAGTTTCATCAAAACACCTGCGTGTAGCATAGAAACGGCTGTTGGTGCGGAAGCGTGACCGGAAGGTGACCAAGTATGAAATGGAAACAAAGCTCCGATTACTGCAAAACCTATAAATGTCAACGGATAAAATATGTTTTGTGCGGCAACAGGAATGTTGACCTGCGCTATTTCAAAGATGTTAAAGGTTAACGGACCGCCATCGGCATTTGAATTGAAATAAATACCCAAAATACCTACGGATAAAACGGCTGAAGCTCCCATTAACATCAGCGTTAATTTCATGGCCGAATGTTCTTTTGGTCCCGAACCCCAAATGCCTATCAGCAAATACATCGGTATCACAGCGATTTCATAAAACACGAACATGGTAAACAAGTCGGTCGAAATAAAGAATCCAAAAACACCCGATGACAACGCAATCAGCGATATAAAAAATTCCTTAGGCAAATCATCAATTTTCCAGGAAATAAATACACCGGCCAATAGCACAACTGCGGTTAAGGCAATCATCACCACCGAAATGGCGTCGACACCAATACTGTAATGAATATTAAAAGTTTCGTACCAGACAACATCTTTGGTAAAAACCATAATGTCCGTATTTACAGTACGCTCTTTTATGTAAGCAAATATTAAGTTTATGGACATGGCAAACTGAATTCCCATTCCCACTACCGATATCAATCTTGCTTGTTTTAAGTCGTTAGCAAAAAATGTTAAAGCCAAAACAATTAAAATCGGCACTATTACAAAAAGTGATAAAATATCCATTGTATTAAATTAATTTATCCATATATAAAAAACAACCATCGCAATCACAACAATACCGCCAACAAATGACATGGCATAATCTTGTAATTTACCCGACTGCATTCCCTTAATTTTATTCGAAACGGAAACAGTGACATTTCCGATGCCGATCATTGAACTGTCCACAACATTCTTATCGAACCAAGAAGCTGAAAAAGCCACAATGCCAAAAAGTATTTTTTTTGTGACGAAGATGTATAATTCATCAAAATAAAGTTTGTTGTAAATAAATTTGTAAAATACCCCAAACGCATTTGCGAATTTTGTAGGCAATTCATTTGGTTTTTTATAGAAAATAAACGCGATGATAATACCAATAACTCCTACGGATGTGGCGATTGCAGCCAAAGGCACATTAATATGCATTTCAAAAGGCGTTAAATCTGCAGTTACAAATTGACTAAAAGGAATGTAGCCGGCAAAAATACTCATAAATGCTAAAAACACTAGCGGAATCGTCATTGAAAGCGGAGATTCATGTGGCGTATGTTTGTATTTTCTGTCTTCACCCCAAAAGATGTTAAAATACAATCTAAACATATAAAAAGCGGTCAATCCTGCCACTAAAACACTGCTGTAATAAATAAGTTTGTTGCTTTCAAAAGCCGCTACCAATATTTCATCTTTACTGAAGAATCCTGCAAATCCGGGGAAACCTGCAATAGAAAGTGCTGCAATTAAAAAAGTGATATGCGTAACAGGCATATATTTTCTTAAGCCGCCCATATCTTTCATATAATTGCTGTGAACTGCGTGAATTACTGATCCTGCGCCTAAGAATAACAATGCTTTAAACATCGCGTGCGTAAACAAATGGAACATAGAAGCCATATATCCTAAACCATCATGTCCTTCATATTTTGAAACGCCCAAGGCCAGCATCATATAACCAATTTGGGACATGGTGGAAAATGCCAAGACTCTTTTGATGTCGGTTTGGGTCACGGCAATTAATGCCGCAACCAAAGATGAAATTGCACCTACATAAGCGACGACTTGCAACGCAAATCCCTCTTCCACAAAATAGTAGGCCGGAAATAACCTGGCCACTAAATAGACCCCGGCAACAACCATTGTTGCTGCGTGAATTAAGGCAGAAACAGGTGTTGGACCTTCCATTGCATCCGGCAACCAAATATGAAAAGGAAGCATCGCCGATTTGCCGACACCACCCATAAAAATTAAAATTAGCCCCCAAGTGAATACTGACAATCCCATAAAGGAGGTGGCAGCTCCCCAGCCTGCGATCAACAGTCCTTCTTCACTTGTTAAATCTTGAAAATCAAAAGTTCCTGTATAATAACTGATTAAAAGGATTCCGAGTAAAAAACCCAAATCGGCAAAACGCGTTACAATAAATGCTTTTTTTGCGGCAGCCACTGCGGATGGTTTCGTGTAATAATAGCCAATCAATAAAAAAGAGGAAGCACCAACCAATTCCCAAAAAATATACATTTGGAATAAGTTTGTTGCCATCACCAAACCAAGCATGGAAAAGCTAAACAAGGCCAAATAGGAGAAGAATCGGGTATAACCGTCATCTCCGTGCATATAACCTCTGCTGTACAAATGAACCATAAAAGAAATGGTGGTCACCACAACCATCATCATTACAGAGATTGGATCAATCAATACGCCTAAATCAATGTGTAATTTATCGGTAAAAATGAGCCAGGTTTGTTTGTAAATAAAAGTTTGATAGACTCCGTCTAATTTTCCGTCCATAAAATAATGGTAGGCGGTATATAACGACAATGCGAAGGAGGTTCCTAAACCCAATGATCCTAACCAACCCGAAATTGAAGCCGGTATTTTTTTGCTGAACAATCCTAAAATAACAAAAAGTGCTAAAGGAATCAGAGGAATTAATATGGTATAACTAAAATCCATTTTTTATAATTTAAATTTTTTGTCTGTTTAATATTTCATGGTTTCTGTATCCTTCACTTCAACAGAATAAATGAGTTTGTACAAATTGATAATAATGGCAATGGCCAACGCTGTTTCCGCAGCAGCCAAGGCAATAATAAAAATTGAAAACACAGCGCCCTGAAGTAAATCCGGATACAAATAAGTATTGATCAACACAAAATTTACGGCTGAGGCGTTTAAAATCAATTCAACCGACATTAATACCGTTATTAAATTTTCTCTTGTAAAAAACCCGTAGACACCTATAAAAAATAAGATACTTGTGAGGGTTAAAATTTCGTAAATGCTAATTCCTGCGATCATCTCGGTTAGTTGTTTTCAGTTAATTTTTCACTTCCGTCTTCTGACTTCTGACTTCCGACTTCTGTCTTCCGACTTCTGTCTTCCGACAATTTACTTCCTTTCGCTACTACAATAGCGCCAATCATTACGGCTACCAACAGCACGCTGATTACTTCAAATGGCAATATAAATCCGCCATCTTCATAACTCAATAATTTTCTGCCTATGTCAGCAACTTCAATGGAAGTATACGTTGAGGTTGTTTCCGGAAAAGGATAGGTTGAAATTGCCCAAAGCGTAACGAGTAAACCTGAAGCACTTAGAGCGCCGGCTATGAGTTTTTTCTTTAGCGCTGTTTTTTCCAGTTCAAGTTCCACATGATGAATAAGCAACACGGCAAAAATGAACAACACAATAATTCCGCCTCCATAAACCGTAAGTTGAATGGCTGCTAAAAAGTTGTAATCAACCAAAAAATAAAGTCCGGAAATGCCAATCAACACAAAAAGCAAGTAAATAACTGCCCTTAAAATTTTTCTGCTGGTCACTGAAGCAACGGCAAATAAAATAATAATCCCTGAAAGTATATAAAATATAATTGTCTCCATAATATTAATCTTCTATTCCGTCTAAAACAGATGAACCTGGTTGGTTTAAAACTTTAGTTAATGCACTTCTGTCATACACAGAATTTTCAAAATTCGGTGCCCAGACAATGGCGTCAGTCGGACAAGCTTCAATGCACAAACCACACATCGTACACATCGATAAATGGTAAATATGCTTGTCTATTTTTTTCTTCTTTTTGCCAGTTTCCGGGTCAACGGCCCTGTCCCAAATAATTTCTATGGAACCATTCGGACAAGCGATTTCGCAAGATTGGCAGCCGGTGCAATAATGACGATTATCGGCATCATGCGGCATTACCACTTCACCTCTAAAACGATCAAACATTTTAAGGGTTTCTCGGTTGTCGGGATATTGTTGCGTAATTGCGCCTTTTCTTGCGCGAATAAAATAGCCTCCTGTAACCGACATCCCTGTCAGCAAGGTTTTTATTCCTTTATATATATCTGAAAAATAACTCATTTTAGGTGCATTTCATTTATTAAATTGTCCAGTTCAGCCATATGATTATTGCCATCAACACGATATTCATCAAATTTAAAGGCAATAAATATTTCCATTCGAGGGTTAATAATTGGTCTACTCTTAATCTTGGGAAAGTCCATCTAAACCACATCATCAAAAATATGAGTCCCAAAACTTTAATTAAAAACCAGAATACTTGAGGAAACCAGGCAATATTTTCTGTGATTCCGAAAGGAGATAACCAGCCTCCAAAAAATAAGACCACAGCGATGGAAGAGATGATAAACATATTTATAAATTCTGCCAAGAAAAAATAGGCGAATTTCATTCCCGAATATTCTGTATGGAAACCTGCTCCCAATTCCGATTCCGCTTCCACCAAATCAAATGGTGCTCTGTTGGTTTCGGCAGTTCCTGCAACCATAAAAATCATAAAAGCGATAACGGAAGGAATATGGCCTTGTAAAATAAGCCATCCTCCGGTGCGTTGCGCTTCTATTATTTCTGAAAGTTGTAAAGTACCTGTTAACAATACCATAGTTAAAATGGAAAGCCCAACCGATAATTCATAACTGATGGTTTGCAAGCCACTTCTCATAGCGCCAATTAAAGCGTATTTGTTGTTGCTCGACCAACCGGCCAACAGAATTCCGATAACGCCTATTGATGATATTGCAATTAAGAAAAAGACCCCAATATTAATGTCGAATGCCTGGAATTGTTCTGAAAACGGAAAAACGGCCATCGCCATTAATGCGGAAACAATCACAAAATAAGGCGCTAAATTGTATAAAAATTTATCGATTTTTATGGTGCTTGTCAATTCTTTTGAAACCAGTTTTAAAGCATCGGCCATTGTTTGCAGAAGTCCCCAGGGCCCAACTCTGTTTGGTCCAATACGCAATTGAAACCAGGCGGCAACTTTACGTTCTAGAAGCACTAAATACAAACCTGCTACAGCGAATAACGCCAAGTAAGCAACCGCAATGATAACCATAATGGTATAACTTGCAGCGGTTTCTGGCATTATTGAATAAATCCAATCTGAGATTGTTTTGGTGATGTTTAATGGAATAATCATTTGTGTAAAATTCATGGTCTTTGATTAACGGTCTATATCAGGAATTACAAAATCGAAAGATGCCATTGTTGCGACCAAGTCGCCTATCAATACGTCTTTTGATATGTGATTTAAAACAGATAAATTAGAAAATCCTGGTGAGCGGAATTTTACGCGATATGGGTTTTTGTTTCCCGTACTGTTTATATAAACGCCTAGTTCACCTCTTGCTGTTTCAACTCTTTGGTAAAATTCACCTTTTGGCAATTTTATTACCGCTTTTGTGGCTGCTTTTGTTTCACCTTCAGGAATGTTGTCAATCAATTGTTCAATGATTGAAACAGATTCCCATAATTCCATCATTCTTACCTGATAACGTGCAAAAGTATCGCCTTCAGTAAATAAAATTTCATTAAAATTAACGCGGTCATAAGCGCTGTATGGATGGTGTTTTCTCACATCGCTTGAAAACCCTGAACCTCTTGCAGTAGGACCAGAAACCCCAAAAGAAATAGCATCTTCTCTGGTAAGGATACCAACACCTTTGGTTCTTTTTTGAAAAATCACATTGCCGGTCAGCAAACGATCGTATTCAGGAATCTTGGTTTTAAAATGGGTGATAAAATCTTTGGTGCGATTTACAAAATTAGGATGAATGTCAAACATCAATCCGCCAGGAACATTGTAATTCATGGTTAATCGGGCGCCACAGGTTTCTTCAAAAATATCATTGATCATTTCACGATCCCTAAAAGCATAAAAATAGGTGGTTAACGCACCTAAATCCATTCCCATGACACCCCACCATAAACAGTGAGAAGCAATACGGGTTAACTCATCAATAATTGTTCTTATCACTTTAACCCTGTCAGAAACTTCAATTTCAAGCCCTTTTTCAACAGCCAGACAAACAGCTACGTTGTTGATGTGTGACGACAAATAATCCATTCGGTCTGTTAAATGAACGATTTGCTGGTAACTGTCGCGTTCGCACATTTTTTCGATAGAACGGTGTATGTAACCCAGATCTGGTTCTAC
The DNA here is from genome assembly GCA_964491495.1 of uncultured Lutibacter sp. GTDB lineage: Bacteria > Bacteroidota > Bacteroidia > Flavobacteriales > Flavobacteriaceae > Lutibacter. The sequence continues at coordinate 13,059 of CAZBGP010000009.1, read as the reverse complement.
ATTTTTTATGATCTCGCCGTCAATGGTTAAAATTAATCTTAAAACCCCATGAGCTGCCGGGTGTTGCGGTCCCATGTTAATAAAATACTCTTCAGTTTTTATTTTATTTTTTAGTTGTTGGTCAGTCATTATAAGGCTATTTAATAATCATATTTGCTTCATCAACATAATCTTTCCGCAAAGGAAAGCCTTCCCACTCAGGCGTTAAAAACAGGCGTCTTAATTTTGGATGGTTGTTGAATTTTATGCCGAAAAAATCAAATATCTCCAATTCGTGAAAGTCTGCTGTTTGCCAGATGTCGTGAACAGAATCCAAGGTTGGATTTTCCCTGTCATCAACCATCACCTTTAAAACAATCTCATGTTTTAATTCTGTTGAATTTAAATGGTAAATAACACCCAATGCCGGCACCCAATCCATACCTGTGATGCAAAATGCATAATCAAATTTTAATTCGGGATGCGATTTTAACTGGCTGCAAATACTGTGAAGTTGTTCTTTAGGAACAATGACATTTAAAAATTCAGACCCTTCAGTCGTAAATTCTAAATCGGTTCCAAAACTGGTAATTATATGTTGTAAATCTTCGTTAGTCATGGTTTTTTATGATTTAATACAAATTATTTTCCTTCATCAAAACCATCAATAGGATTTACCTTTTTGGCCATGTTTTCAGTCTTAATTTTTTGTTGAAGCATAATCATTCCTTCCAATAAAGCTTCTGGTCTTGGCGGACAGCCAGGAACATAAACGTCTACCGGAATTACGTGGTCGGCACCTTTGATTACCGAGTAAGAATTGTAGTAAAAAGGTCCGCCGGAAATAGCGCAGGCACCCATCGCAATTACATATTTCGGTTCGGCCATTTGATCGTACAAACGTCTTAATACAGGTCCCATTTTGTTAACAATGGTTCCGGCAATAATAATTAAATCAGCCTGACGTGCCGAAGCTCTTGCAACCTCAAAACCAAATCTTGAATAATCGTGGCGTGCAGCACCAGTTTGCATCATTTCTATGGCGCAACAGCTTGTGCCAAAATATAAGGACCAAAGTGAATTTGAACGTCCCCAATTGATAACGCTGTCTAAAGTGGTTACAACAATGTTTCCGCCATTACCTCCTGGAATTATTTTTCCGGGAAAATCGGCAGGCACTACTTGTTTTAATCCTTCTTCTTCAAGCTGGCTTAAATATCGTTTTTTATCTACTCCCATTGTAAAGCTCGTTTTTTGTATGCGTACAACAATCCCAATCCCAAGATGAAAAGGAATATAATTATTTCTATCAAAGCAACCGTGCCCACTTCTTTGTAAACAACTGCCCAAGGCACTAAAAATGCTACTTCGACATCAAAAATTAAGAAAAGAATCGCGAAAAGATAATACCCTACTTTAAATTGAATCCAGGTTGGTCCAATGGTTGGAATACCGCATTCGTAAGGTTCTCTTTTTTGAAGATTATCAGATTTAGGTGAGATTAAATTTGATAAAAAGTTTGCACCGGCAACCAACACAATGGCTGCAAGTAAAAATACAATGATGGCTTCTGAACCCATTTGCTATATACTTTTTAATTCGTGGACAAAATTATGGTTTTTAAAAAAAAAATAGCTGACATTAATCAGCTATTTTTCATGTTTTTATTACTTAACCTCGTATGTTTCTCCTGAGAAGAAAAGGTCGTCTGTTTTCTTGAATTTAGAATTTGCTTTCACCTGTGCGGTAAGCGCATCTTCTCTTTCTTCCAAAGTAAAATCGGTAAAACTTCTGATAATTCCTGTAGCTAACGGATATGCCAATCTCACAAGCATTTGATGAAGCGTTTTGTCTTCTTCTTTGGCATTGTGAACCAAAATATCTTCTTGCGTTACGCCGTTTTCGCCAATGGTTACCACTTCAAGTTTCAATTTGTTTAACACCAAACCTTTGTCTTTGTTTTTTCCAAAAATCATTGGTTTTCCGTGTTCAAGAAAAATTTGCATATCTTCTTTTACCTCTTTGTCGGTTACTTCATCAAAACATCCATCATTAAAAATCACACAGTTTTGAAGCACTTCAATTAAGGAAGTTCCTTTAAATTTATGTGCATCAATAAAAATCTGCGTCATATCTTTTGGATTGTTACCGCCAATTCTTGCGAAGAATCGTGCATTGGCACCCAAAGCCAATTCGCCTGGAGAAAAAGGAGGTTGCGTGTTTCCGTAAGGAGATGATTTTGTTTTTTGACCTATCAATGAAGTTGGAGAAAATTGTCCTTTGGTCAACCCATATATTTCATTGTTAAACATCACCATATTTAAATCGATGTTTCTTCTTAATAAATGAATAAAATGATTGCCGCCAATGGCCATTGAATCGCCGTCACCGGTCATAATCCAAACACTTAAGTTAGGGTTAGCCAGTTTTACGCCTGATGCAATTCCGGGTGCTCTGCCGTGAATGGTGTGCATTCCGTAGGTGCTCATATAATAAGGAAAACGTGATGAACATCCGATTCCTGAAATAAATACGACGTCTTCTTTTTTAACACCCATTTCAGGAAGTGCTTTTTGCATAGAGCGCAAAACCACGTAATCATCACAACCAGGACACCACCTAACTTCTTGATCACTTGTAAAATCTTTGAATGTATATTTTTTTTCCGCTGTTGTAGTTTCCATAATTATACCAATAGTTTAAATTGTTGAATTAATTCGTCGTTAGAGAATGGCAGTCCTTGAATTTTGTTGTGTTGAGAAAATTCAAATTTTGGGAATCTGGTTTTTAAAATAGAAACAAATTGACCGGCATTTAATTCACAAACAATTATTTTTTTGTATTTAGATAAAATTTCTTCTGTGTTTTTTGGCATTGGATTGATGTAATTGAAATGTGCAAATCCAATTTTTTTGTAGCCTTCATCACTTATTTGTTTAACGGCAGAATGCAAAGAGCCGTAAGTTCCGCCCCATCCAATCACCAACAAATCACCAGACTCAGCAAACTCCGTTTGTAATTCAGGAATATTGTTTGCAACCAATCTGACTTTTTCGGCCCTGATATGCGTCATTTCTTCGTGGTTTTTCGGTTCGTAAGAAATATTGCCCGTTACACGGTCTTTTTCCAATCCGCCGACTCTGTGCTCCATTCCTGGTGTTCCCGGAACTGGCCAATTACGCGCCAAAGTTTTTTCGTCTCTGTCATAAGGACTCCAATTTTCAGTGATTTTCGTAACCTTGTGATTTTTAATTTCAGGCATATCAGCAATAGATTTTATTTTCCAGGGTGCTGATCCGTTTGCAATGTATCCGTCTGTTAACAATATTACAGGAGTCATATGTTCCAAAGCAAGTCGGGCTGCTTCATAAGCAAAATTAAAGCAGTTTGCCGGGGTGCTTGCGGCAATTACAATTACCGGACTTTCACCGTTTCTTCCGTACATCGCCTGCAATAAATCCGATTGTTCTGTTTTTGTTGGCAATCCTGTTGATGGGCCGCCACGTTGTACATTGATAATCACCAAAGGCAGTTCAACCATCATCGCCAAGCCTATTGCTTCGCCTTTTAATGCCAAACCTGGTCCTGATGTTGTGGTAATCGCTAAATCACCGGCGAAGGCTGCGCCAATGGCTGAAGTAACTCCGGCAATTTCGTCTTCTGCCTGAAAAGCTTTTACGCCAAAATGTTTGTGTTTTACCAATTCATGTAAAATGTCAGTGGCCGGAGTAATAGGGTAAGAACCTAAAAACAGTTCCAATCCAGATTTCTCTGAAGCTGCCAGTAATCCCCAGGCGGTAGCGGTGTTTCCGCCAATAATTCTGTATGTTCCCGGTACCATTTTAGCAGGGGAAATGGTATAGGCATTTGGAATCAATTCCAATGTTTCGGCAAAATAATAACCGGCATTCAATACTTTCGTATTTGCTTCAACTAAATGCGGTTTTCCTTTAAATTTTTTATTAAAAAAATCAAAAGTATGCTCCAATGAACGATCGTACATCCAGTAAACCATTCCTAAAGAAAACATATTTTTACTTCGGGTAATCGATTTATTGTCCAACCCTTCCACATCTTTCAGGGCTTCTTTGGTCATTGTTGTCATATCAACCTGAATAACGCGGTAGTTTTCTAAACTTCCGTCTTCAAGCGGATTGGTTTTATATTCTGCTTTGTCTAAATTTTTCTTTGTAAAGGAATCAGTATCCACAATAATTGTGTGGCCTGGTTTTACAGCATATAAATTGGTTTTTAAAGCGGCAGGGTTCATAGCAACCAACAAATCCACATTGTCTCCCGGGGTGCTAATTTCTACGCTTCCTATATGAACCTGGAATCCTGAAACACCATATAAACTTCCTTGCGGAGCTCTAATTTCAGAAGGATAGTTGGGGAAAGTTGCGATATCATTACCAAACATTGCCGAGGTATCCGTAAATTGAGTTCCTGTTAACTGCATTCCGTCTCCTGAATCCCCAACAAACCTGACAACTACTGCTTCCAGTACCTCAGGTTGAAGAATTGTTTTAGTTGTAATCATAATTAATGTTAATTAAAAAAATTTGTTTAAATTTATTGAAAATTATCGTAAGTTCAACATAAAGTTCCAAAGGTATATTTACTTTTTTAAAGAGGAAATGACTTTTGTCACCTAGACTTGCATAAATTTTATATAATTTTGTTGAATAATTAAATAATAAAAATTACAAATCATGGCTATTAGAATAACAGACGAATGCATTAATTGTGATGCATGTATTTCAGAATGTCCAAATAATGCAATATACGAACCAGATGGAGATTGGGCATACTCAGATGGAACTTCATTAAAAGGAATGGTAACTTTACCTAATGGTAAACAAGCTGATGCCGATAAAAGAAATGAGCCAATATCTGACGAATTTTATTTTATTGTAACTGATAAATGTACAGAGTGTAAAGGTTTTCATGACGAACCACAATGTGCTTCAGTTTGTCCGGTTGATTGTTGTATTCTAGATGAAGCTCATGTAGAAACTGAAGATCAATTAATGGGTAAAAAAGAGTGGATGCACGGAGAATAATTTCTTCAAAATTCATAAAAAAGCACCGTGAAAACGGTGCTTTTTTAGTTTATAAATTTTTCATCCATACAATAGCTTGAGCTGGCGAAAGCGCTTAATCTCCCTTCCCTTCGTGAAGGGCCGGGGATGGGCTTTAATCGTTTAATTTTAAAACAGCCATAAATGCTTCCTGCGGAATTTCAACGTTCCCAACTTGTCTCATTCGTTTTTTACCTTTCTTTTGTTTTTCCAGCAGTTTTCGTTTACGGGAAATATCACCGCCGTAACATTTTGCGGTCACATCTTTCCGAAGTGCTTTCACCGTTTCACGCGAAATAATTTTAGCGCCAATAGCTGCCTGAATCGGAATGTCAAATTGTTGGCGCGGAATTAACTGTCGCAGTTTTTCACACATTTTTTTGCCGATATGATAGGCGTTGTCTGTATGAATTAAAGAAGAAAGTGCATCCACAATGGTACCGTTCAATAAAATATCAAGTCGAACCAATCTTGAAGTCCGCATTCCTATAGGATGATAATCAAAAGAGGCATATCCTTTAGAAACCGTTTTTAACCGGTCGTAAAAATCGAAAACAATTTCAGCCAAAGGCATTTCAAAAGTCAGTTCAACACGCTCTGGCGTTAAATAAGTCTGATTGGTAATTTGTCCGCGTTTTTCAATGCACAAACTCATTACTTGTCCAATAAAATCCGATTTGGTAATAATGCTTGCTTTAATATAGGGTTCTTCAACCCTGTTTAATTTGGAAGGTTCGGGCAAATCAGTCGGATTGTTCACTAAAATAGGAACCTCCGGATGTTTATTGCTAAAAGCGTGGTACGATACGTTAGGTACGGTGGTAATTACCGTCATATCAAACTCGCGCTCCAATCTTTCCTGTATGATTTCCAAATGCAGCATTCCTAAGAAACCGCAACGGAAACCAAATCCCAGTGCTGCAGAACTCTCAGGTACAAACACCAAAGAAGCATCATTTAATTGCAATTTCTCCATAGAAGAACGAAGCTCTTCGTATTCATCGGTATCAACAGGATAAATACCTGCAAATACCATGGGTTTTACATCTTCAAAACCATCAATTCTGCTATCGGTCGGATTTAAGGCGTCGGTAATGGTGTCACCAACTTTAATTTCAACGGCGGTTTTTACACCCGTGATCAAATAACCTACATCACCGGCTTTTACGCTTTGTTTTGCAACTTGCGTTAATTTTAAGGTGCCAACTTCATCGGCATTGTATTCGTTACCCGTTGCCATAAATTTTATGCGCTGCCCTTTTTTAATTTCACCGTTAAAAATCCTGAAATAAGTTTCAACGCCACGGTACGAATTGTAAACCGAGTCAAAAATTAACGCTTGTAACGGGGCATTCACATCACCTTTTGGGGCAGGAATTTTTTCAATAATCGCTTTTAAAATATTTTCAACACCCAAACCTGTTTTTCCGCTTGCGTGAATCACATCTTCATGGTCACAACCCAGCAAATCAACAATATCATCGGTAACTTCTTCCGGATTTGCACTTGGCAAATCGACTTTATTTAAAATTGGAATGATCTCTAAATCGTGTTCCAAAGCCAAATATAAATTGGAAATTGTTTGCGCCTGAATGCTTTGTGCGGCATCAACAATTAACAAAGCGCCTTCACAGGCGGCAATAGACCGGGAAACTTCGTAAGAAAAATCAACGTGGCCCGGGGTGTCAATTAAATTTAAGATATAATTTTCGCCTTCATACATATATTCCATTTGAATGGCGTGGCTTTTTATGGTAATGCCGCGTTCACGCTCCAAATCCATACTGTCCAGCAGCTGGGCTTGTTCTTCACGTGCCGTTGTCGTTCCTGTAAAACTTAATAACCTGTCGGCCAATGTGCTTTTTCCGTGGTCAATATGTGCGATGATGCAAAAATTTCTGATGTTTTTCATACGTCGTATTCCTTTCTACTTTATAGTTGCGCAAATATAATGAAATAAGGGTTTAAAAATACGGCACAATTAAATGTTTGCCACACAACCCAGTTGGCGGGCGTTCCCTTTCAGGTCGCGCTTTTCGTTGCAATCTTTTTAGCGATCAAAAAATCGCTAAAAAGTATTTACACTGCAATCGCTAACGCAGATAGATTTACGATTTTAGGTTTACGATTATTTTTATAACTTTCTTGCGATCTTTGCGTATTTTCTTTGCGCTCTTGGCGGTTAAATGAAATTTTGTTTGAATTGTAATTTTATAATTTTTATTTGGTATTCTATCATAGAATACGCAAATCCAATCAACAAATATTCATATTAATTTAACAAAAAAACCATGTTTGCTATTCCACCCAGTCGGCAATAAATAAATTCGTGTCGCGCGTTCCGTAATTATTCCTGTTAGATGAAAAAACGATTTTTTTTCCGTCGGGCGAAAACATAGGAAAAGCATCAAAAACAGTGTCCCAGGTAATTTGTTCCAAACCGGTTCCGTCAACGTTGATCATAAATAAATTGAAGCTCGATTTCGTTTTATGGTTGGAAGAAAAGATCACTTTTTTTCCTGATGGGTGAAAAAACGGCGCCCAGTTGGCACTGCCCAAATTGGTGATTTTTGTTAAATTGCTGCCGTCAACATTGCAGGTATACAATTCCATATTTGTGGGCTGCACCAGTCCAACAGCCAATAAATCTTTGTATTCCTTAATTTCTTCTTCCGTTTTCGGACGAGATGAACGGAATATTAATTTGGTGCCGTCGGGCGAAAAGAAAGCGCCGCCGTCATATCCCAATTCAAAAGTGACTTGTTTTACGTTAGATCCGTCAATATTCATGGTAAACAATTCCAAATCGCCGGTTCTTGTTGAGGTGAACACAATTTTATCGCCTTTTGGAGAAACGGTTGGTTCGGCATCATAACCAGGTTCAAAAGTGAGTTGTTTTAGCTGATTTCCTTTGGTGTCTGCCACAAAAATATCGAAACCTTTATAAACCGGCCAAATATATTTGTTGCCGTAATCTTCCTTTTTTGGAACGGGCGGACAAGCTTTATCGGCCAAATGTGTCGAGGAATAAACGATGGTGGAATCTCCCGGCAAAAAATAACTGCAGGTGGTTCTGCCTTCTCCGGTGCTTATCATTTGCGGAATTTGTCCTTTGCTTAAATCATCGTCAACATTTATGGTAAAAATTTGGTCACATTCCAATCCCCAGGCTTTCGTATTCGCCTGAAAAGTGAGTTTTGTATTGTCGAAACTCCAGTAAGCTTCCGCATTGTCGCCGCCAAAAGTAATTTGTTTTATGTTTTTTAAATGTTTTTCCTGCGGATAATGCAACGTGTTCACAATTTTTGTGGCGCCCGATTTTCCGTCGTAAGCGGTTTTATTTTGGGAAGATTTACAGCCTAAAAATACGGCTGATAAAAGTAGGATGGACAATTTTAACTTCATAAGTCTTGTTTTAGTAGTTCAAAAATACAAATTATTTTGAATGTTTAAATTATGGAATTAAAATTAACGCTTATCTCATTGGTGCATCACAGGTTCAGGTTTAAAACAATCCAAACTTAAAAAATGATTCTATTTCTTTAAAAAGGACTGTAACCAATATCCTGATTTTTTTATCGTTCTTTTTTGGGTTTTAAAATCATTGTAAACAATGCCAAATCTTGGTTTAAAACCATCTGCCCATTCAAAATTATCAACCAAAGTCCAAATAAAATAGCCTTTTAGTTTAATTCCTCTTTTAATTGCTTTCGAGCAAATGACAAATGTTTTTTTAAAATATTTTATCCGATTTTTATCTTCTACTTTTCCATTTATCAATTCATCATCAAAACAAACGCCTGATTCTGTAATGTAAATGTGTTTGACATTTTTGTACTTGCTAAATTTTTTAAGCATTTTATACAAGCCTTTTGGGTATATTTCCATTCCCATATTGTTTGTTTTTACATTTCTTTTTTCAGCGGGAATTTCATTTGCAAACAGCAAAGGAGGGAAGAAGCTGTATTGTGCCACTATTCTGAAATAATACTGAATTCCAATAAAATCAAAATCAAATTTCATCAATTCTTCATCGCCATCCTGAAAATATTTTTCTATTCGTTTTAACCCGGGAATTTCTTTTGTGGGATAGCCTAAACCTAATGAAGGTTCAATAAAAAACCTGTTTAATAAAGCATCAAGTCGTTTTGCGGCTTTGCGATGCCTGCTAAATAAATTTTTAGGAGTAACAACGGAGCAAGAAAATGAGGTTCCAATAATGGCGTCAGGAATATTTTTTCGAATTATTCTGCCTCCTTCAGCTTGACAAAGCGTTGCGTGGTGAGCAGCAGGCAAAAAATTTTTGAGGCCTTTTTTTCCAGGCGCATGAATTCCCATAAAATATCCTAAGCCAATAAAACTCATAGGCTCATTAAGCACAATCCATTTTTTTATTTTTGAACTATATTCTTTTGTGCAAAAATCTGCGTAATAAGAAAACCAGGCAATAATTTCCCTATTGGTCCAACCACCCAAATTTTCTAAAGCTTGCGGTAAATCCCAATGGTATAATGTAACCCAAGGTTCAATCTCGTTTTCAATACAACAATCAATAATCGCGTGATAATAATCGATACCTTCTTGATTTGGTTCTCCAATACCTTTAGGGAAAATTCTTGGCCATGAAATTGAAAAACGAAAAGCACTTAAATTCAATTCTTTTATTTTTTGGATATCATCCTCGTAATGATGATAAAAATTGGTAGCGGTATTCCCATTTCCATTTTGGAATTTTTTATCGTTGGTAAATGTATCCCAAATGGAGTTTTCTTTACCATCGGAATCCCAAGCCCCTTCAGTTTGATAGGCTGATGAAGCGACACCCCAAATAAATTTTTTTGGAAAATCCTTACTGTTTATTTTACCTAAATACATTGTCGCTGAATAAATGCATAAAATTATGCATTGTGGTGTTCCTGAAAAAGTTTTCTTTGCTAAGAAAACATTAAGTTTTGGAGTAAGTAAAACACTTTTCATAAAAAATCACAATAATTTTATTCTTCTTGAAAATTGCTTAATTTTGCAGACTTAAATTTTTGATTTGATAAAGATAGGAGACATAAAATTGTGCGATTTCCCGCTGTTGTTGGCGCCGATGGAAGATGTGAGCGACCCGCCGTTCAGGGCTTTGTGTAAAGAACAGGGCGCAGATGTGGTGTATACCGAGTTTATTTCTTCGGAAGGACTGATTCGCGATGCCGCTAAAAGCATGAAAAAACTGGACATTTACGAAAAGGAACGTCCGGTTGGCATTCAAATATTTGGTGCAAACTTAGAATCTATGTTAAGAACGGTAGAGATTGTTGAACGATCGAATCCGGATATTATCGACATAAATTTTGGCTGTCCGGTAAAAAAAGTGGTTTGTAAAGGCGCCGGCGCCGGTATTTTAAAAGATATCGATTTGATGGTGCGCTTAACCGAAGCCATGGCAAAACACACCAATTTACCCATAACCGTAAAAACCCGTTTGGGTTGGGACGAAAATTCCATAAAAATTGTTGAAGTGGCCGAGCGTTTGCAGGATGTTGGCTGTAAAGCAATTTCAATCCACGGCCGCACACGCGCCCAAATGTATAAAGGCGAAGCCGACTGGAGCCATATTGCTGCGGTGAAAAACAATCCGAGAATGCACATTCCCATTTTTGGAAACGGTGATGTAAACTCACCCGAAAAAGCGATGGAAATGCGCGATAAATTTGGTTTGGACGGCGCTATGATTGGCCGTGCAAGCATCGGAAATCCTTGGTTTTTTAAACAAGTGAAACATTTTTTTGAAACCGGCGAACATTTGCCTGAAATTACTGTGGCCGATCGCGTTGAAATGGCAAAAAGACACCTGCAAATGGAAATTGATTGGAAAGGCGTTGAAATTGTGGGTGTTATGGAAACCCGCCGTCATTACACCAATTATTTCAAAGGCATTCCCGATTTTAAAGAATACCGTTTAAAAATGGTAAAGTCAGATTCTGCACAAGATGTTTATGATGTTTTTGAAGAAGTGCTTCAAAAATTTGCTTGAAACGGTTTAAAGTTGAAAGTTTAAATTATGAATTATGAATTTTGAATAAAATAGTTCTGCACTTAAAAAGAACAAATAAATAAACAGTTACACGCTTAAACGATTAAACAATTACTCAACTATTTTTTTAGAAATTCTGCTGCTGGCAATTTTTGAGGCCAGCAATCCCAAAATTAGAATGGTCACAAGTACCGTAATTACATTTAAATAAGTAAATTCAACCGGATAGGCCAAATGCTGGGTAATCATAAACAAGCTGTATTTTTTCTGAAGCAACACCAGCACAATTCCGGCTGATAATCCAACCGTAAGTCCGAAAAGTGTCAGCAAAAATCCCTGAAAAATAAAAATGCGTTTAATTTCCTTAATGGAAGCACCCAAATTATACAATGTTTTAAGGTTATCCCTTTTGTCTAAAATCATCATAATAATGGCGCCTATTACGTTGAACAGCGCGATAATCAGAATCAGCGTAAATATTAAGTAGGAAGCCAAATTTTCTGTATTCAGCATTTTATAAAACACCGCATTTAATTGTTCCCGGGTTTCAACTTTAAATTCATGTCCCAAATTGTTTTTGAGTGTCTCAATAATTTGCGATCGTTCCTTGATGTTTTTCACCTTTAGTTCGACGCCTGAAATTTGTGTCGAATCATAACCCAACAGTTCCTGCGCCAATTCCAAAGAAATAAACACGAATTTTTTATCGATTTCATCGGTCAAAGCAAAAACACCAACAGGAATTGTGTTGATTTTTGTAAAAGCGTTGGCAGGATCGGTAATGTAACCGCTTCCCGGTTTCGGGACATAAATTTTTAAAGGTTCCAAAAAATCATACACGCCAATCGACAATAAGTTTGAAATTCCGTTGCCTACAACCGCACCAGACGAAATTTCTTTATTAAGCCAGGTGCCGGAATAAACGGTGGTGTCCATGCGGTTCACTTTAGCGTAGTTAAGGTCAACGCCTTTTATATAGGCTATGTGTGTTTTTTCATTGAAATCGAAAAAAGCGCGTTCTTCAATGACTTTTGAATAGGAAGCAATGCCATTTTGATTGTTGAGCAGGGATTCAATCTTGGTGTTGAAATCGAACGATTTTCCTTTTACGGCGGTAATTTTAATATCCGGATCGGAAGTGTTTAAAAAACCGATGCTGAAAGTACGCAATCCGGAAAAGCCCGAAAGTACAATAAACAAAGCCAAAGTTCCAATAATTACGCCAACAGCGGCAATAAGAGTGATAATATTGATAGTGTTATTGCTGCTTTTTGAAAATAAATACCGTTTGGCTATGTATAAGGAAAAATTCAAATTATCGCTTTTTGCGTTCGTTTAGAATATCAGGATTTTTAATCGGATTTTCCTGTTTGCCTTTTAAAGCATTGTCAATATCTTCAATATAATCCAAACTGTCATCCATATAGAAAAAGAGTTCGGGCATTCTTCTTAACTGTTCCTTGGTGCGTTTTGCCATTTCATAACGAATGGTGGCAGTATTTTCATGAAGTCCTTTAAGAATGAGGTCTCTTTTATCCTGCGGAAAAACACTGATGTACACTTTTGCGTTCGATAAATCAGAAGTCACAAGCACTTTCGTAACAGATATAATAATCCCTTTCATTCCATCCTGTGCAGCGTGTTGCAAAACATCGGCAAGATCTTTTTGTAAAACACCTGCAATTTTTTTTTGTCTGTTTGTTTCCATTCTGCAAAAATAGGTTATAAATATACATAAATTTCGTTTTTGTATTTGATTGTTTTGCAAACATTGGCTTAATTCATATAATTACAGGAGTTTATTTATAGTTGTTTTAGGCCTGCACGCCTTTTCGGAGGGCGTTCCCGCCAGCTGGCGGGCCGGGCTTTTCGTTACAATCTTTTTTGAAGCTAAAAGAGCTTCAAAAAAGTATTTTCACTGTAAACATGGTTCACTGAACTCCAATAAAAAATAAATAAGAGGTGAAGTAATCCCTA
>CAZBGP010000008.1:0-41071 GCA_964491495.1 uncultured Lutibacter sp. | reverse complement strand
CGAAAAAAAGATTGCAGCGGAAAGTACGACCCGCCAGCTGGCGGGGAACGCCCAACAAAATATTATTTTTAATTGGCAATTGTTATTTATCTTTGCCAAATGCGAATAGATATCATTACCGTTTCACCTGAACTGATTAAAAGTCCGTTTGAATATTCGATTATTAAACGTGCCATCGACAAAAATTTGGTGGAAGTTCATTTTCATGATTTGAGAAAATACGCCTTAAATGACTACGGAAAAATTGACGATTACCAGTTTGGCGGCGGCGCGGGAATGGTTTTGATGATTGAACCGATTGACAAATGCATATCGGAGCTGAAAGCGGAACGCGATTATGATGAAATTATTTATCTGACGCCAGATGCGCCGACTTTAAACCAGCAAATGGCAAATACTTTGTCGCTGGCTGAAAATATTTTGATTTTGTGCGGACATTATAAAGGTGTGGACCAACGCGTTCGGGAATTGTTGATCACCAAAGAAATTTCTATAGGAGATTACGTTTTGAGCGGCGGAGAACTGGGTGCGGCCGTTTTATGCGACACCATTATAAGACTCATTCCGGGCGTTTTGGGCGATGAATCATCTGCGCTAACCGATTCGTTTCAGGACAATTTACTTTCGCCTCCGGTTTACACACGACCATCAGAATATAAAGGGCTTGAAGTACCAAAAATACTGTTGTCGGGCAATTTTCCGAAGATTGACGAATGGCGGAATGAACAAGCAATGGAAAGAACAAAAAAAATAAGACCAGATTTGTTGGAAGACTAATCTTTTTTATTAAATTTGCACACTCAAAATTAACCTCTGACGAAAATCGTGAATGTTGGTCATTGAAAAACCCATTAAAAAATTAACAATGGAAGATTTAGTAAAATTTGTACAAGACAAATTTGTAACTGCAAATGAATTGCCAGAATTTCAGGCAGGAGACACTGTTACTGTGTACTACGAAATTAGAGAAGGTGATAAAAAACGTACCCAGCATTTTAGAGGTACTGTAATTCAACGAAGAGGCGCAGGCGCTTCTGAAACATTTACCATCAGAAAAATGTCAGGAACAGTTGGTGTTGAACGTATTTTTCCGCTAAACTTACCAGCAATTGAAAAAATTGAAGTTAACAAACAAGGTAGCGTACGTAGAGCACGTATTTTCTACTTTAGAGGCTTAACAGGTAAAAAAGCAAGAATTAAAGAGAAAAGACGTTAATACGCTTTCCTTAAAAATATAAAAACCCGTTTTGAAATTTCAAAACGGGTTTTTTGGTTATTAACATTTGTTAACAAGTACGGTTTATATCTTGTTGAAAACAAAACGATTATAAATTTGGAAAATTAAAATTTAGGTGGTTATTTTACAAAAGGAATTAGCAGGAGTGCTTACATAAATTTTAGAATGCAAGTTTTAAAGTTGAACCAAAAAACCTCGTTGTGAAGTTCCTTATGTTCTTGAACATAGTTTTTAAAACCGCGCTTTAACAAGTAATGTGCCCAGTATTTAGCATGAATAACAGGAACATGGTTTTAAAAGCACTTTTTAAAACAGCAATCTTAAAATGAGTAGTTTTTAGGAATTACAACAAAGTTTTAGAAACTGTTTTAAAAGAAACATCTAATTTAATAAGAACTTGATTCGTAAGAAAAACAAGTTGCAGTAAAAAATTTAAGTGTAGGTTATTCTTTAAGGAGAATAGCGAAAACGACTAAATCTTTAAACTGGTAACTTATTAAAAAAAGAGTTTCAGCAAATAGCCATAATACTGAGCAATCATTATTATGGCTTTTGTTTTTTATCATTGTAATTTCTTCAAAATTTCAATCCGTTTTTTAAATTAAACGCAAAATTACGCCCTTATTTATAACGTTTTCGAGGACGGTTTTTACCTCATTATTCCCTATATTTGCACAACTTTAAACGAAATTAATTTACCCTGCTATAATTTCTGGCAATCTTGATAATTATAGTTTTTAAATCACAAAAATTATGAGTAATACACCTAAAATAATTTATACCAAAACTGATGAAGCGCCGGCTTTGGCTACCTATTCATTTTTACCAATTGTTGAAGCTTTCACAAAACCGGCAGGCATTGAAGTCGAAACCAAAGACATTTCCTTGGCGAGTCGAATTTTAGCTTTATTTCCGGATTATTTAACCTCAGAACAAAGCGTTCCGGACACTTTGACCGAACTTGGAAATTTGGCAAAAACGCCTGAAGCAAACATCATAAAATTACCAAACGTTTCTGCTTCAGAACCACAATTAAAAGCAGCCATTAAGGAACTGCAAACTTTGGGTTACGCCATTCCAAATTATCCTGATGAAGTTAAAACTGCAGAAGAAAAAGACATCCAATTAAGATATAACAAAGCAAAGGGCTCGGCTGTAAATCCGGTATTGCGCGAAGGAAACTCCGATCGCAGGGCCCCAAAAGCCGTGAAAAATTTTGCCAAAAAGAACCCGCATTCTATGGGTGCCTGGTCGGCAGATTCAAAAACACATGTGTCAACCATGAAAAGTGGTGATTTTTTCTCGAATGAAAAATCAATCACGGTTGCGGAAGCTGGGGATGTTAAAATTCAATTTGTTGGTCAAAATGGATCTGTGAATGTATTAAAAGAAAAAACATCATTATTATCAGGTGAAATTATTGACGCTACTTTTATAAGTAAAAAAGCTTTGGTGAAATTTTTGGAAGAACAAATTAAAGATGCCAAAGAAAAAAATGTATTGTTTTCATTGCACATGAAAGCGACGATGATGAAAATTTCAGATCCAATCATTTTTGGCCATGCCGTGACTGCTTTTTTTAAAGATGTTTTTGAAAAACACAGTGGGCCAATCAAACAACTTGGCGTTGACGTAAATAATGGTTTTGGTGATTTGATCAGTAAAATTGAAGGTTTGCCTGAAGCTCAAAAATCGGCAATTGAAGCAGATATCAAATCTTGTTTACAAAATGGCCCAGGCATTGCCATGGTCGATTCTAACAAAGGTATTACCAACCTTCATGTGCCAAGTGACGTAATTATTGATGCTTCAATGCCTGCAATGATTCGTGAATCTGGTAAAATGTGGAATGCTGACGGAAAATTACAAGATGTTAAAGCGGTAATTCCCGACAGCACTTATGCCGGAATTTATACTGCAACCATTGATTTTTGCAAAAAAAACGGGGCTTTTGATCCAAGAACAATGGGAACAGTGCCTAACGTTGGTCTAATGGCGCAAAAAGCAGAAGAATATGGTTCACATGACAAGACCTTTGAAATTCAAGAAAATGGGATTGTTCAAGTTTTAGATGCTTCAGGAAAGGTACTTTTAGAAAACAATGTTGAAAAAGGAGATATTTGGAGAATGTGTCAGGCAAAAGATGCACCAATTCAAGATTGGATTAAACTTGCAGTAAGCAGGGCTAGTGCAACGAAAGTTCCTGCAATATTTTGGTTAGACAAAAACAGGGCGCACGATGCACAGATCATCAATAAAATAAACACTTATTTACCTAACTTCGACACAACTGGCTTAGATATTCAAATAATGACACCTACTGATGCCACGCTGTATACTTTAGACCGCGTTAAAAAAGGGTTGGACACCATCTCTGTAACAGGAAACATTTTACGTGACTATTTAACAGACCTTTTCCCAATTTTAGAATTGGGGACCAGTTCAAAAATGTTGTCCATTGTTCCTTTAATGGACGGTGGCGGTCTGTTTGAAACTGGCGCTGGAGGTTCTGCACCCAAACACGTGCAACAATTTGTAAATGAGGGCCATTTAAGATGGGATTCATTAGGCGAATTTTTAGCACTGGCTGTTTCTTTAGAACATTTAGGAAAAAACTATAACATGCCTAAAGCGTTGGTTTTGGCCGAAACTTTGGATGAGGCCACAGACAAATTTTTAGACAACAGCAAATCTCCTTCCCGTAAAGTTGGTGAACTGGACAATAGAGGAAGTCATTTTTATTTGGCAACTTATTGGGCTCAAGCTTTAGCTGCCCAAAATAAAGATGCCGACTTAAAGGAAATTTTCACCAAAGTAGCAAAAGAATTTACTGCAAATGAAGTTGTTATCGTGAATGAGTTAAACAGCGCGCAAGGAGTTCCTGTTAATATTGGCGGCTACTTCAGATTTGATGAAAATTTGGTAAAAAATGCCATGAGACCAAGCAAAACATTGAATAAAATTGTGGATGCTATTTAATCAATAAATATGGTTTCAAAACTTAATTAATTTAAGGTTTGGTATAATTCTCAAAGAGTAAAAAAAGCAAGAACTTAAATTCTTGCTTTTTTTATACATTTAACATTTTGAAAAAAGTTGATACAAAAAATTAGAACCAATCAAAAATTAGTATTTTTGAAAAATGGATTTCATAAAAACTACTGAACAAGCCTCGAATTACAATCATTTGGAAAAAATGAATGTCAATGAATTGCTGAAACACATCAATTCCGAAGATAAAACAGTTCCCTTTGCCGTTGAAAAGTCGATTCCCGCTATTGATAAATTGGTGCAGAAAATTGTGCGGCAAATGGAAAAAGGCGGCAGGTTATTTTATGTAGGTTCGGGAACCAGCGGCCGACTAGGAATACTGGATGCTTCTGAATGTCCGCCCACTTTTGGCGTTTCACACAATTTGGTTATCGGCATTATTGCCGGCGGCGACACCGCCATCAGAAAAGCCGTTGAATTTGCCGAAGATTCCACCACACAATGTTGGGAAGATTTAAAAAACCATCACATAAACAGCAATGATGTTGTCATCGGCATCGCAGCATCAGGAACAACGCCATATGTAATTAAAGGCATCAAAAAATGCAATGAAAATGGCATTTTAACCGGTTGCATAACCTGCAATGTTGGAAGTCCGCTCGCAAAAATTGCTAAATTTCCTGTTGAGGTTTTGGTGGGTCCGGAATTTGTGACCGGAAGTTCAAGAATGAAAGCAGGAACTGCCCAAAAACTTGTTTTAAATATGATTTCAACCAGTGTTATGATCCAGCTTGGAAAAATAAAAGGCAATAAAATGGTTGACATGCAATTAACCAACTATAAACTGGTGATTCGGGGAACAAAAATGCTAATGGAGGAATTGAATATCTCAGAAGAAAAAGCCGTTGAACTGCTTAAAAAATACAAAAACGTGCGAGCTGCCATCCAAAATTACACCAATGGGAACAGATAGAAACGAATTGTTTAGAGGCTTAAAATATGAACTGGCCACTTTGCCCCTACTAATTGCGGCGCCAATTTTAATCACCATTGGGTTTAAAGCCATCAAACAGCAAAACAATTATTTATTTCTAATTGTTGGCATAGTGCTGGCCATAACCGCCATTGTTTTGGGTATTTTAGGCATTAAAATAATTCTAAATGCATTGTTCAACAGCAAATAATGGGAGGCTATAATTTCAAAAAAATTAAAAACTGGGAATACTGGCCATCATCCCTGTTTTATGTTCCGTTGTTGCCTTATGCTTTTTATTTGGCCATAAAAGCGCGGAGTTTCGGATTTTTTTCAGCCGTTAATCCGGGCATAGAAGGTTCAGGAAACGGATTGGAATCAAAATATAAAACCATTCAATTGCTGCCTTCCAATTATTGTCCGATTACCATTTATGTAGAAAAGCGTGAAAATATTCAAGACATTTTACTAAAAATCACCGAAAACAACATTGCATTTCCTTTAATTATTAAACCGGATATTGGTTTCAGAGGTTTGCTGGTGACAAAAATTAAAGATGAATTTGAACTTTCCGTTTATCTTAAAAAATACAATTCCATCAATTTAATCATCCAGGAATTTGTGGATTACAAAAATGAATGCGGCATTTTTTATCACAGAATTCCGGATGAAAAAAACGGAAAAATTACTTCGGTTACCCTTAAAAAATATTTAACGGTTATTGGCGACGGAAATTCAACACTTTTGGAACTTATTATGAATAACGAAAGGGCCAAACATTATTCGGAATATATTTCTGAAATAAATAAAGACAGACTTCAAATGATTCCAACATTGAATGAAGAAATGGTGCTGAACATCATTGGAAACCATTCCAAAGGAACCCAGTTTATCAATGGCAATCATTTGATAAATAAAGAATTGGCACATTTTTTAGACAACCTAAATGCCAAAATTGAAGGCTGGTACTATGGAAGAATCGATTTGAAGTACAACAATTTTGAAGAATTGTTGCGGGGTGAAAATTTAAAAATTATTGAAATCAATGGCATTATTTCTGAACCCACGCATATTTATGATCCTTCAAAAGGAAGTTATTTTACCGCTCTAAAATCCATCAAAAATCATTGGAAACTTATCTATCTCATTGGCATAAAAAACAAAAAACTAAACAAAGGAAACTACACCAATTTAAGCTATTTGCTTACTGTTTATTTCAACTATAAAAAGTATTTAAAAAAGATAAGCGAATTAAATGCTAACGCGATAAATGCTGTTTAGGCGTGGTAGGATTAAATCCGAAATCAATATCAGGAAGTGTAATTCCAAGTTGGGAAATAACATAACCCACACTTGCAAAATGATGAATGGCGTGGCTGTGCGCCTGAATTAAAATGCCGCCCAAAGTATAATTTGCAGAAACAATTCCTAGGCCCAAATCATCGGTGACCATCACAATTTTATTGAAATCTGCATTTTCCAGTAATTTTAACCGTTGCAAAATTTCTTCATAATAAGCAATGCCATGCTGGGTGTAATTTTCAGCCAATTCGTTTCTTTTTCGATTGATTAGATTGATACTGCCAGATTCCAGTCCATCAAAAACACAATCAAAAACATCCAAAATATGCCGCATATGAACACCAATACTTGAATAATATGGCGCAATGGTTGCATTGTTGTATTCATCATCGGAAATACAATTTAAAAGCTGAATTCCTCGGTGCAAGTTTTTTTCAATGGCGTCAATCATATTGAATAAAAAAATTTGATATATTATAATTTAACCTATTAGCTTAATCAGCGTAAAAATCCCCAACGACAAAAATAATAAACTTAAGATAATATTGATGTTAGTCGCAATAAATGAAATTTTATTACTGATCACTTTTGCGAAAAATATGTAGGTGTAAAACAATAAAAATGAGCCGGTTGCCGCGCCAAGGATAAATAAGAAAATATAAGGCTGTTCAATAATTATTTTATTGACGGAGCCTAAATAAATACTGATTCCCAGATAAAACGGGATGGCCAGCATGTTCACCGAGGACATTGCCATTCCTTTGAAAAAATAATTTCCTTTACTTATTTTACGCTTTGCTTCCATTTTTTTTCTGGAAAGCAGGAAGAAAAAAATTGCCAAGATGAAAAATACAAAAACGCCTGCTATTTTTAAAGCTGCAATAACTTTTGGATTTTCAATGAGAAAATCGGCAAAAAACAATGCAATCCCTGCCTGAATAAAAACGATAACAGCCGCTCCTAAAGCGAATTTCACACTTTCAATTTTGCCCACATTCAACCGGGTTTTAAGCACGGTCATATTCAGCATTCCAGGAGAAATCAGTCCGAAATAAGCCATTGCGATGCCATAAATAATGTGAAGTAAATAGGTCATAGTCGTGAAAAGGTTAAACGTTATTTGTTAAATGTTATTTGTTTATTAATCTAGCTAATTCGCGAATCATTTTTTAAAGTATAATTGGCAATAAAATTATTGATGTCTTTTGAAATATGCAATTTATTAATAAGCAAAAAATACAATATTGAGATCAAGATGCCTTTTAAACCAATGTTTAAAATGGGATGAAAATTGAAATTCCAAAAATAAAACATCCCGAATATGGCAGAAATAATGACTGCCAGTTTAATGGTATTTACGTTAAAAGGCTGAATTTTTAGTTTGTATTTCAAGTAAATAATTTTAGCCACACTATACACCACCACCACAATAAGGGTTGCTATTGCCGCCCCGTTGATGCCAATTAGATCAATCAACCATTTGTTTAAAAAAATGACGCTTAAAGCCATCGCCAATGACATGTAAAAGAAAATTTTATAGTATTTTGAATTTAACAAAATTGCATTGCCGGTTCCCAATGCCAATTCCATTAGTTTTGCAAGCGAGATTATCATGACCACCCAAATTCCTTTGGTAAATTCAGGTTTGTTAATCAATGCATATAAATCGGCAATGTTTAAATTTATCAGTAAAAAAAACAAACCGCCAATAACCAATAGATTTATGGAACTTTGTTTGTATAATTTTTCAACATCATCCAGCTTATTTTCATTCATATCCTTTGCTGTGATTGGGCTTGTGATTTGTAGCATTGCGCGGGTTGGAATTCCGATAACACTCGCAATATAAATCCCAACCGAATAGTAAGCAACTTGGGCAATTTGTTCCATTTGGGGAATCATAAACTTGTCTATTTCCAGTAAAACCCCAGAAGCAGAACCTGCAACAATAATATACAAGGAAAAGGTAACAATTTCTTTTAAATTTGAAGGAAGCTCCAATTTAAACGTTGGTTTATACACATGAAAAGCATAAAACATCATAATAACAGTACTAATTCCATAAACGACAACCACGCCATAAATAAACTGTTCATCGGTCAACCATTTAAAATATACCGAAAACAGCAGAAAAGTGGTGCAAATACGAGGAAAAATTTCTTTGATAAAATTCCCAAAAACAGAATTTAGCTGCACTTTGGTCCAAGCATAAAAAACCTCGAAATAACCCATAAAAATGGCCAATAAAAATATGAGATACGTATATTTTTTAATGATGGAATTTTCCATGGAAATCCAATCCGCAATGCTTTCATAAATAAAAGCGCCAACAAAAGCCAATGGAATTATAACAATTAGCGGCATTAAAAGCGTGGTTGTCAAAAAACCGTCCTGCTCAATTTTAGTTTGATAAGAAGAATAAAATTTAACGATGGTATGCTGCATCCCAAAAACCAGCAAAGGCAAAATAATATTTGCCGCTGAAAGCAAAAAAGTTATCAATCCAAAATAATCCTCGTGTAAAAAATGTGTGTATAAAAACAGCACATTGATGCCGCCAACTCCAAATCCCAAAAAGATAATGAGCGTATTAAAAAAGGATTGTTTTAAAATGATTCCCATTACAACATTTTAAGAATTTCCTCGTAAATCTTTTCCCCCACATTTTCGCCAAATAAATCCATTTCAAAATTGGCAGTTAAATCTTGATAATTATGAAAAGACTGCAACATTTTCTCCTTGTCGCTGCCCACAATTTTTGCAAATCCGTTGGCTACCAATTCTACCCATTCCGTTTCTTCCCTGGCTATAATACAGTGTTTTTTGTTAAAAAACGCTTCCTTTTGGAGTCCGCCGCTGTCCGTTACCACCAAATTGCATTTTTTCAGCAATTCCAACATATCAAAATACCCAACCGGATCAATTATTTGGATGCCATAATTTAATTGATGCTGTGTTAAAATGGCTTTTGTTCTTGGATGCAATGGCAAAACCACTTGTTTTTCATTGCTGATTAGTTGTAATCCTTCAAAAATTTCTTGAAGTTTTTTCAGGTCGTCCGTGTTTTCTTGACGGTGAATGGTTGCCAATACAAATTCGTTAGGAACTAACTTTAAACGTGAAATTATGGAAGATTTCTCTTCAGAAATTTTACTGTAATATTCAACGGCATCTTTCATAATATCACCACATTTCACCATTTTTGCAGGTAAATTTGTAAACCCTTCTTTTTGTAAATTTTCTATGGCGGTGTCTGTAGGACAAAGCAATAAATCGGAAATTCTGTCGGTTAAAATTCGATTGATTTCTTCGGGCATTTTCATGTTAAATGAGCGCAAACCGGCTTCCACATGAACAACCTTAATATTCAATTTTTTTGCAGCCAAAGTACCTGCCAACGTTGAATTTGTGTCACCGTAAACCACCACCAAATCAGGTTTTTCCTTCATTAAAACCGCTTCAATCTCCACAAGCATTTGTCCGGTCATAGCGCCGTGGCTCATTCCGTTAATCGCCAAATTGTATTTTGGCTTTGGAATTTCCATTTCTTCAAAAAATATGTCGCTCATATTGGCATCGTAATGCTGTCCGGTATGAATAATCACTTCCTCAACGGCATTGTATTTAACAATAATCCGACTTAAAACCGCCGCTTTTACAAATTGTGGCCGTGCGCCTAATATGGTAACAATTTTCTTCATTCAGTAATCTTGTGTATCAGCTCCGAAACTTTTTTAGTTAATTCCTTCCGGTGAAATTGAGCAATATTTTTTGATTCAATTTCTAATTTTCCTTGCTTAAAAGTAGCATATAAATCTAATATAGCCATTTTTAAGGTATTTTTATCTTCAAAATCCACCACCAATCCACTATTGGTTTCTTTTATGATTTCCGCCAAATCTCCATCAATTGGCGCAATGGCCAAAATAGGGCGTTTTGCCATTAAATATTCAAATATTTTTCCGGTGATGATGCCTTTTGCATTAGGGACATTGTTTACGATGAGTAACAATACCTGCGATTTTTGCTGAAATTCCACCACTTTATCGTGCGTCACATAATCAATGACCTGAACATTATTTGAAAACCGAAATGCTGAAATATCAGCAATTACGGAAACATCTGCCTTTCCAATGAGCTTCAATTCAAAATCAGACGAAAATTCTTTGTTTTCAAAAACAATTTCCGACAACACTTCCCACAACATTTTCGGATTTCTGTCGGCATTCATTAATCCAATATGCGTTATCGTAAATTTTGAGTCCAATACAACCTTTTCATCTGCAAACACTTCATCAAAACCATTAGTTACAGCGATTACATTGGTGTTAAATGGCCTGAAATTATCCTGCATCGTTTTGCCTACAACCAAAACTGCATCTGCATTATTCAGCACTTCTTTTTCATAATAATGGTGTTTTTCAATCGCTTTTTTTGTTAGAGGCAATTGCTGAAAATAATCAATTTCTGTCCACGGATCCCTAAAATCGGCAATCCACTTTATGTTGAGTTCCTTCTTTAAATTCAAACCAATTAAGTGCATACTATGTGGCGGACCGGTGGTAATCACCACATCAATTTTGTTTGTTTTCAAATACTTTTTTAAATAACTTGTTGATGGTTTTACCCAGAATTTACGAGCATCAGGAATAAAATAATTTGCGCGGATATATTGTAAAATTTTACCTAAAAAAGTAGGATTCGGATTTAAAAAACCGGCACTTTCAGTTTTACTTTTTCCGAAGAAAGCAAACAAATTATTGGGTTCCCAGATGGGTTGTTTTAAAATCTCCATACCTTCAGGAATATCTTTTTCTAGCGATTCATCAACAATAGGATAATTGGGATTTTCAACGGTATAAACTACGGGTTCAATGCCAAAATCCCTAAAATACTTCACAAACTTAAGCCAACGCTGCACACCCGAACCTCCTGCAGGAGGCCAATAATAAGTGATAATAAGCGCTTTCTTCATTATTTACTTAGATTTTCGTACAAAGCTATTAATTTTTCCGAGGTTTTTTCCCAACAAAATTCTTCTTCCACAAATTGTTTCCCATGGCTTCCCAAACGATCTCTCAACGCAGGATCAGCATATAATTGCAACACTTTTTGCGCAAAATCATGGGAATTTTTCTCCAAATGCACCAAGCCAGAGTCTGTTTTTTCTATTAAATTTTTCTGAGCAATGGCATCGCTCACCAATACAGGTTTTCCAAAACTCATATATTGAAAAAGCTTGTTTGCATAAGCCACATCATGCTGAATATTTCTGTGCAGCGGGGAAATACAGACCGCACTCGCCACAATATAAGAAGGAAACAACGAAACATCCTGCCAACCTTTAAAATCAACATGATTATCCAACTTTAAGTCGCTTACCTGCTGCTTCAAAGTAGGATCAGTTGAGCTAATCCCAACTATGACCAGCTTTACATTTGGAATTTTTTCCTTCAAAATAAGTAACGATTCAATGGCTGTTTGGAGTCCGCGACGCAATCCTGTATCACCCAAATATAAAATCACAAAGTCGTTTTTATAGATATCAACAATCAAATTATCAATTAAAGCATCTTTATAAAACGACTGATGTACCGTGTTTGGCACCAACACAATTTTATCGCGGGCAATTTGCGTTCGCCCAACAACTTCTTCAATAAACTCTTGTGAAACCGTGATAATTTTGGTTGCCTTTTGAATAAATTCCTCTTCTTTTTGTTTCCATTTTTTCGGAGAAATCAGCTGTTTTCCGGGAAATTTTTGAAGATGAGCATACAATTTCATGATTTCGGGCATATTGTCATGCAAATCCAAAACTGTTGGCAATTTCAACGATTTATTGGCTTTAAAAACAGCCTCGGCAATTCGCATATCGTGAATGTGAATGGCTTCAATATGGTACTTTTTTAAAAAGCGGCTAATTTTATTGGCCATTATTAGCGTATAAAAAGGAAAAGTATAAGCTAAGGCCGATAATTTGTATTCCAATTTATTGGATTGATATCGCTTTACTTGTATACCTTTAATGATAACATCACAATCATTTTTATGGTATTTCAAACAAAATAAAAAAACTTCATGCCCTGCTTTAATTAGCGAAATTGCTTCATTTTCAACCCTTGGATCGGGAGGAAATGTTTTGTCCAAAATCATTCCAATGCGCATATCAACTATTTTTCTGCGTACACTGCATAGTAACGAGGTGTAAATTTTCTTAGAATTGGTCTAAATCCAATTTTATTTACAAGGCTTGTCCACTTTTCAACCTTTTTAATTTTCCATCCCGTTTTTTCAATAAGCCAATCAAATTGCCAATCTTCAAACTCATGATAATGTCTATCCCACATATCCGTTTTGCTTCTATATGCTTTTGCAAACCATAAATTTAATGGAATCGTAGTAATTAATTTTTTGGACTCAATCGCTTTTAAAACAGCGTATGGTGACAATAAATGTTCAAAAATTTCAAATGCCGTGACAGCATCAACCTTATACTTTTTAACAATTTCCGGCAGTTCATCTAAATCTTCCCCAGAAGTATTGTAAACAGTATATCCATTTTGCTCCATAATTTCGGTAAATGGATTGCGCACTCCTAAATCTAAAATGGTTGCTGGTGCAGGCAATACACTTTTTAAAAAATTGAGTGTATTTTGATATCTTTTTAGCGGTAAAGTATTATGCATCAAGTAAATAAATAAAAATTAAATTCTTTGACAAGGTATTGATTTAATTATACATAATCAATAAAAATATTTCCTCGGAATTATAACTTTTACACCATAAAAAAGGTGCTTAAAAGCACCTTTTTCTTTTTCATAGTAGTTTACCCTTTTCAAATAATTTTCCTGCAATTGAGTTGACTGATGCGAATGTACATTGATTGTGTATTAATTAAAACAAGTAATTTATAAGCGTGCATATTTTAAACATAATAGTGCCTTATGAATTTATAAACGTTATATTTGATGTTTAATAATAACCTTTTAATGCGTAAAATTTCTCAAGTTTTTATTCTATTATTGCTTTTACAGACAAATTTACTTGCCCAAATTCCTGGATTAACGCAGTTTACAACAAATAATGGATTACCCAGCAATACCATCTATGACATTATTCAGGATGAGAATGGTTTCATTTGGATTGCAACTGATTATGGCGTCAGTAAATTTGATGGGCTAACTTTTAAAAATTTTACTGTTACCGACGGACTTCCCGGAAATGAAATTTTATCGTTTTACAGAGATTCTAAAAACAGAATTTGGATGACTGCATTTAACGGAAATGTTGGATTTATTCAAAATGATCATTTTTACAATAAGGACAATCTTGCTTTTTTAGATAAATTACAATTTCCAAAATTTATTGATGATGTTTTTGAGGATTCAAAAGGAAAAATATGGTTTTGTGAAAATTCAAATACCATTAAAGTTCTTAATACTAATTTAAGTATAGAAAATTATTCAACTATTAGTGATGTTAAATTAATCTACAATTCTTATATTATTGAAGATAACCATCAAAAAGTGCATTTATTGACTGCATATAACACGGACAAAAAAATTAATATTATTTCAAAACCTATCACAAGAAAATTTAAATCTCAAGGATGGGAGGTATTTAATCCCCGTATATTTCCCAAAACTTCAATAGAGAAAATTATTAATAATTATGGGATGCTTCTTAGAAATGAAGATGAAATTATTAATAATATTTCTAAATATTTAATCCAGGAGAAAAATAGTTTTTTAGCAAGAACCTATAAAATCGGAAAAGATTACTGGATTACGAATTTAAATAAAGGGGTGTATATTTTCAGTGTAACGGATAATTATCACGACCCTGAAATAATTTTAAAAAATATACAATCAACGCGTGCTTACATTGATTTGGATCATAACATCTGGGTTGGCAGCCAATCCAATGGCATATTTCTTTTTCCGAATCTTAATGTCCAAGGAATTCAATTTGAGGACCCAAGTAAAAACGATTTACATTCGGTAAGTTTATTTCAAAACAAATTGGTTTTAGGTAATCAACAAAGCGAGGTTATCATTTTAAACCAAGAAACCTTAGAAACAATTACCACTATAAAATTGGATAAAAACCCAGTAAGAATAAAACAATTAATACCGCATAATAACCTGCTTTTTATTATGGGAATTAATAGTATTAATCTATTAAATTCAAATTTAAGGATTGAAAGCGTCAAAAACATGTATGATGCCGATTTTTTAAAAACCAATCTAAAAAATTTCAAATCCTTTTCAATTGTTGGTGATGAAATTTATACCGCCAATTCCAATGGAGTTGCCAAAATCAATACTGCCTCTTTATTAACTAAAAAATTATGGGATAAAAGGAGCGCTGCCATCTGTTACATAGGAAATGACAGTCTTTGGATTGGCACCACCAAAGGCTTATATCTTCAAACCGCAGGCGTAACCAAAAAATACAACTTAGGGAATCAATTCAATGCAAATACTATTTATGCTTTGGAAAATACCTCCAAAGGATTGTTGATTGGATCAAACGCTTTCGGATTGGGAATTTTAAAAAACGGAAAATTTAAATCCATTTCTATAACAAACGGCTTATTAAGCAATTATATTAAATCAATTTTTGTAGATGAAAAAAATAATATTTGGCTTTCTACAAATTTGGGATTGAACCGATTAGAGCTAGACGGCAACAATAATTTGGTTCGTCTTAAAACTTACACCATTTCGGACGGATTGTACAGTAACGATGTCAGGGCTTGTTATGTGAATAAAAATAAAGTGTATGTGGCAACTTCAAATGGACTGAATATTATTGATATTTCAAATGAAGAAAATTCAATTTCAGTGCCAAGAATTTATATGAATGAGGTGCTGCTGAACAACAAAATCATCGAAAAAACAAACAATCAAATATTTGATTTCCAATCTAATAACATTCAATTTAATTTTTCCGGAATATCTTTTAAAAGTATGGGAAACATTACGTTTAAATATCGATTATTGGGGCTTGAACCGGATTGGATTGAAACCAAAAACAATACAGTAAGATACTCCTCATTGCCTCCAAACAACTATACTTTTGAAGTAAAAGCAATCTCAAAAAACAACTTGGAAAGCAGCAATCCCTCCCTATATATGTTTACCATAAAACCGCCCATCTACAAAACCTGGTGGTTTATAATGATTGAAGCAGTAAGCATCATATTGTTTATTATTTATTTATTTTACAGAAGAAATCTAAAAATTAAACAGGATGAAAAAATTAAAGAAAATATTTCCAATCTGCGATATAAAGCTTTAAATGCACAAATGAATCCCCATTTTATCAATAATTTGTTGGTGAACATTGAAAACTTGGTAAATAAGGGGGAACTTGAAGAAGTAAAAGGCAGTCTAAGTAAATTTGCCGAACTGGTAAATTTAATTCTTCAATCAACCAAATCTAACCTTATTAATTTAACGGATGAAATTGAAATGGCAAAGCTGTATTTGGAGCTTCAAAAATTAAGATTCCATAAAAATACCACTTACACCATTAATACAGAAACTATTTCACAAGAAGAATTGGAAAATATTTTGGTTCCCCCAATGATTTTGCAGCCTATCATTGAAAATGCATTTAAACATGGCTTTAAAAATAGTAATAAAACGAATTGTATTTGTGTTGACTTTAAAATTGAAAATGAAGAATTTTTAATCTGTGAAATTTCAGATAACGGCGTTGGAATTCAAAAAAATGACAATTCAACAACATCAAACAGTTCGGGAATCTCATTTTCAAATATTAATGAACGGCTTCAATTGATAAATGAATCTAAAAGTGAAGAAAATTTGGTTATTATTTCAAATGTGACAGATGAATTCAATACCTTAGTGGGATTAAAAATAACCCTAAAAATACCCTTAATAAGTTTTTAAAACATCTCTATGATAAATGCCATAATTATTGAAGACGAGAATGCTTCCTACCAGTATCTCAAAAGTATTTTAGAAAGAAATTATGGTTCCCAACTTGCTATTGTTGGTCATGAAACTGGGGTGGAAAAAGGAATTAAATTGATAAATGACCTAAATCCCCAACTCGTATTTTTGGACATCCAATTACAGGACGGTGATGGTTTTGAAATATTGGATCACTTTTCAAATTCTTCCTCATTTGAAGTCATTTTTACAACCGGGCTTAAGGATTACAAAGAGAAAGCAATGGATTATTTTGCTTTTTATTATTTAAATAAACCGATACAAGAAGACCAATTAATTGCTGTTGTGGATAAATTTTTATCAAAACAAACGGCTTTTAATACTGAAAAATACCTCACTTTTAAAAATCAAATGGAAAACAAACATCATAAAATCTCTCTTCCAATGAAGAATGGAGAATTTATTATTGTTGACATAGATGATATTTTATACTGCGAAGCAGATGGAAGTTATACCAATTTTTACACTAAAGACAATAAAGTTTATACCACTTCAAACAATTTAAAAAAAGTGGAAAGTATTTTAACGCACGCCACTTTTTTTAGAATACACCGTTCTACCCTTTTAAACTTAAAGCACATTATTCAATATAACAATACAGGAGAACTTGTGCTTTCAAACAAAAAAAGGCTGTTGGTTTCTTCAAGAAATAAAACAAATTTTTTAAGAATTCTGAAATTGATGAATTATTCTGTCAGTTAAATTTTCTTTCTGTCCACAAAAAACCAACCTACAAAAATAATCATAAGCAATCCGTACGAAATTAAGGTTATGGTGCTTCCTTGTTTAATGACGGTAGGTTCGAATTTAAATTCAATTTTGTGATTTCCTTTTGGAATTTCCAAGCCGCGCAATACAAAATTAACGCGGTAATATGGCGTTAGTTTTCCGTCAATATAAGCATTCCAGCCATCTTTGTAATAGATTTCAGAAAAAACGGCAAACTGGTTTGTGCTTGCATTGAAATCATAAACCAAGTTATTTAACGCATAGGATGTCAATTGAATTGTTGCTGATGAATCTATCGGATAATTGGTTTTAAATCCTTCGGATACAAACCTTTTATCAATCACTGCCTCTGCCTTTGTTTTTAAACTGTCCAAAGCCAATATTTCCTCATTCGCATTTTCAACAATTTTTATGGTATTTACAAGCCATGCATTTCCGTTCGGATTTGGATTTTGCTGCACCGTTTCGCGCCTACTTCCGTCTTCAAAAATAAAATATTTGGTGTTCAACATATTTAACACCTCAATATTGTTTTTCATAATGTGAAAATCGTAAAGCTCCTGATATCTTTCCAATTTTGCCGCATGATAACCACCGATGGAATTGTGAAAATAGGAAGTGCTTCCGTCATTCATTGGATCAACCATAAAATTGGCAACCCTATAATGACTTTTATCTTTTAATATTTCTTGATTAATTTCTGAAGCTACAAAAGGTTTGTCTATTTCCCTTGCATTTTGAAAATCGGCATTATTTACATAACGTTTATCCACTGATACCAAATCAAATAAAATAATGGCGCCTAAAACAATAATGGCATAATTTTTATTTAGTTTTTCTTTAATGAATAACCATAAAACGCCTGCAGAAGTTACAACAAAAATAAGCGTCCGTAAACTGTCGGAAAAGAAAATCGCTTTTCTGTCGGCAATAATATTTTCCAAAAATCCAGGTAACATCTGATCATAACTTGCATCTCTTAATCCTTCAAAATCAAAAAGACTTGTGCCGAACAATGTAAATATTAATGCGATGCCGCCTGTGATATAAAAGCTGTTTTTCAACGCATTTAATTTTATTTCAGCTGCCGTTGTTTTATTAAAAAATTCATTCAATGCCAAAAT
Source organism: uncultured Lutibacter sp. (assembly GCA_964491495.1). GTDB lineage: Bacteria > Bacteroidota > Bacteroidia > Flavobacteriales > Flavobacteriaceae > Lutibacter. Next base: position 22,732 of record CAZBGP010000008.1, on the reverse strand, counting down.
TCCCAATAGTGGAACAGCCAATTCCGCAATCACCTGAATGGAGGAAACCGCCCTAAATTTATTGTACATCGGCACAAAATCAATAAAGAAATTGGTTAAAAAATTAAGGTTTTTTCCCCAACTGAGCAGTATTGAAAATATAACAACGCCCACCAACCAATATTTTAATTTTCCTTTTACCAAAAATATTCCCAAAACAAACAAAAATACCAGCACGGCACCTAAATAAGCGGGCGCTTCAACAATAGGTTGTTTTCCCCAATACATAGGCGCAAATTCGGCAAATTCTTTCGCCTGCCTCGGATCGGTTTTGTCCTTTAAAAAATTGTAAATATTAGAATCCATTCCAACATTTTCATAGTTTCCGCCACCCATAAAACGTGGAATAAACAAGTTAAATGTTTCTAAAACACCATAACTGTAATCGGTGATATATTCTTTAGACAATCCGCTGGAAGCTTCTTTTGGTGAGCCATCCGGATTGATAGTAAGTTCACTTTTTCCTCTTGTACTGTGCGAAACATATTCTTTAGTCGCCAATAAACTGGTGGCATTTGTGCCAATTGCCAATACAACTGCAACCACCAAAATAGCGATACTTTTAAAAAATGCAGGTAGTTGCTTTTCTTTAAAGGCCTCAATTAAATAGAAAACCCCCAAAATTAAAACAGCAAAAAACAAATAATAAGTCATTTGCGGATGGCTTGCCTTAATCTCAAGCGACATCGCGACGGCAGTCAATAAAAAACCCCACAAATAATTGCGCTGCAGCACCAATAAAATTCCTGCCAAAACCATTGGCATATAGGCAATTGCGTGCGCTTTTGAATTATGGCCAACACCTAAAATAATGATAAAATAGGTGGAAAATCCGAAAGCCAAAGCACCCAAAATCGCCAATTTATATTCCACTTTTAACACCGATAACAGTATAAAAAAGCCTAAAAAATACAGAAATAAATAATCGGCCGGTCTTGGTAAAAACCGCAAAAATCCATCTAATTCTTTAACAAAATCATTTGGATATAAAACACTTAAATTATAGGTTGGCATTCCGCCAAAAGCAGCATTTGTCCAGTAAGGTTCAGCATCATTTTCACTGCGAAAATCATTGATTGCTTTCGCCATTCCCGTAAAATGCATAATATCGCTTTGGAATATTTTTTTCCCTTCAAGAATCGGAGAAAAATAGGCTACAGAAATAAGGATAAAAGCTATAATGGCAATAAAATACGGAACCGCTTTTTTGATGGAAAAATTCATTTATTTATCGTCTTTAACTTCTTCATAATCAACATAGTCACCTACGTTTTTATTTCCTTCCTTATAATCTGAAGGTTTTTTTGCTATCACTGTTTCACCGACTTTTCCGGTTGATTTTTGTTCTTGATTATTAAATTGTTGTTGTTGATCTCTCATCTTTTTTTCAACATTGTTAATAATTTTCCCCACAAACAATGGCAAAATATACCTTCCTATAAATTTTATAGCATAATATATAATTACTATAATTGCTAACGTTCTTAAAAATCCCATTTCATCGAGTTTAAATAAACTCCAAAAATAACAATTTGAGAGGAACTAAAACGTTTAATTATATAAAATCTTATCTTTGACAAACCAATCCAACTAAACTATGAAAAACATACTATTTTCACTTGTCTTTTTAGCAAGTTTTCAACTGGTAACTGCGCAATACACTGAGATTATCAACTCAAAAAGACCAGGCTTTTCCGAAAGTCCTTATGGTGTTGGAACCAATGTTTATCAGGTTGAAACCGGTATGTTTTATAACAGCAACAATGATGAAACGCTTGGGGCTTTTGCCAAAACTTTGGGTGGCGAATTGTTTTTTAGGGTTGGAAAATTTAAAGAACGATTAGAATTTAACGCCAACGTAGCTTACAAACGCGACGAAGTGAATAATTTTCCCAATCCAAATTATCATATCAAAGGTATCAGTGACCTTACTGTTGGCGCAAAATATTTGGTTTATCAGCAAGAATTTAGCGACAGGTCGAAAGAAATTCGCAGCTGGAAACGCAGAACGGCTTTCGACAAAAAGCGATTGATTCCTTCAGTTGGGGTTTATGGCGGAGCACACTTAAACTTTTTGGGAAAGGATTATAAAAGCGAAGAAGGAATTAGTTACAAAGGCGCTATTTTGTTGCAAAACGATTTTTCTGACCGACTGGTCTTGTTGACGAATTTAATTGCCGACAATATCACTTCGGAAGATAAATATTACTCTTACATTGTTACTATGACTTATGCCATCAATCAAAATTGGTCTTATTTTATTGAAAATCAAGGGAAATATTACAACGATTATTCTCCAAATTATCAGTTTGGAACCGGAATCGCCTTTTTAGTCACCGAAAATTTGCAATTGGACGCTTCGGCAAGAACCAATTTTTTCGACGACTATTCTTATGTGTACGCCACGGCTGGATTTGCTTATAGACTCGACCGACACAAGGATTCTTTTGTCTATAAAAATGCGCCAAAAGAAACGATTTCAAGAAACCCTAACAGAAAAGGATTCTTTTCAAGGTTATTTAGCAAAAAGCGCAACTAAACTCATTTGAATTTTATGATTAAACTACAAGAAATGACATCGAAAAAGGAAATGAAGGCTTTTGTTGAATTTCCTTTTAAACTGTATGAAAATAATCCTTACTGGGTTCCGCCTATCATCAATGATGAAATTGAATCGTTTGACAAGGATAAAAATCCAGTTTTTCAACATGCGGAAGCACGTTTTTTTGTCGCGATGAAAAACAATGAAATCGTGGGAAGAATTGCCGCAATTATCAATTACACCGAAATTAATGAACAAAACGTAAAAAAAATGCGTTTTGGATGGTTCGATTTTATTGATGATATTGAGGTTTCAAAAATATTATTGGCTAAGGCTGAAGAAATTGGCAAACAAAATAAATTGGAATATATGGAAGGGCCGCTGGGCTTTTCAAACCTGGATAAAGTTGGCGTTTTAACCGAAGGCTTTGACCATATTGGCTCCATGATTACCTGGTACAATTATCCGTATTACAAAGAACATTTTGAAAAGCTAGGATTTACGGTGGAAAAGGAATACAACGAAAGTAAATTTCCGTTTTGTAATGTGAAGCCTGAATTTTTTTCCAAAGCAAACGAAATCATTAAAAAACGCTACCAATATAAGGCGCTCAATTTCACCAAAACTAACCAGATTTTGCCTTATGTGGATGAAATGTTCGATTTGTTCAATGAAAGTTATGCCTCATTGTCATCCTTTGTTCCTATTTCCGACGTCCAAAAGGCCTATTTTAAAAAGAAATTTATTCCATTTATCAACCCCGAATTGATTGTTTTCGTTGTTGATAAAGAGGGAAAACTGGTTGCGTTTGCCATCACCATGCCATCATATTCCGAAGCATTGCAAAAATCAAAAGGCAAAATATTTCCATTTGGGATTTTTCACTTATTAGAGGCGAAAAAATACAGCAAAGACATTTTGTTCTATTTAATCGGCGTTCATCCTAGTCATCAAAATAAAGGTGTTCACGCCATCATTTTTGAAGAATTTTACAAAACATATACAAAAAAAGGAATTATCAACTGTTACAGAACTCCAGAACTTTCTACAAACAAAGCGGCCGCGGCACTTTGGAAAAATTTCGATCCGGTAGTTTATAAAAGACGATGCACCTTCAGAAAAAATTTATAATGCAATTATTTTACAACCCAGGATTAACAGCCGACACCAGACAGTTTTCTTTCAATAAAATTGAAAGCAAACACATTGTGCGCGTTTTGCGAAAAAAAGAAGGTGATAAAATTTTTATCACCAACGGCTTGGGCCAATTATTTACTTCAGAAATTTTGCTGGCAGACGATAAAAAATGTTCGGTAAAAATTGTGAATTTGGAAACCCAAAAAAGTGACCGAAATTATTATCTGCATATTGCCATTGCGCCTACAAAACTAAACGACCGTTTTGAATGGTTTCTGGAAAAAGCGACCGAAATTGGTATTGATGAAATAACCCCAATTATTTGCGAACATTCTGAACGTAAGGAAATTAAAACAGAAAGAATGGAAAAAATAATTCTTTCCGCAGCAAAACAATCGCTTAAATTCCATTTTCCGAAATTGAACGAACCCATCACTTTTAATGTGTTTATGAAGACCCATTTCAGCGGACAATTGTTTATCGCTCATTGTGAGGAAACCGGCAAAAAATCATTAAAATCGGAATTGAAACCGGCCATAAATACCACCATCCTAATTGGTCCAGAAGGCGATTTTTCAACCAAAGAAATTCAACAAAGTTTGGCCAATAACTTTATTCCTGTATCTTTGGGAAATAGCCGTTTGCGAACTGAAACTGCCGGCATTGTTGCAGTTCACAGTGTGGCATTTTTAAATGAATGATTTTAATGAAAAAACACCTTAAATCTTATTTTGAAATCCTAAATTTTAAATTAAAGTTTGGTCTTTTTTCTTTATTCTTTTTTTTCTTTTCTCTTTTCACAATTCAAGGTCAACAAATTGCCATTTTAAAATATAACGGCGGCGGTGATTGGTATGCAAATCCAACGGCTTTGCCAAACCTTATTAAATTTTGCAACATAAACATAAAAACTTCCATTAAAGAAATTCCGGAAACGGTTGAAGTAAATAGCGTTGCCATTTTCAATTATCCGATAGTTTTTATGACCGGCCACGGAAATGTAAGTTTTACAGATGACGATATTGAAAATTTAAAAAATTATTTGGTTTCCGGTGGATTTTTGCATATTTCCGATAATTACGGATTGGACACTTATGTGAGAAGAGAAATGAAAAAAGTTTTCCCAACCTTGGATTTTAAAGAAATTCCTTATAATCATCCTATTTACCGTCAAACTTTTACTTTTGAAAACGGCACGCCAAAAATTCACGAGCATGAAAACAAACAGTCGCAAGGTTTCGGGTTGTTTTATGAAGGAAGATTGGTTTGTTTTTATGATTTTGAAGCTGATTTAAGTGATGGTTGGGAAGATGAAGATGTGCATGGAGACCCTTTTGAAATTCGCAAAAAAGCCTTAAAAATGGGTGCCAATATTGTTGAATACGCTTTTAAAAACTAATATGACTGAAAATTTAGATTCCTTAAAAATAAATTTTGACACCGAAGGACTTTGGGTGCTTAACATAACCCTCGCCATTATTATGTTTGGCGTGGCACTCGGTATTACCATAGACGATTTTAAACGCTTATTTCAAAATCCGAAAACATTGTTGGCCGGGGTAATTTCCCAGTTTATTTTATTGCCTTTGGTCACTTTTATTTTTATAAAACTGGTGAATCCAATGCCAAGTATTGCGCTTGGAATGATGATGGTTGCTGCTTGTCCGGGCGGAAACATTTCAAACTTTATGACTCAAATGGCAAAGGGAAATTCGGCGTTATCCATTAGTTTAACCGCATTTTCAACCTTAGTTTGCTTGGTAATGACGCCTTTTAATCTTTATTTTTATGGAAATTTATATGCACCAACTGCTGAAATTCTTCAAACCATAGAACTAAATCCTTGGGAATTGGTGAAATTGGTCACCTTAATTTTAGGAATTCCATTAATTCTTGGAATGTGGGTACGAAAATCAAAACCAGATTTATCCATAAAATTAGCCAAAATTTTAAAACCTATTTCTTTGATTATCTTTATGCTTTTCATCATTATAGCTTTTTATGAAAATTTTGAGATTTTCATAAACTATATACATTATGTCTTAATTTTGGTTATTGTCCACAATTTTCTGGCACTGGCAACCGGATTTTATTTTGCCAAATTGATGAAATTATCTTTTAAAGATCAAAAAACAATTTCAATTGAAACAGGCATTCAAAACTCCGGATTGGGATTGTTGCTTATTTTTAGCTTCTTCAACGGATTGGGAGGAATGGCACTATTGGTTGCATTTTGGGCAATTTGGGATATTTTTTCGGGCTTGGCATTGGCGGGATATTGGTCTAAACAAAAAACAACGGCAAAGGTTTGAGAAAGCTTTGGTATAATTTTATTAAAATTTATGTAAAAATTGGATTGTTCTTTTTATTCAAAAGGATGTCAGTTTACGGCAAAGAAAATATTCCGGAAAAGGGTGCTGTAATTTTTATTGGCAATCATCAAAATGCGCTCATTGATGCTATCGTTGTGCCCACAACCAATAACAGAAACAGTCATTTTTTAACCAGAGCCAGCGCCTTCAAAATTGGTTTGGTTGACCAAATATTGCGGTCGCTCAATATGATTCCTGTTTACAGGGTTAGAGATGGCGTTCGCACCATAGAAAAGAATTTTGTTGTGTTTGAGCAATGTATTGAAATATTGGAACAAGAAAAAGCCATTCAAATATTTGCTGAAGGAGAACATCATTTAAAACGTCGAATAATTCCCCTAAAAAAAGGATTTGCGCGTATCATTTTGGGTACGTTGCAAAAATATCCCGACTTGCCTATTTACATTGTTCCTATTGGCATTAATTACGATTCCCATATAAATTTCCCTTCAAGCACTTCTATTTATTATGGAAAACCCATACTTGCCAATCAGTTTATAGACATCAAAAAACCCGATTTAAAATTTACGGAAATCACAAATCAAGTTTCAATTGCCCTGAAAAACTTAACGCTTCACGTGGATGATTTAGCCAATTATGATGAAATTATTGTGAAACTGGAGACGATGGGCGTTGACTATTTAAATCCGTTTGAAGCCAATAAACTGGTTGAAAATATAGATGCAATTCCATCAAAAGAAAAGGTGAAAAAAGAAAATTTCAATTGGTATACCCCACTCCATTTACTTGCCAAATTAAACAGTGTTTTCCCTTTGTTGATTTGGAAATACATCAAACCAAAAATTAAAGATGTGGTTTTTACAAATACCTACAGATTTGCCTTAATCACTACGCTGTTTCCGTTATTTTATTTAATTCAGACAGCAATTGTCTATTACTTTTTTAATATGGAAATAGCTGTTATTTACCTTTTATGCAGTATTTTATTGGGAATTGTTTCAGTCAAAACAATGACCATTAGTCAATAATTGCATCCTGTATCAACTGCTGAATTTCAGTTCTTATATTGTATTTCACCAAGTCCATATTTGCCGAAGTTGGAAAAACCCTGTTCGATAAAAAAACATACAGAATTTCCGATTCCGGATCGGCCCAAGTATAAGTTCCCGTAAAACCGCTATGCCCAAAACTGCTGTCGGATACGCAGCCACAGGTCGCCATTTCGCTCTCTTTTAGTTGGGGCTTGTCGAAACCAACACCTTTTCTCACGCCTTCAGCCGCATAATAACGATGGTTGAATTTGTCAATGGTTTCCGGTTTTAAATATCTTTGTCCGCCATAATAACCTTTTTGAAGGTACATTTGCATAATTTTGGCGATGTCATTGGCATTTGAAAATATACCGGCGTGACCGCCAATTCCACCTTGCATGGCCGCACCCATATCGTGCACGTCGCCATGAACCAATTTGTAACGGTAATAATTATCTTTTTCGGTAGGAACAATCTCATTTTTTGAAATTTTTTCCAAAGGCAAATACATTGTCCTGTTTGCGCCCATCGGCCTGTAAAAATGCAATTGGGTTAGCACGTTTAAATCACTTTTATAATGATGTTCAATATACTCTTTAAAGATAAAATAAGGCAAATCACTGTATTTGTATTCCTTCTTTTTAAGAAGTTCTGAATCCGCTATTAAATCAAACATTTCATCTTCATAACTGCCTAGCAAATACAAGCTGTCCGTAATTCTAATGTTGAATTTGTCACTTCTTTCAACACTGTAATACTTGGATGATGGCTTTTTAGTCGCACTGTCAATTGTATTTAAATAAAATGGAAGCCAGGCTTTTAACCCTCCATAATGCGAAAGCACTTCCTGAACTGTTAATTTACGTTTATTTGTTTTCTTTAATTTATGAATTAAGCTTCCCAAAGTGCTGCTTAAATGCAGCACATTTCGCTCTTCCAGTTCCATAATCAAAGGCAATGTGGCCACTATTTTTGTTAGCGATGCAATATCATACAAATCACTGTTTACAACTGGAATACTATCAATATCGGTATGAAAACCAAAACTTTTATTGTAAACAACCTTTCCTTTTCGAGCCACTAAAATTTGCATTCCAGGCGCCATTTTTCCATTTAAAATAACGCTAGCCACTGAATCAATTTTGCTTAATTTTTCACTGCTTAAACCCACGTCTTCAGGTATGGAATAACCTAAAATTCCAAGTGAATTAGACATCAATCCATCATTTTCAGAAAATTCTCCAGCTATTGAAACGGGCAATTTTCCTTTAATATTCAAAGCGCCAAAGAGCATTTGTGCCGAAATTTCCTGTGAAATTTTACTGTTTTGAAAAGAGACTACAACACCTTCAATATGTTTAAAATTTTCGAGCTGCAACAAACTGTACGGACTTGCAAAAACATCTAAAATAACATTGTTGCTTTTGCCAATTTCTTGCAGTTTGAGCAATTCTTCGTCTTTAAATTTATAGTCTCTCCAAGGATTGTCATTTGACTTGTGATAACCAACAATTACAAGATTATAAGGTTTAAGCTGTATCATTAAACTGTCAATATTATCATTTGAAACCTCATCAACATCGGCATAATTCTTTAACATGTTTAAAAAATCGCTATGATTTGCATCGCCCAGTTTAACATAGGCAATTTTCTTTCGCTCTAAATGCTGAATCGGAAAAATTAAGGATTCATTTTTTAGCAATGTAATGGAGTTTTCGACCAAATTTCGATGAAGCAGTTCATCTTCAATTGCATTCAAATCTTGCTGTAAATTGATTAATTCAATCTTTTTATAGTTGTTCAATCCTGCCCAATATTTTGCTTTTAAAATTTTTCTGACGGAATAATTGAGGCGTTCCAAAGTAATGATGTTTTCACTTAAAGCAAGCTTAATATTCGCTGAAGCCAAAGGAACGTCAGTAGGAATTAACAACATATCATTTCCGGCCAACAATGCTTCCAAATTAATTTCGCCCAATTCAGCATAATTGGAAACGCCTTTCATATTTAGCGCGTCGGTTAAAATCAACCCTTCAAAATTTAATTTCTCCTTTAATAATTTGGTAATCACCTGATAAGAAAGTGACGTTGGACAATCTTTATTTTCTTCCAATCCTATAACACTTAAATGCGCTACCATGACACTGGTTAAATTATTGTCTATTAACTGTTTATAAGGATACAATTCAATAGAATCCAACCGATTAAAATCAAAATCCAAAACCGGCAGAGATTTATGAGAATCAGTTGCCGTATCGCCATGCCCAGGAAAATGTTTGGCATTGGACAATACATTTTGGCTTTGCATTCCTTTCACAAAAGCCAATGCTTTTTGCGTTACATTTTCTCTGTTTTCTCCAAAAGAACGATTTCCAATGATTGGATTTTCAGGATTTATATTGATGTCCACCACCGGCGCAAAATTAATATGGATTCCCAATCGTTTACAATGTTTTCCCAATTTTGCACCGAATTCTTCGACCAATTTATTATCAGTAATAGCGCCAAGCGTCATATTCCAGGGAAAACGATAGGTTTCCTTTAATCGCATATCCAATCCCCATTCGCCATCAAAACCAATCAACAACGGGATTTTGGAATTTGCTTGATAATTATTGGTTAAAACCGCCTGTTTTTCTGGCGTTCCCTGCATAAAAATTAATCCGCCAATGTGGTAGTTTTCAATTAAACTGTCTATAAAAGCAGTGTGATTTTCATCCTTATTGGAGTAAGCCTGCACCATAAACAACTGACCAATTTTTTCATCGATCGTCATTTTGTTCATCAAACTATCCACCCATTTTGTTTGGGCTTTAACATCATTTGTTTGCAAAGGATCCAAGTTTTGCGCTTCCAAAAAAGCACAATTCAGCAGCAAAAACAGGAACAATATTTTTTTAATCATGTATTTATTGGATTGAGGAATGATTTCATTGAAAATTTGTTTCACTATCGTTATCAAAAATGAAACCAAAAACTATAAACAATTGCTTTTTTAATTGGTAACTGCTAAAAAACGTTTGTGCCAGCTTTTATCGGCTGTAACTTCCCAATGTTGCTTAAAATCGCCTTTATTGGTAATCATATTGTTAAACACCACTGTGTTTGAAGTTATTTTTTGCTGCTTGGCATAATTTTGAAAATCGGACATACTTACCACGTTGATGTTGTGGTTGTCTTTGAAAGAAATATTTAATTTATTGGTTAAATCAACGGAAAATTTTTGTTCAAATCGCTTGATCAAATTCACCGAAGCATCTATGGAACAGCCCGAAACTTCATTAAAATTTTCATCGACCGCAATTACGATAAATTGATTGTATTTTATTTGGTATGAGGCTTTTAAATCGTCTCCATGACGTTTCCAAGCACCAATAAAATTTTCTAAATTATGGCTAATTTCTGCAACTTCATTTTCTGAGAATTCTCTGTTGGATTGGTAAATCCAAATTTTAGAGGTATCTTCCAAACTGTCAAAATTTACTAACATATTATATTTTTTGATTGAATTTATTTTTTAAATCTTCAAGGGTAACCGCTTCCTTTTTTGGGTAAATACGGTCTCTTATTTCCCCCAGTACTTTTTTGGTGTACAAAGGAAAATCGGCATTTTGAATCCACGAATAATAACCTTTATCATCTTTTAATACTTTCTCAACTTTATAGCCTTTATATTTTCCGAAGGTGAAAATTTCTTCATTTTCTTCATTAAACAATATAAATCCGGCCAAATCCGCTCTTTTTACGTGGGTGGAATAATCATTTAAAAACTGAACGTCATTTTCTAAATCATCGTATTTTTCTAATTGGGCCAATAATATTTCATAAGTTGCATTGGTATCCGCCTCGGCAGAATGTGCATTGTCCAAATTTTGACCGCAATAAAATTGATAGCCGGCACTTAATGTACGTTCTTCTTTTTTATGAAATATTACCTGAACATCAATAGAAACCCTATTATTCATGCTAAAATCAACATTGGCGCGCAACATTTCTTCGGCCAACAAAGGAATGTCAAATCGGTTTGAATTGAATCCTGCCAAATCACATCCTTCAATCATTTCACTCACTTTTGATGCCAATTCATTAAAGGTTGGTTCTGTAACCACTTTTTCATTTGTAATGCCATGAATATCGGAAGCTTCTTTTGGAATTTCCATTTCCGGATTCACCAGCCAGGTTTTACTTTCCTTATTGCCGTTTGGAAATACTTTTAAAATAGATATTTCCACAATTCTGTCTTTGGCGATATTAATTCCGGTTGTTTCCAAATCAAAAAATATGATTGGTTTTTTTAATTTTAATTCCATAGTTTTTTTGAATTATTTTATCGGTAAAGATACTATTTGTAAGGTACGATTTACAAACTTGAAAAATAGTTTTATAAACATTTTAACAAAAATTTGAGTCTTTAAAAAGCTTACTCACTCGCCAATTGTTCTTTATAATTTTCGATTTCAAGTTGATATTTTTCGGGCAATTCAGGTTCTTTAAAATCGTATTTTTTTAAGGTTTCAACAATAATATTTGCCACTAAAAAACGTGCCGATGGCTTGTCATCTGCAGGAATTATATACCAAGGCGCATGCGCTTTTGAAGTATTATTCAGTAAATCCTGATAACAAGATTGATAGTCGCTCCAAAGATTGCGTTCTTTTAAATCACCCGGAGAAAATTTCCAGTTCTTTTCTTTAAACCTCAACCTTCTTAAAAGTCGGTTCTTTTGTTCCAATTTTGAAATATTGAGAAAGAATTTTAAAATGATGGTTCCGTTAGCCATCAAATTTTCTTCAAATTCGTTAATTTCTTCCATTCTTTTATGGTAAAAGTCATCGGATAAATCATCCAAACTTTTTATCGCAGGAATATTTTCACCCAAAACATATTCAGGATGAACCCTAGTAACCAACACATTTTCATAATGCGTGCGGTTAAAAACGCCAATCTTTCCGCGTTCGGGCAAAGCAATATAATGGCGCCACATATAATCGTGTTTTAATTCCAATTCTGTAGGCACTTTAAAACTATGAACCACAACACCACTTGCATTTACATCTTTAAAAACTTCTTTTACCAAACTATCTTTTCCAGAGGTGTCCATTCCTTGCAAGCAAATTAACACGGCGTGCTTGCTTTCAGCATACATGGTCTCTTGTAGCTTGCTAAGTTCTTTTCTGGCCTTTTTAAGTTTTTTCTTCGCGCCTTCAACTACTTCCATAGCAGTCATTTCGCTTAAATTTACGGTACCGGTAACTTGATGGTTCTCCATTTTTAAATATATTTTGATAAATATATAACATTAAAGGCATAAAAAAATCCCAAAATTTTTGGGATTATTTTACGTTAGTCAGTAGTGATAATTTCTAAGTGTCTATGGAACCTAAAACGCGTTTCATAAAAGTGTTCAAAGCTTCCTTTTGAGGCATTCCTTCTTTTACCATTTTATGAACTTCAAGCGCTCCGTAAAGGTTTGAAATAATTTCTCCAATAACATCTAATTCTTCGTCTTTTAAAGAAGAAACTTCCGTTAAAGCTTCCAAAGTTTCAATGGTTTCAATCACGTAATCTTGATCGTTTTCTTCGATAAAATTCGTTAAATGCTTAATTATTGGTAACTTCATTTACTAAATCGTTTAAAAGTTCGAATTTATTGGTTTGAACCTGTTTCACAAAAACACCATCTTTATAGGTTGCAAATGTAGGCAGATTGTCAACTTTTGCCATTTTTCGCGATTCCGGAAACTTTTCCGAATCCACGATTACAAAAGCTACACTGTCATTTTCTGATGCCAATTTTTTAAATTTAGGCTTCATAATTCGACAGTTTCCGCACCAAGTTGCCGAAAATTGAACAACAACCGTTTTGTTCTCACTTACTATTTGAGGTAAATTGTCTTCTGTTATTTCTTGAAACATCCTAATAATTTTTTAATGAGAAGCCAAATATGCTGCCGTTCCGGTTCTGTTAGCTTCCATCGCGTCTTTTCCTTCTTCCCAGTTGGCCGGACAAACTTCTCCTTTTTCCTGAACGTGTGTGAAAGCATCAATCAATCGTAAAAATTCTTTTACGTTTCTTCCCAATGGCATATGGTTTACGCCTTCATGAAAAACCGTTCCTTCTTCATCTATTAAATAAGTTGCTCTGTAAGTCACATTATCGCCTTCAACCTGGAATGCGCCAGTTTCTTCATCATAAGATTCATTGGTAACATCCAAAATGCCCAATCTGTTTGCCAAATTTCTATTGCTGTCAGCTAAAATTGGGTAAGTAACGCCTTCAATCCCGCCATTGTCTTTAGCCGTATTTAACCATGCAAAATGTACTTCTGGTGTATCGCATGATGCACCGATAACCAACGTATTTCTTTTTTCAAATTCAGGTAAAGCTGCTTGAAAAGCGTGTAATTCTGTTGGACAAACGAAGGTGAAGTCTTTTGGATACCAAAATAAAATCACTTTTTTATTATTTTTTACTGCTTCTTCCAATACATTGATTTTAAAAGTATCGCCCATTTCATTCATTGCGTCTACATTTAAATTCGGAAATTTTTTACCAACCAGTGTTGCCATAATTTATTTATATTTTTAATTATTAATTCAAATTTTTTGCAAATGTAACCAATATTATAAGTTGTTGAAAAAATAATTCCATCCTAATTTCTGATAAATGCATCAATTTTATTGATGACAATAAGTTAAAATTTGTATTTATTATATTATGAATTGTTTAGAATTTGAATATCTTTAAACAAACCAAACAATGATGAAAAAATTTACGACGTTTTTATTATTTTTATTACTGATAACTAATCTTCAGGCGCAAGTTGACCCAACTATTTTTGACAAATTTGAGTCGAAGTTTTTAACGATTGACGGATACAAAATTAATGTTGAAGTAAAAGGAAGCGGAGATCCAATTTTCTTTATTCCGGGCGGACCGGGAAATTCACACGATTATATGCAAGGCGCTTTTGGCCAATATTACAAAACCAATACGGTGGTGTTTTTTGATTTCTTGGGAAGGGGAAAATCGGATGACGCAAAAAATAAAAATGAATATTCGGTTGACAACGATACTGATTTAATTGAAAAAATAAGGCAACAGTTGGGCTTTGAAAAAATATCGGTTGTTGGACATTCCTACGGTAGTGTTCCTGCCCAAAATTATGCGATTAAGTATCCGAACCAAACTAACAAAATGGTGATAATTGCCGGCTTTCACAGCGGACTTATGTGGCAAGCCAATTGCGACAGTTACAACCATTATGCGAAAACCCATTTTCCCGAGCTTTGGAAAAAAGTTGATTCCTTAAGAGCTTTGGGGTTTGTTTCTTCCGACAAAGAATTTATGAAAGTTTATGGTAGTTTTCCCACAAAATATATTTATTATCACAATACAAGCATCAAAGGAAATGTTCCGAAATACGATTTCAGAAACTGGAATGATGATGTTTATGCCCAAATTATTGGACGCGATGGCGATTTTGAAGTGAGCGGAAGTATGATTGATACCGATTTCAGACGCGATTTAAAAAACGTAAAATCGCCAACATTAATAACTTCAGGAAGGTATGACGGCGTTTCAACGCCCGAGTTTAACTTGCAATACAAACTATTTATGCCACAAGCCAACTTTGTGATATTCGAACAAAGCGGCCACAATCCTTATTTGGAGGAACCTGAAAAATTTTACAAATTATTTGAAGAATTTATGGAAATAAAAACAGAATAATAATAGCTATAAAATTTAAAACCCTCAAACTGAATTTATCAGTTTGAGGGTTTTTTTATGTTTTAAATTTATTATTTACTTGCAAAAAGCTTCACATCATTTTCTGAAACTTCTTTTTCACCTAATATTATAAGGCGCTCAACAACATTTCTTAATTCTCTTATATTTCCGGTCCAATCATATTCCTGCAACAATTTAATTGCTTTTTCAGAAAATTTCTTTACGGCCGTTCCTTGTTCTTCTGCAATTTGCTCGGAAAAAAACCTGATCAAAAGCGGAATATCTTCCCTTCTGTCATTCAAAGAAGGAACATTTATTAAAATTACCGCCAAACGGTGGTATAAATCTTCCCTGAATCTGCCTTCGGCTATTTCCTTTTGTAAATCTTTATTTGTGGCGGCAATTACGCGCACATCAACTTTAATATCTTTGTCGCTTCCAACGCGGGAAATAATATTTTCCTGTAAAACGCGTAGCACTTTTGCTTGGGCAGACAGACTCATATCACCTATTTCATCTAAAAAAATGGTGCCGCCATTGGCAGCTTCAAACTTCCCTGCCCTGTCTTTAATGGCGCCTGTAAACGAACCTTTTACATGACCAAACAATTCACTTTCTATCAATTCTGATGGAATTGCGGCGCAATTTACCTCAACCATAGGGAATTTTGCCCGCTCACTTTTTTCGTGCAGCCAATGAGCCACCAATTCTTTTCCCGTTCCATTTGGTCCGGTAATTAATACCCTGGCATCAGTTGGCGCCACTTTATCAATCATTGTTTTAATGTGAGTGACGGCTTTGCTTGCGCCAATCATTTCATATTTTTTGCTCACTTTACTTTTCAACAAAATGTTTTGGACAACCAATTCTTTTTTATCCAGCGCATTGCGAACTGTATTGAGCAAACGGTTTAAATCGGGTGGTTTTGAGATGTAATCGAAGGCGCCCAAACGCATCGTGTTTACCGCAGTGTCTAAATCGCCGTGACCGGAAATCATCACAATCGGGATTTCAGGTTTTAGTTTTTTGACTTTTTCAAGCACTTCAACCCCATCCATTTTAGGCATTTTTATATCACACAACACCAAATCAAAATCCGATTTCAAAATCATATCAATCCCTGTCAAACCATCTTCCGCTTCTTCAACCTGATAGGTTTCGTTTTCCTCAGAAATTATTTTCTTCAATACCCTGCGGATGGAAGCTTCATCTTCAATAATTAATATTTTCGGCATTTTTTAGTCGTTTTAAAGAAAATAGATGCGCTATGATTTCATCTATTTAATTCTATTAGTTTATTGTTATTCGTAAATCAAAAATCGTAATACCGATAGCTTTCGGGACGTAAATCAAAATTAATATTTAAGCCATTTGTATATTTCTTTGTAGCTTGGTTTTTTGCCGTACATTAAAATTCCCACACGGTAAATTTTGGCTGCAAACCAAACCATTCCTATAAAAGTAATGATTAATAAGGTGATTGAAGTGACTAATTGCCACCAAGGCACACCAAATGGAATTCGCATCAGCATCACTATGGGTGAGGTTAGCGGAAACAGTGAAAAAGCGACTGCAATTGGTCCGTGCGGATTTTCAATGACCGAAAAACCAACATAAATCGCAATTACCAAAGGCATTAAAACCGGCATCATAAATTGTTGTGTATCGGTTTCACTGTCAACGGCCGCGCCAATTGCTGCATAAATGGAACTGTAAATTAAATAGCCTCCCAAAAAGTAAATAATGAATGAAAAAAACATGGTAAGTATGGGCAAGTTTTTAATTTCCAGAAGCACCAATTGTAAATCGCTGTTTGATGAGCTTTGCATTTGCTGAACCATTTCAGGCGCCATTTGAACGGAACTGGAATTAACTTGATCAACCCCAAAATAAGCGGTAATTGCAGTTAATATTATTCCGCCTATCACCATCCAAATTATAAATTGCAAAATACCTGCCATGGCATTTCCAATTATTTTTCCCATCATTAATTGAAATGGTTTTACCGATGAAATGATAACCTCAATAATTCGGCTGGTTTTTTCTTCAATCACGCTTCGCATCACGGAAGTACCGTAAATAATGATAAACATAAAAATTAAATATCCAAAACCGCCACCGGCAGCCATACGAAGTAAACTGCCAATTTTAGAAGACTTTTCTCCCGAAAAATTTTCAGCATCAATGGTAACTTTCGTTTCTATGGATTTTATTTTGTCAACATCAATTTGAAGTTGCGCTATTTTTAAGTTTCTTATTTTCTTTTCAAGTTTACTTTCTATGCTGCTTAATACTGTTAAACTTGGGGTATCATTAGAAAAAAATGTAATGCCGTTTGAAAGTTCATTCAAACTGTCACTTTTAGGAATTACCAACAATCCGTAATATAATTCCTTGGTTTTTTCTCTCGCTTCCTCAATTCCCATACTTGTTAAATCTACATATTTAACGGCATCTGAATCGTCAAAAGCATCAGAAAATTTTTGAGATTCATCAACATAAGCAATCGTTCGTATTTCTTCTGCATTCTTTTCATTTAAGAAAATGATCAATAAAAAAAGTCCGACCACCATTAGCGGACTCAATATGGTCATTACAATAAATGATTTGTTTTTAACCTTCGCAAAAAACTCTCTTTTTATAATTAATTTTAATTTGTCCATTTCTTTCTAGCTATTGGAAGCCACTGATTTTAAAAATATATCGTTGACACTTGGAATAACTTCCGTAAAATGCGTTATTTGCGCTTTGTTGTTTAAAAATTCAATCAAATCTTTTGAGGTTTCCCCGTTTTTTAGACTGATTAAAAGTCGTAAATCATCATTAAATGAAATTGCTTGGGAATTTTCCACCATAAATTTCTCATTGATTTGATTTAATAGCATCTCTTTATTTTCAGACAACAAACCAACCTCAAACTGATTGGTTTTAAACTGTTGTTTGATGTCTTTTAACTTTCCGTCGAGTATTTTATTCGATTTGTTGATCAATGCAATATAATCGCACATTTCCTCCACAGATTCCATTCTGTGTGTGGAAAAAATAATGCTTGCGCCTTCATTTCTCAAATTTAAAATTTCATCTTTGATTAAATTGGCATTTATGGGGTCAAATCCGCTAAAAGGTTCATCAAAAATTAACAATTTCGGACTGTGCATCACCGTAACTATAAATTGCACTTTTTGCGCCATTCCTTTAGAAAGTTCCTGAATTTTTTTATCCCACCAATGGGTAATTTCAAATTTTTCGAACCAATATTTTAATTTCTTTTTGGCTTCTTCTTTAGACATGCCTTTAAGCTGCGCCAAATACAATGCCTGTTCCCCAACCTTCATGCTTTTATACAAACCACGTTCTTCAGGTAAATATCCAATATGTTGAATATGATGCGGTTGCAGAATTTCTCCGTCTAAATAAACGGTACCGCTGTCGGGTAATGTTATTTGGTTTATAATTCTGATTAACGAGGTTTTTCCTGCACCATTGGGACCCAACAATCCAAAAATACTTCCCTTTGGTACCGAAATTGAAACGTTGTTCAATGCTGTAAAACTTCCATAGTTTTTACAGACATTCTCAACAGTTAAAACATTGTTCATGCGATAGTTTTTGATTCGAAGGACGAAAATATAACTATTTTGCTAAAAATTGGTTAATGTTAACCTAAAATTATTCCAGCTTTTCGATATACTTTTTCTTGATGGTCTTCAATAATTCCAAAGTAGCCTTTGGTTTTACAACACGCAAAATTTCAGTAATTCCGTGGTTTACATAAAAAATTCCTTTGGCGATATCATAATTCGCATCGGCAATGTTGTGTTTTACTTCCTGGGTTAATTTTTTAAACTCTTCCCACGTCATATATCTTGGCACTTCAATATAGTAAACCTCATCTTCATCGTGCGAATGAAAAATTCCTTGCTCAACTTCATCGACATTGAAAAAACGATTGATTCGTATTAAAACTTCTGTAGATTTAAATTTTTCGCTTTTTGCAAATTCATAGCCTTCATCCTTATAATATTGCTGAATTTGCGCAATTTCATGAAAACGATTGATGCCTTTTACCCTAATGCCTTCAATCTTTCGGGAATTCATAGTCACCTCGCATTTAGCGCCATCCAATTTTAAATTATATTTCTCATTAATTTTTTTGGTGACACGCAATATTTTTTCGAATGAATTTGGTGTTTTGGTCACAAAAATAATCGATACCGGCTTCACAATTTCGGTAAACCTGCCATAATAATTTTTATAAGGATCCGGAACATTGATTACAAATGTGCCCGGAAGCTTGTTTTCGTCGATGGTATCTATTTTTTCTTGTATGATAATTTTCCCGATAAGTTCTCTTGTTGCCATAGTTTAAAAGTTTGTGAATAGTTTTTTAAACTTATTCCTTTTTTCGATAATAAACAAACAAAATAATTTTTATTTAATTTATTATGCGTGCATAGTATTTTTTTATATATTTGATAAATGCAAAAAGAACAAACTATAGATCACGCACTTAGAGCTACCTGGCAATCAGTGGCTAAAATGTATAATGAACAGGCTGCAAAGCACGACAGTACCATGGCCATGGCATTTGTTTTATTGAATGTTGATATTGAAAATGGTACGCCATCAACAGCATTGGGACCATTAATGGGCATGGAACCCACCAGTCTTTCTCGTATTTTGAAAAGTATGGAGGATAAAAAGCTTGTTTACAGAGAAAAAAACCCTGTAGATGGAAGAGGAATTTTGATAAAAATTACGGAATTCGGACTTGAAAAACGAAATACATCAAAAGAGCACGTCATCAAATTTAACGAAACCATCAGAAAACATATTTCTGAAGAAAAAATAAATCACTTTTTTGAAGTTACGGAAACCATCAACCAATTAATTAACGACAAAATCATTTTTAATAATAAACCGACCAAATAAAAAACAAATACCATTATCTTATGAAAAGACCAATTAAAAAAATAGCTGTAATCGGATCCGGCATCATGGGATCGGGCATTGCTTGTCATTTTGCAAACATTGGTGTAGAAGTTTTGTTGCTTGATATTATTCCCCGTGAATTAAATGACGCAGAAAAAGCAAAAGGACTTACACTTGAAAACAAATTTGTTCGCAACAGAATTGTAAATGACAGTTTAAATGCTTCCTTAAAATCGAAACCTTCTCCTATTTATAATATCAAATTTGCCGAAAGAATTTCTACCGGAAATTTAGATGATGATTTGCATAAGATTAAAGAAGTAGATTGGATTATTGAAGTTGTAATAGAACGATTGGACATCAAACAACAAGTTTTTGAAAAAATTGAAAAATTCAGAAAACCTGGCACGTTGATTACTTCAAATACTTCTGGTATTCCTATAAAATTTATGAATGAGGGCAGAAGTGCCGATTTTCAGCAACATTTTGCCGTTACCCATTTTTTCAATCCGCCTCGTTATTTAAAACTTTTTGAAGTGGTTCCCGGTCCGGACTGCAAACAGGAAGTTGTGGACTTTTTAATGATGTACGGAGAAAAATTCTTAGGAAAAACTTCGGTTTTGGCAAAAGATACACCTGCATTTATTGGAAACAGGGTTGGAATTTTCGGAATTATGAGTTTGTTCCACCAAGTGAAGGAATTGGGATTGACCATTGAAGAAGTTGATAAATTAACAGGACCTGTAATTGGTCGTCCAAAATCGGCCACTTTTAGAACGGTTGATGTGGTTGGATTGGATACGCTGGTTCATGTGGCAAACGGAATTCACGAAAACTGTAAAGATGATGAAGCGCATGACTTGTTTAAACTTCCCGATTTTATCGATACCATGATGAAAAATAAATGGCTGGGAAGCAAAACAAAACAAGGATTCTATAAAATGGTTACCGAAAATGGCCAAAGAAATATTCTTTCCTTAGATTTAAATACGTTGGAATATCGCCCAAATAAAAGAGCAAATTTTGCTACGCTTGAACTTACCAAAACCATTGATCACGTTATTGACCGATTTAAAGTGCTGGTAAAAGGAAAAGACAAAGCCGGTGAATTTTACAGAAAGAATTTTGCCGCTATGTTCGGTTACGTCCAAAACCGAATTCCTGAAATTTCAGATGAATTATATAGGTTAGACGATGCTATGAAAGCAGGTTTTGGCTGGGAACACGGACCTTTTGAAATTTGGGACGCCATTGGTGTTGATGCCGGAATTGAATTGATGAAAGCTGAAAACTTACCTGTTGCAAAATGGGTGACCGAAATGATTGAAAGCGGAAATAAAAGCTTTTATGCGGTAAAAGACGGCGCAAAATATTACTATTCCATTCCGTCTAAAAAACAAGAAAAAATTCCTGGGCAAGACAGTTTTATCATTCTTAATAACATCAGAGAAGCAAAAACAATTTGGTCAAATCCGGGTGCTTCCATCCAACATTTGGGTGATGGTGTTTTAAATATCGAATTCCAATCTAAAATGAACACGTTGGGCGGCGAAGTTTTACAAGCCATCAATAAAGGAATTGATTTGGCAGAAACAGAATATGAAGCCGTAATTTTAGGAAACCAAGGGGCGAATTTTTCAGTTGGTGCCAATTTAGGAATGGTTTTTATGATGGCTGTTGAACAGGAATATGACGAATTGAACTACTCCGTAAAATATTTTCAGGATACCGTAATGCGTTTGCGTTACTCTTCTTGTCCAACAATTATTGCGCCGCACGGATTTACTTTTGGAGGCGCTTGCGAAATGAGTATGCACGCCGATAAAGTGATTGCCGCTGCAGAAACATACATAGGTTTGGTTGAATTTGGCGTGGGAATTATTCCTGGTGGCGCCGGTTCAAAAGAAATGGCGTTAAGAGCTTCGGAAGGCGTTTTAAAAGACGACGTGAAATTGAATAAATTGCGCGATTTCTTTATCAATGTAGCAATGGCTAAAGTGGCAACTTCTGCTTATGAAGCGTATGATTTAGGTTTCTTAAAAGAACATAAAGACCTTGTTGTGGTAAACAGAGACCGTCAAATTGCTACGGCAAAACGTCACGCCATTCAAATGCTGGAAGATGGTTATTCGCAACCAATTCCTAAAAAAGCATTGGTTTACGGACAACAGGCCTTGGGAATGTTTTTAGTGGGAACCGACAGTTTGGAAAAAGGAAAATACGCTTCTGAGCACGATAAAAAAATAGCCAATAAATTAGGTTATGTGATGGCTGGAGGAAATTTATCGGAACCAACTTATGTTTCAGAACAGTATTTATTGGACCTTGAACGTGAGGCGTTTATGAGTTTGTGCACAGAGCGCAAAACATTGGAGCGCATTGAGCACATGTTAAAAACCGGAAAACCATTACGAAACTAAAACTTAAAAAAAATGAAAACAGCATATATAGTACAAGGATATAGAACGGCCGCGGGCAAAGCGCCAAAAGGAGTTTTTAGGTTCAAACGGCCCGATGAACTTGCTGCAGAAACCATTGAACATTTATTGAAAGATTTTCCTCAGTTGGATAAAAAAAGAATAGATGATGTAATGGTTGGAAATGCCATGCCTGAAGCAGAACAAGGCTTGAATATCGGACGATTAATTTCATTGATGGGATTAAAAATTGAAGATGTTCCGGGAATGACCGTAAATCGTTATTGCGCATCTGGATTGGAAACAGTGAGCATTGCAGTAGCTAAAATACAATCGGGAATGGCCGATTGCATTATTGCAGGTGGTGTTGAAAGCATGAGTTTCATTCCAATGGGCGGTTATCGTCCGGTTCCCAATTATAAAACAGCCAAGGAAGGCAACGAAGATTATTATTGGGGAATGGGATTGACTGCGGAAGCGGTGGCAAAACAATTCAACGTTTCTCGTGAAGATCAGGATGAGTTTTCTTATAAATCTCATATTAAAGCTTTAAAAGCGCAAGCTGAAGG
>CAZBGP010000007.1:20318-43028 GCA_964491495.1 uncultured Lutibacter sp. | reverse complement strand
TCTGACAGTAATTTTGCCTGTTACCGGACAAACAACGCCTCAAAAAGCACATTACAACAACAGCAAATTTAAACAGTTAAACGAAGAACTTCCTACACCTAACAATGAACACAAAGCTTCAGGCGCTCCCGGCCATGAATATACGCAACAACAGGTAGATTATAAAATGGATATTGTTCTAGATGAGGATAATAATCGAATTTATGGCGAAGAAACCATTACCTATCACAACAATTCCAAAGATAATTTGGAATATTTATGGTTGCAGTTAGATCAAAATATGCGTGCTGCAGATTCAAAAACTCCTGATATAAATCAAACGAAAACAAGTGATTTATATACGCCGAAAGAATTTTATAACAGTTTCATAAAAGCGCCTTTTGATGGCGGCTTCAAAATTGATTATGTAAAAAATATGGATGGCAGTGATGCTTCTTATTTTATCAACCAAACCATGATGCGCTTAAATTTAGACAAACCATTGGCATCCGGTGAAAAATTTTCATTTAAAATTAAATGGTGGTACAACATAAACAACCATATAGAACAAGGAGGCCGTTCCGGATATGAACATTTTCCGGCAGATGGGAATAATAGTTATGTCATTGCGCAGTTTTTTCCAAGATTATGTGTTTACAACAATGTTGAAGGCTGGCAAAACCTGCAATTTTGGGGAAGTAGTGAATTTGCGTTAGAATTTGGAAACTATGAAGTAAATATTACCACACCGGACGATCATATGTTAGGTGCAACAGGCGTTCTGCAAAATGAATCAGAAGTTTATACAAAAACACAACAAAAAAGATTGACTGAAGCTAAAAAATCTTTCCAAAACCCAGTTATTATTCATAATCAGGAAGAAGCTACTCTAGCTGAAAAAAATAAATCTAAAAAAACAAAGACCTGGAAATTTATTGCTGAAAATGTGCGGGATTACGCTTTTGCCACTTCCAGAAAATTTATTTGGGACGGAATGGCAGTTGATATTAACGGAAGAACCGTTATGGCTTATTCTTATTATTCTAAAGAAGCAAATCCATTATATGGAGATCATTCAACCAGAGCCGTAGCGCAAACTTTGAAAACCTATTCAAAACACACCATTGATTATCCATATCACAAGGCAATCTCGGTTGATGGACAAATGGGAATGGAATATCCTCAAATTTGTTTTAACCCGGGAAGACCAAATCCTGACGGAACCTATAGTGATCAAACAAAATATCGCATGATTGGTGTGACAATTCATGAAGTTGGCCATAACTTTTTTCCAATGATTATTAATTCTGATGAACGCCAATGGACTTGGATGGATGAAGGTTTAAATTCTTTTGTGCAAATGTTGGCGCAAATGGATTATGAAAAAGACTATCCGCTAAGCAGGGGTTTGCCTAAAAATATTGTAGGTTATATGAAAGGAGACCAGTCGAAATTGACACCAATTATGACACAGGGAGATCACCTTTTTGAATTTTCAAACAATGCTTATGCAAAACCTGCTGCTGGATTGTGGATGTTACGACATACAATTATGGGACCTGAATTGTTTGACCATGCTTTTAAAACCTACGCAAAACGCTGGGCTTTTAAGCACCCGACGCCTGCTGATTTTTTCAGGACGATGGAAGATGCATCTGCTATGGATTTAGATTGGTTTTGGAGAGGTTGGTTTTATACAACGGGCACCAATGATATAGGCATCAAAGAAGTGAAAAAATACTATGTGACCGACAAGCCAACCGAACGTGCCGAAAATATGGCAAAACGCAGAGGTATTGATAAATTGCCTCCGGCCTTGTATTTGATTTCTGAAGACAGTCCTGCATTTGATAAAAATTTAAAATCAAAAAAACCGGAAGATTACAATTTATTAAGCGATTATATCAATGAAAACTTTTCATCCGAAGAAAAATCAACCTTAAAAGCACCAAAATATTTTTACGAATTGGTTTTTGAAAAACCGGGAGACTTGGTCATGCCAATTATTGTTGAAATTGAATATGAAGATGGCTCAAAAGAACGCAAACAGTATCCAGCAGAAATTTGGAGATTAAATGATACCGAAGTCACTAAAGTTTTTCCGTCAAGCAAAGCAATCTCAAAAATCACGATTGATCCCGATGAACAAACTGCTGATGTAGATTTAACGAATAACAGCTGGCCAAAAAAAATGGAAACCAAGTTTGAGCAATTCAAAAAAGAACAAATAAAAAGCTAGCTATTAGTTATAAAAATTAAAAAGGGTCTGAAAATATTAATTTCATGACCCTTTTTTTATTTTAAAAATTTCTGTATTTCTTGGTGATTTCAAAAATATGTTCAAGAATTCGCTGTTCTTTTGAGTCAAAATCAACTTCCCTCCTTTTCATAACCAATGTTGCAGTTTCAGTTACTTTATCCATTTGATAGGTTGAAAAACCCGCTGCGCCGCCCCAACTAAAAGAAGGAATAAAATTTCTTGGAAAATTACTTCCGTAAATATTTGCGCTTACCCCAATAACTGTTCCTGTGTTAAACATCGTGTTAATGCCGCATTTAGAATGGTCTCCCATAATTAAACCGCAAAATTGTAATCCGGTTTTGGCGAAATTTTCGGTTTCATAATTCCACAAACGAACTTCACTATAATTATTTTTTAAGTTTGAATTGTTTGTGTCGGCACCAATATTGCACCACTCACCCAATACTGAGTTGCCTAAAAAGCCATCATGTCCTTTGTTTGAATAGCCAGATAAAATACAATTGTTTATTTCGCCTCCAACAGTACAATACGGCCCAATTGTGGTGGCTCCATAAATTTTAGCACCCATTTTCACCACAGAACGTTCACCCAAAGCAAAAGGGCCGCGAATTAAACTGCCTTCCATCACCAAAGAATCTTTCCCAATATAAATTGGCCCTTTACTGGCGTTTAAAACAGAGAATAAGATTTCGGCGCCTTCTTCAATAAAAATATTTTCCTTATTAACATAACGAACGCCATCAGGAATTGGCTGCGACATTCTTCCTTCGGTAATTAACTCAAAATCAGCTATTAAAGCTATATCATTGAGAGAAAATAAATCCCAAGTGTTTTTAATTTGCAGTACCTCCGATTCAAATTCAATTTGTTCGTATTGCTCAAAATCTATTGTTTCTTGTGATTCTGCGGTAAAAAAAGCAATTACTTCTTCCTCTTTGAAAATAGCCTGATTTTCCTTTAATTCCATAATCAATTCAGCTAAAGGAAGTGTTGGCAAAAATGATGCGTTAATCATAACGTTTTGCGCCATTTCAACCATCGGAAATTTTTCTTCTAGGTAGTCTTCTGTTAGTGTTGTTGTGGTGAAACCCAAATATGTTTCCCATTTTTCACGAATGGTAAGTATTCCTATTCTTAAATCGGCTACAGGTTTTGTGAAGGTTAATGGCAATAATGAATTGCGAACTGTACCATCAAATAAAATATAATTCATTGATTGATTATTTTACACAAATGTACAGTAAGTTTTTTTCTTTCTCAAACGAAAAAAAGCATTGTGCTTTATACGATTTTGTTTTTTCTTAAATAGGTGTCAATGCTGTCTGCTGTGTCAAAACATGCACTAACGGTATTAATTTCTGAACAGTAACGGGAATCAATCGCATGATTTTTACAACCTATTGCATTTAAATCTATGGAAGTAAAATTTTTGTCGATACTAACGCATTTATCGTATAGTGAAGCGATAGTTTCGTCGTGCTGCAATTCGATATTGTTTTTTGTTAAATACCCTTTAAGAAAGTTCTCAATGGCAAACTGGGCGTTTTTACAAACTGAATAACTAACAATATCTTCAGCTGGTTTAAATAATTCCTCTTTTGCCGATTTCAATTTTTTTTCTGCTTCTTTAAAAAAAGCTTCTGACCTTGATTTCATTTTTTATTTTTTTTATTGTCCTACAAAGAAAATTATTGATTCTTCTAATTCCTCCACTTATCATAAGAATAAAGCCTTTACAATAGTAATTAAAGATATAAAAAAAGTGCCAAGTATGAAAATACTTGGCACTTTTATATGAATTTAATTTATAAATTTCTGTAAAGTTCTAATCTTTCCCATTGAACGTCCACTTGTTCTTGGGCTTTTTCCAATAGATTTTTAGCCAATTCAGGATTTTCATTTACAACTCTCGTAAAACGAGTTTCTGTATACATAAATTCGCTAACTGGAGCAGAAGGCGTTTTTGAATCCAGTTTAAATCTCTTTCCTTTTTCTGCCAAAGGATTGAATCTAAACAATGGCCAATAACCTGTTTCTACTGCTTTTTCTTGATGTATTGCACCGTCTTTTAAATCGTAACCGTGCTCACCACAATGAGAATAAGCAATAATTAATGATGGTCCCGGATAAGCAGCCGCTTCTTCAATTGCTTTCAGCGTTTGGTTATCTTTTGCGCCAATGGCAATTTGTGCTACATAAACATTTCCGTAAGAAACTGCTTGTAAAGCCAAACTTTTCTTGGAAGTCTTTTTCCCTGAAATCGCAAACTTGGCACTTGCACCCATTGGTGTAGATTTAGATGCTTGTCCACCAGTATTCGAATACACTTCAGTATCCATCACTAAAATATTAACGTTTTCTCCTGATGAAAATACGTGGTCTAAACCACCATATCCAATATCATAAGCCCAACCGTCACCACCAAATATCCAAACTGCTTTATTACGTAAGTATTCAGAAAGATTTCTTAGTTTTTTAGCTTCATAAGTATCAATGGTTTCTAAAATTTCATTTAGTTCATCAATATGACTTATTTTTTGTTCTTTAAGCGTTTCGTTTCCTTCAGCATTATTTAGGATGTTATTTACTATGGTACTGCCAACTTTACTTTCTAAAGATTTCAACAAATCGGCTGCAATTTCTTGCTTTTTGGTCAATGCCAATTGCATACCCATACCAAACTCTGCATTGTCTTCAAATAATGAGTTTGCCCAAGCCGGTCCGCGACCGTCTTTATTTGTTTTGTAAGGTGTTGTTGGTAAATTACCGCCATAAATAGATGAACAGCCAGTTGCATTTGCAATTAAAATACTGTCTCCGTATAATTGTGT
Organism: uncultured Lutibacter sp.; assembly: GCA_964491495.1. Lineage (GTDB taxonomy): Bacteria > Bacteroidota > Bacteroidia > Flavobacteriales > Flavobacteriaceae > Lutibacter. Next base: position 37,955 of record CAZBGP010000007.1, on the reverse strand, counting down.
AATTAACTTAATGTATGGTGTTTCTCCACAACCTGAACAGGCTCCAGAGAATTCAAATAACGGTTCTAAGAACTGTGATCCTTTTATTGTAGAAGTTACCAATTCTTTTCTGTCATAATCCGGTAAATCAATAAAGAAATCCCAATTAACATTTTCCACATCTTTTACTTGACGATAATCTGTTAAGTTAATTGCAAAAGTATTTGGAATGACTTTACTTTCGGCCGGACACACAGCTACGCATAAATCGCAACCTGTACAATCTTCTGGAGAAACCTGCAAGATATAACTTTCATTATCGCTATTAAAAGGTCTTCCTTTCGCTGGTACACTTTTTAGAGATTCCGGTGCATTTATCAATAAATCATTTGATACAACTTTGGCTCTTATGGCAGCGTGCGGACAAATTACAACACATTTATTACACTGAGTGCAAAGATCTGCATCATCCCAAACCGGCACAAAATCAGCAATTCCACGTTTTTCATACTGTGTTGTTCCTGTTGGAAAAGTTCCATCTGCAGAAAATGCGCTCACAGGTAATGAATCACCTCTACCAGCCAAAATGGTTCCTAAAATTTGTTTTACGAAATCATCGGCGTTGGCAGTCATCATTGGTATTAAACCATCATTATTTGTAGTGTGACGAGGATATTCAACTTTTTGAAGATTTTCTAATGATTTGTCAACTGCATTAAAGTTCATTTGAACAACATCATCACCTTTGTGTGAATATGATTTTACAATAGCATCTTTAATTTTTTTGATTGCTTCATCTTTAGGAAGCACGCCAGAAATAGCGAAGAAACATGTTTGTAAAATAGTATTTGTACGTTTACCTAGATCTGCATCTTGGGCCACTTTTGTTGCGTCAATTACATAGAATTCAATATCATTGTCAATAATTCTGCGTTGCATAACGCTTGGCAACTCTGTCCAAACTTTATATTTTGAATGAGGCGTGTTTAATAAAAATGTTCCGCCTTTTTTAATATTTTCTAAAATATCGTATTTATAGATAAAATTAAACTGGTGACAAGCAATAAAATTCGCTTTGTTAATTAAATAGGTTGAATAAATTGGTTCTGGTCCAAAACGCAAATGCGAAACTGTTTGAGCACCTGCTTTTTTGGAGTCATATACAAAATACCCTTGTACATAATTATCGGTGGTTTCACCAATAATTTTAATGGAGTTTTTATTTGCGCCAACGGTACCATCTGATCCTAAACCATAAAACATACAATTGAATGTTGTTTTTCTGGTTTTAAAATCGGGATTGTACTTTAAACTTGTGTTGGTAACGTCATCATTGATACCGATAGTGAAATGGTTTTTTGGAGAATTTTCGTCTAATTCATCGTAAATTCCTTTCACCATTGCAGGGGTAAACTCTTTTGAAGAAAGTCCATAGCGGCCACCAATGATTGTAGGCATAGATTCACCCATTTCAACAAATGCAGTTACCACATCTAAATATAACGGTTCACCAATACTTCCAGGTTCTTTTGTTCTGTCTAAAACCGCAATTTTTTTAACTGTTTTAGGAATGTTTTCGATAAAATCATAAACAGAGAACGGACGGTATAAACGAACGATTAAAGCACCAACTTTTTCACCTTGTTCAACCAACGTGTCAATGGTTTCTCTAATTGGTCCGTCACCTGAACCCATAACAACAATTACTTTTTCTGCTTCTGGATGGCCAATGTAGTAGAATAAACTGTATTTTCTGCCAGTATGTTTGTAGAATTCGTCCATTGTTTTTTGAACGATTCCTGGAACATTTTGGTAGTAAGTATTTGCTGCTTCACGTGCCTGAAAGAAAACATCAGGATTTTGTGCAGTTCCTCTAATTACCGGATTGTCTGGATCTAATGAACTTTTTCTGTGTTTCATCACTTCCTCTTCCGGCATCATTGCTTTAATAACATCATCTGGAATTCCGTTAATCTTGGCAATTTCGTGAGATGTTCTAAATCCGTCAAAAATATTTAAAAAAGGAACACTGCTTTTTAAAGCAGAAACCTGTGAAATTAATGCAAAATCGTGTGCTTCCTGAACTGAACCTGCAAACAACATGGAGAATCCGGTTGCACGGGTTGCCATAACATCTGAATGGTCCCCAAAAATTGACAATGCATGTGTAGCAAGTGTTCTTGCTGCCACATGGATTACTGCTGGCAATAATTCACCGGCAATTTTATACATATTAGGAATCATTAACAGCAATCCCTGCGATGCAGTAAATGTTGTTGTTAATGCGCCTCCCTGAAGTGAGCCGTGAACTGCTCCTGCAGCACCGCCTTCACTTTGCATTTCAACAATTCTAGGAATGTTACCCCAAATATTTGTTTGGCCATTTGAACTATACACCTCCGCATGTTCACCCATTGGTGATGACGGTGTGATTGGGTAAATTGCACAAACCTCGTTAGTTTTGTGAGCAATGATTGCTACTGCTTCATTGGCATCACAAATTAGTTTTACACTTTCTTGTTTCATTTTATTTTATATTTACGCTGAAAAAATTTATTGAATAAAGTTTTTTTGAATTCCTTTATACTATAAATCATTTAATTACTATTCTGAATTTATGTTGTAAAACTATGGTAATAAAGTATTATTTATAATGACATATGTCAGCTAATTAAGTGATGTAATTATTTAGAATTGATATAAATATCTCCATTAAAACTTTGATTTCTATGAAGATAAAAATATTTTTTATTGCCAAAAAATGATATGCGCAATATTTGTGACGTTTTAAAATGGGAAATTTCTTCCCATTTAAAGATCACAAATCTAAAATTTTATAGAATTGATTATTTTTACGTAGATTTATAGGGAAATGGAAATAAATGGATGGTAAAATCTATGATTACGTAAATAGTGTTTATTTTTAATGCATAAAATTAACTTTCAGGCAACAAAAAGGACGCAAAATATTCAAAAGAGCAACAAAAAAATTTGGCAAACATTAGGAAAAGAAACTACCTTTCACAGCATTTAAATAGCGTTCTCGGGCAAATTTATGTTCCACTATTTCAGGAATATAGGAATTGGTAAAATTGGGAATCCACTTTTTGATATATTTCAATTCAGGATCAAATTTTTCTTGTTGTGTTGTCGGATTAAAAACCCTGAAATAAGGCGCAGAATCACAACCCGTTCCGGCAACCCATTGCCAATTGCCGTTATTTGAAGACAATTCAAAATCGAGCAATGTTGAAGCAAAATACGCTTCACCCCAACGCCAGTCAATCAATAAGTGTTTGCACAAAAAACTTGCAGTAATCATACGAACGCGATTGTGCATATAACCGGTTTTGTTTAATTGGCGCATTCCGGCATCAACAATGGCGTAGCCAGTTTTTCCTTCGCACCACAATTTAAATTCGGCTTCATTATTTCTCCAAGGAATAAAATTATATTTCGATTTAAAATTTTCATTCACCACTTTCGGATAATGAAATAGAATCTGCATAAAAAATTCGCGCCAAATCAATTCACTCAAGTAAATTTGATTGGTTTTATTGGCATATTCCACCAATTTACGAACACTTATTGTCCCGAAACGCAAAAAAACCGAAGCGTTAGAAGTTTCAACAGAAGGAATGTCTCTTATTTCCTGATATTTTTTAATGCATTTGGAATTGGACGGCAAAACTTTAATCGTACTTTCCTCAAAACCAATATTGCTTAAAGATGGAAATGAAAAGCTAGCTTTTAAGAAATTGTCTTTTAAAGCTTCTGATTTGTATTCAATAGGAGAATTGGCATTGTATTTTTCAAGCCATTTATTTTTATAAGGCGTATAAACACTATATGGCAATCCGTCTGCTTTCACAATTTCCAATTCTTCAAAAATAACCTGATCTTTATACGTAAAGCAATTGCTGTTTTTTTGTTTGCAAAGCAACTTTATTTTCTCATCTCGCTGGTTTGCATAAGGCTCATAATCTTTATTGAAAAAAACATTTTTCACCTTAAATTCTTCAAAAATAGCGGACCAAATATCAGCCAGATTTCCTTTTTTGACATATAACGAAGTGTTGAATTTTGCCAATTCATTATTGATGTCTTTTAAAGTATCATAAATAAAATTTACCCTCGGATCATCTTTTGGCAATTCATTTATAATAGCTTCATCAAAAATGAAAACAGGAAGTACAGGCAGTTTTGAATTTAATGCATAAAACAAGGCGCAGTTATCTTCCAGTCTTAAATCGCGTCGAAACCAAAAAACTGAAATTTCCTTTCTAATCATCCTGCTATAACAGTTTTCTTATTAAATTTCTTTTTGAAAAATTCTATCAAAAGGATGCTAGGATACAACATATTAAAGGCATAAACAGCATCTTCAACAGGAATTGTGAACAATCTGATGTTTAAATTCTCATCATTATTATACCAAACAACCTCATTTTCAATAAAACTGCCGGTTAAAATGCCGTTCACAATAAAAAACGGAAAGAGTATAATCAAAAAAGTGATAAAAAACTGCGGTAAAACAGGTGTTTTTTTCCACAATGAAAATGCCATCAATAAAATAAAAATACTGAAAGTTACGGTTGTGTATTTTTTTGGAAATGCATAAAACAACACAATAATCGCAATAACCAATAAAATAATACTGATATATTTTGTTAATTTATCAGATAATTTTGTGTTTTCAAAGAAATAAAGAAAGGCATAATGGGTAAAAATACTTGCATAAGGTATGCATATAAAAAATAAAATTTCCTCTATGGGCAAACCCCATAAATTCAAGCCCAAATGATAATCAGGGTTGAAACCCCAAACGCCTTGCTGCGTAAAAATAATATCCCAAACAATAAAAAATATGCCAACAATAAAAATAGAAAGAAAAACAGATTTCCACCACTTTATGTAATGCATTCTTTTTTTTTCAAAACTGTATACAAACGGAACAATAAAGGATGCTATATTTAAAATTAAATAAAGACTCATTATATTTTGAAGTATTTGAAAGGCACAAACAACATTCCAAAACATTCACCTTCTTCTTTACCCAAATGTTTGTGATGTACTTTGTGCGCTTTTCTTAAACCGACTAAATACTTATTATTTGATTTGCTAAACCATTTAAAACGCTTGTGAATAAGCACATCATGCACCAAAAAATAAGCCATTCCGTATAACATAATTCCCAAACCAATAAAAAATTTATAGTTTAAGCCGCCTTGCAAACCAAAATAAAACAACACAATGCTTGGAATGGCAAAAATAACGAAAAACACGTCATTCCGTTCAAACCAATTTTGATATCTCGGCTGGTGATGGTCTTCATGAAAATACCATAAAAAACCGTGCATCACAAATTTATGCGTTAACCAAGTCACGCACTCCATCAATAAAAAAGTTCCAAGTGTTATGAGTAAAAAAATCATATTTTGTTTAATAATAATTTGAGTTGGGTTGTTTGATTGGCAGTGATGCCTTTAACCAACAACATATTTTTCAATATTTTATGTTTAAAACCCTTTGTTAAATTGCTTTTTTCGATCCCGTTTACTATTGCAGAAAAATCCTCTGTAATATTGGCATCATAGTTCAATAAAGCCGGCAGTTCATTTTGAAACACAAACCGCAAATACCGCAATTCAACATTCGATTTATTTTCAAGAATCACTTGATCTAATGCCGATTTACCCTTTTTGAAATTATTGTATTTTGAAAGTGGAAATTTCACATATTTGGCTTTCATAAAAAGCATCGCAGCATAATATCCTTTTGCTTCCGGACTCTTTTCGTTTTCCAGTAATTTCATATGAAAATCAGCTTCCTCAATAGAATTAATTTTAGGAAACTGATTTCTCACATCATCTAAAACTGATGCTTGCATGGAATTCAGCATAAAAAAGAATATGATAATTTTCATTCGCCAAAATTACATCAAATTTAGCTTAAAAACCACAAATGATCGTGCAAGTAAACTAATTTTAACTGGATTTGAAATTCTGATTCGCGTATTCAATATTTTTTCTGAGGGGGTGCTTTTCAACTTTTTCAACAAACCTTTATAGTAAATATAGGCTGTATAAACGCCAAATTTTGCTTCAATTGGCAATAATTTTATGCCTTTATAAGCTTCATCAAAATCACTTTCTATTTCTTCAATGATTTGGTTTTTTGAATTTAAATCTAACCGCTGCATATTTATCCCCGGAAAATAAGAACGGTTCAATACTTCCATATCATCTTTTAAATCGCGCAAAAAATTTACCTTTTGAAATGCAGAACCCAAGCTCATTGCATAACTTTTAAGATTTTCATACTTTTCAATGTCGCCATCAACAAAAACTTTTAAACACATCAACCCAACAACATCAGCCGATCCATAAATATACTCGTTGTATTCTTCCGCTGTATGGTATTCTTCTTTATTTAAGTCCAATTTCATGCTTTTTAAAAAAGCCTGAATTAAATCATCATCAATATTGTATTTTTTTACCGTTAACTGAAAACAATTTAAAATCGGATTTAAACTAATTCCGGAATTATAGGCTTTATAATAGTCGCGTTCAAATTCGTTTATCAACTCATTTTTTTCAAAATCGTGAAATGAATCCACAATTTCATCGGCAAACCTCACAAATGCATAAATGCCAAAAATGGCTTCCCTAATTTTCGGGGAAAGCATTTTAACCGCCAACGAAAAAGATGTGCTATATTTTTTAGTAACTATTTTGCTGCACAAAAATGAAGTTTCGTCAAAAATTTGTTTCATAGTATTTACCCTTTTTTCATTAATAATTCAGACACAATTTTTCCAGATATAATTGCTGGTGGAACTCCAGGGCCAGGAACAGTTAACTGCCCTGTAAAAAATAAATTCTTCACCTTTTTACTTTGTATTTTTGGTCGTAAAAAAGCCGTTTGCATCAATGTATTTGCCAATCCATAGGCATTTCCTTTAAATGAATTATAATCTTTCACAAAATCGTTTACACAATACGATTCTTTAAAAATAATAAAATCTTTTATATTTTGATCGGTCAATTTTTCCAATCTTTCAATTATTTTTAAAAAATATTCCTCACGTATCTCGTTATTGTCCTGAATTCCAGGTGCAATAGGAATCAAAAAAGTAGCCGCTTCGTAACCATTTGGGGAAAAACTATCATCTGTAATACTTGGAAAACTTCCATAAAACAGCGGATCTTTTGGCCATTGTGGGGTGTCATAAATCTCAACCGCATGTTTGTCGAAATTTGAATCGAAAAATAAAGTATGATGTGAAACGTTTTTTAGCTTTTTGCTTAAACCGACGTAAAATAATAGTGCCGAAGGCGCAAATGTTCTTTTATTCCAATATTTTTCCGAATACATTCTGTATTTTTCATCCAATAAGGTTTCCGAATGGTGATAATCTGCACCACTCACCACAAAATCTGCCGCCATAAACTGTTGATTCACCTTTACACCTTTTACGGTACCATTTTCAACAACAATTTTTTCAACGTTTTGGTTCGTTTCAATTTTAACGCCCAAATCCTCAGCCAAAGTGACAAATCCTTTAACCACTTCATACATTCCGCCTTTTGGATGCCAAGTGCCCAAACCAAAATCGGCGTAATTCATAAAACTGTAAAAACTTGGCGTATTTGACGGTTTCGCACCCAAAAACAACACAGGAAACTCTAAAATTTGAATTAACTTATCGCTTTTAATATGTCCGCGAACTTCGGTACTAATGCTTTTAAAAAACTGATTTACATTGGCAATTGTTTGAAATGTCACCAGTTCGGTAATTGAATTTCCGGGTTTATAAACCAAATTATTCACCGCAACTTCATAATTGAATTTTGCGGCTTTTAAAAATTTCTTCAGATAAACGGAACTTCCTTTTTCTTCATTTTCGAAAACCTGATAAATTTCTTCGATTTTATCGGAAATAAGCAACGAATCAAGTCGGTCAAAATAAACCTGATAAGCTGGAGCCAGTTTCTCCAAATCGTAAAAATCTGATGGTTTTTTATCGAAATCGGTAAAGAATTTTTCAAAAACATCGGGCATCCAATACCAAGTTGGACCAATGTCAAATTTAAATCCGTCCTTCTTAAGCAATCGGGCCCTACCGCCCACACTGCTGTTTTTCTCAATAATCGTAACATCGTGACCTGCTTTTGCTAAATAACAAGAAGCTGATAACGATGAGAAACCTGAGCCTATAATAATAATTTTTTTCTTCATTCTGTATAACAAATATAAGAATTAGTTAAACAAAAACAAATTATTTTTAGAAATTATAAAATATTTAACAACTCTATCGGAGATTTAAATATTTTGATTTGCTCATTTTTGAAAGAATCCGAATCGAACTGCGCCAATTTTGAACCTAAAACCCATAAATTATCATTGGTATCCTTCAATACTTCAATATAAACTTGCTCTAAATATTCTTCAACCGTTTCTTTTGATGGTTCTACTGTTAAATAGGTTAAAAAAGAAACATTGTCAAAGATTTTTTGCAGGTCTTTTAAATTCTCAACAGGAACGCTTTGTCCCAAATATATAGAATGGTATCCGTGAAACAACAATTCAAAATGAAGGTATAGCAAGCCAAGTTCGTGAATTTCATGCATTGGCAAATACAATACAAACTTTCTTTCAGTTTTATTTGGCTGAAGGAATTGGAGTTTCTCTGTATTGATTAAAATCTTTTGCTTTATTAAGTTGGTAATGAAATGTTCATGCGCCGGCGTTATGGAATGAACTTGCCACAAAACACCTATTTCAGTAAGAAACGGTATAAAAACTTCAATAAAAATAGTTCTAAAGGATGTTTGTGAAATAAGCCCGTTGTAGGTTTGGTTAAACAAGCCTTCATCAAAATTTAGCATGGCCAATTTAAAGGAATTCAACGCTTTACTTTCGAAACCTTCTTTAAATACAATTTCCTTTACGCTTAATTCCATTTTATCATCAGACAAGGAGGCAATTTTGGATATTTTTAAGCCGTTATTGTATAGTAAAGAGACATTTAGCAGCTTAAGCATGCTATCCATATCATAATACCTAATGTTAGAATCAGTCCTTTTGGGCTCAAACAAATTGTATCTTTTTTCCCAAATACGAATGGTGTGCGCTTTTATGCCTGAAAAATTTTCGAGATCTTTTATAGTGAACTCTGTTTTGATATTGTTCAAAGTAAATTAAGTTTGGTTGAACAAATATATATAATAAATTAATATGTGACAATTTTTGTATAAAAAAAGAGCGCTAAGCGCTCTTTTATGGTTTTTTAATCGATTTTATTTGTTCAAATACATCTTTCTTCGTGAATACAATTCATAAAACTGGTCATCTTTTAAATTGTCAATAAATAAAATACTTTCGCCGGTCGATTTCATTTCCGGACCTAATTTTTTATCCACATTCGGAAATTTATTAAAAGAAAATACCGGTTGCTTAATGGCATAGCCCTCCAATTTCGGATTAAATTTAAAATCCTTCACTTTATTTGCGCCCAGCATCACTTTAGTTGCGTAGTTTACATAAGGTTCTTTATATGCTTTTGAAATAAACGGCACCGTACGAGAAGCTCTCGGATTGGCTTCAATGATATAAACAATATCATCCTTAACGGCAAACTGAATATTAATCAACCCTACGGTTCTTAAAGCCAATGCAATTTTTTTAGTATGGTCTTTAATTTGTTGCATCACAAATTCGCCCAAATTAAACGGCGGCAATGTGGCGTTTGAATCTCCGGAATGTACGCCGCAAGGTTCAATATGTTCCATAATACCAATTATATATATATCTTCCCCATCACAAATTGCATCAGCTTCCGCTTCAATGGCGCCATCTAAATAATGATCTAACAACAACATATTGTTTGGAATTTTACGCAGTAAATCAACTACGTGTTTTTCCAGTTCTTCTTTGTTAATCACAATTTTCATCCCTTGTCCGCCCAAAACATATGAAGGACGAACCAAAATTGGGAAATCTAAATTATCGGCAATTGCGGCAGCTTCATCTGCTGTGGTTGCTGTTCCGTATTGCGGAAAAGGAATGTCTAAATCCATCAATAACTCAGAAAAACGTTTTCTGTCTTCCGCCAAATCTAGCGCGTCAAAGCTGGTTCCTATAATTTTTATTCCGTATTTGTCTAATTTTTCAGCCAGCTTTAGAGCAGTTTGCCCGCCCAACTGCACAATAACGCCTTCCGGTTTTTCAAGCTGAATGATGTCATAAATATGTTCCCAAAACACGGGTTCAAAATACAATTTGTCGGCCGTGTCAAAATCGGTTGATACTGTTTCCGGGTTACAGTTAATCATAATGGTTTCGTAGCCCAATTCTTTGGCGGCCAAAACACCGTGCACACAGCAATAATCGAACTCAATTCCTTGCCCGATTCTGTTTGGGCCGGAACCCAAAACCACAATTTTTTTCTTATCGGTCACCACACTTTCATTGTCCGCAAAACTTCCGTTTTGGGTAATCATTTTATTTTCGAATGTGGAATAATAATAAGGTGTTTGCGCATTAAATTCGGCGGCACATGTATCCACCAATTTATATACCCGATTGATGTCTAATTCCTGTCTTTTGTTGTGAACTTCACTTTCCCAACAGCCTAGCATATGCGCTATTTGACGGTCGGCAAAGCCTTTTTGTTTTGCTTCCAAAAGCAATTCGTATGATAAAGTGTCAAGTTTATGCGTAGAAATTTCTTTCTCTAATGATAGTAATTGTTCGTATTGTTTTAAAAACCAAACATCTATCTTGGTGATTTCGTGAATTCTGCTTAACGGAATTCCCATTTGAAGCGCATCATAAATGATAAAAACCCGATCCCAGCTTGGGTAAGTTAATTTCTCAATAATGGTGTCGTAATCCGTCTCTCCTTTTCCGTCGGCACCCAATCCGTTGCGTTTAATTTCCAATGATTGTGTTGCTTTATGAAGCGCCTCCTGAAACGAGCGCCCAATTCCCATCACTTCTCCCACTGATTTCATTTGCAAGCCCAACGTTCTGTCTGCACCTTCAAATTTGTCGAAATTCCATCGCGGTATTTTTACAATTACATAATCCAACGTTGGTTCAAATAAAGCCGAAGTTGTTTTTGTAATTTGGTTGTTCAATTCATCTAAATGATAACCTAAGGCCAATTTTGCGGCAATTTTCGCAATCGGATAACCGGTTGCTTTTGAAGCCAATGCCGATGAACGCGAAACCCGCGGATTAATTTCAATAGCAACAATATCTTCTTTTTCATCAGGACTTACAGCAAACTGCACATTACAGCCGCCGGCGAAATCACCGATGGAACGCATCATTAAAATGGCCATATCGCGCATTTTTTGATAAGTGGTATCGCTCAAAGTCATTGCAGGCGCAACGGTGATTGAATCTCCGGTATGAATTCCCATCGGATCCATATTTTCGATGGTGCAAATAATCACCACATTATCATTTCTGTCACGCAACAACTCCAGTTCAAATTCCTTCCAGCCCAACAATGCTTTGTCTATAATTACTTCGTGAATTGGCGAAGCTTCAAGACCACGACGTAACAATTCATCAAAATCTTCTTTCTTGTAAACGATGGAAGCTCCAAAACCACCTAAGGTAAATGAAGGACGAATAACCAGCGGAAAACCATATTCTTGCGCAATTTCTTTTCCTTTTAAATAGGAATTTGCAATAGTTGACGGCGCTTGTCCGATGCCAATTTTATTCATCAACTTTCTAAATTGCTCACGATCTTCAGTAATGTGAATCGCAGCAATATCAACCCCAATAATATCAATATTAAAATCTTTCCAAATCCCTTTGTCATCGGCTTCAATACATAAATTCAACGCTGTTTGTCCGCCCATTGTTGGCAAAACAGCATCAATATTTGGATGTTTTTCCAAAATTTGAATGATTGATTTAGTGGTTAACGGCAACAAATACACATTATCGGCCAAAGATGGATCCGTCATAATGGTTGCCGGATTTGAATTGATGAGCGTCACTTCAATTCCTTCTTCTTTTAAAGATCTGATTGCTTGAGAGCCGGCATAATCAAATTCACAAGCCTGACCAATAATAATTGGACCCGATCCAATGATTAAAATCGATTTAATGTTATTGTTTTTTGGCATTTTTTTAAATATAAAATAGTAATGTGTAAATATCTATAAAATTCGTTTTATGCGGCAAAATAGTTTTCAAAACTTATTAATAGTTCAAAAAAAAGGTGTTACTAAAAAGTAACACCCTATATATAAAACTACTGTCTCATTATTTTTTTGGTCTTGGATCAGAAGATACACTGATTCTTTTTCTTCCTTTAGCTCTTCTTCTTGCCAACACTTTTCTTCCTGTTGCACTAGCCATACGTTCTCTAAAACCGTGCTTATTTCTTCTTTTTCTTTTTGATGGCTGATATGTTCTTTTACTCATTACAAATATCTTTAAAATAGTGTTTCTTCTGTTGTTGCTTTCTTTGGAATTCCTCTCCTCAAAAGCGTTGGCAAATATACAATTACTTTTGTTTTTAGCAAATAGAATCTAAAAAAAATAATATTTTTATTTTAAACCCTGAATTTGAAAAAAAAACTACTTTTATACAAACTAAAATTATAAGAAATATGTATACCAAACCAATGCTTAAAGAAGGAAGTTTAAAAGATCAAGTCATTGTTGTCACTGGTGGCGGCAGCGGTTTAGGCAAAGCCATGACCACTTATTTTTTAGAACTTGGCGCACACGTTGTCATTACTTCAAGAAATATGGAGAAACTAGAAAAAGCCAAGATAGAATTGGAGGAAAAAACCGGAGGAACCGTTTTGGCAGTTCAATGTGATGTTAGAAATTACACTGAAGTTGAAGCAGTTTTACAAGCAACATTGGATAAATTTGGGAAAGTTGACGGACTTTTAAACAACGCCGCAGGAAATTTTATCAGTCCAACCGAACGCTTGTCGGCCAACGCTTTTGATACCGTTATTGATATCGTTTTAAAAGGAAGCAAGAATTGCACTTTGGCTTTTGGAAAACATTGGATCGATATTAAACAACCAAAATCGACCATTTTAAATATTGTAACCACGTATGCGTGGACAGGTTCTGCTTATGTTGTGCCTTCCGCAACTGCAAAAGCAGGTGTTTTGGCAATGACGCGCTCTTTGGCAGTTGAATGGGCAAAATACGGAATTCGTTCAAACGCCATCGCTCCCGGACCTTTTCCTACGGAAGGCGCCTGGGATAGATTGTTGCCTGGAAATTTGAAAGATAAGTTTGATATGAAAAAGAAAGTTCCGGTTGGCCGCGTTGGCGAACATCAGGAATTGGCAAATTTGGCCGCCTATTTAATGAGCGATTTTTCGGCCTATATAAATGGAGAAGTAATTACAATTGATGGCGGAGAATGGTTAAAAGGTGCTGGAGAATTTAATATGTTGGAAGATATTCCAAAAGAAATGTGGGATATGTTGGAAATGATGATCCGAAGCAAGAAAAAGTGATTATTCTTTTAAATTCGATTAAAAAACAAACCTTCAATTTTTTCCAAAAATTGAAGGTTTGTTTTTGTAGACTAAAACATTAAATGTAATTTTGCCAAAACCTACGAATAATGAAAAACACCAAATATGTTTTTGTAACCGGAGGCGTTACTTCTTCTTTAGGAAAAGGAATTATCGCAGCTTCTTTAGCAAAATTATTACAAGAAAGAGGCTACTCTGTCACCATACAAAAACTTGATCCATACATCAATATAGATCCGGGAACTTTAAATCCATACGAACATGGCGAATGTTATGTAACGGAAGATGGTGCCGAAACCGATTTGGATTTAGGTCATTACGAGCGTTTTCTCAATATTCCAACATCACAGGCAAACAATGTGACCACCGGAAGAATTTATCAATCTGTTATAGAAAAAGAACGCAGGGGTGAATTTTTAGGCAAAACGGTGCAGGTAATTCCTCATATTACCGACGAAATTAAACATCGCATTCAAATATTAGGAAATACCGGTGAATTTGACATCATAATTACAGAAATTGGCGGAACTGTTGGCGATATTGAATCGTTGCCTTATGTAGAATCTGTTCGTCAATTGCTTTGGGAAATGGGCCATGAAAATGCCATTGTCATTCATTTAACACTGGTTCCTTATTTGGCCGCTGCCGGCGAGTTAAAAACAAAACCTACACAACACTCTGTTAAAATGCTGATGCAAAGCGGAGTAAGTCCGGATATTTTGGTTTGCAGAACAGAACATGAAATTTCCGATTCCATAAAAAACAAACTGGCACTTTTTTGTAATGTAAGAAAAGAAGATGTTATCCAATCCATAGATGCTGAAACTATTTATGATGTTCCAAATTTTATGCTCGAAGAAGGATTGGACACTGTTGTGCTGAAAAAATTGCAACTGCCAAATGACAAACAACCGGAATTGAAACTTTGGAACGATTTTTTAAAGCGATTTAAAAATCCGAAAAATACGGTTGAAATAGGATTGATAGGAAAATATGTGGAACTGCACGATGCTTATAAATCCATTTCGGAAGCATTTATTCACGCGGGTGCGCAAAATGAAGTAAAAGTTAACATCAATTGGATTCATTCTGAAGAATTGACGATAGAAAATGTTCCTGAATTGTTAAAAAATTTAAACGGAATTTTAGTTGCACCAGGTTTTGGCGAGCGCGGTATTGAAGGAAAAATTGAAGCCGTAAAATTTGCGCGCGAAAACAATATACCTTTTTTCGGTATTTGCCTGGGAATGCAAATGGCTGTTATTGAGTACGCAAGAAATGTTTTAGGATTAACAGGCGCCAATTCAACAGAAATGAACAGCAATACCTTATATCCGGTTATCGATTTGATGGAAGAACAAAAAAATATCACCAATTATGGTGGCACTATGCGTTTGGGCGCTTGGGATTGCATCCTAAAAGATGGAAGTAAAGTGAGGGATATTTACCATAAAGAACATATCAGCGAACGTCACAGGCATCGTTACGAATTTAACAATGATTTTTTAGAACAAGTTGAAAAAGCGGGAATGATTGCCACCGGAAAAAACCCTGAAACCAATTTGGTTGAAGTTGTTGAAATTCCGGAACACCCTTGGTTTGTTGGCGTTCAATACCATCCTGAATATAAAAGTACCGTGTTAAATCCGCATCCTTTATTTGTGGATTTTGTAAAAGCGGCACTAAATCACGCTTTAAGCCAGCCAACTAATCATTAATAAGAAACCAAATTTAATTTACATTTAGTACATTTGTCGGGCTTTTTAAATTCTGAAAAAAGCAATGGACAAATTGACATTTAATTATACCCATGGAAGAAAAGAAATTTGATATTAATTCACTGATAGGTTTTGTTTTGTTAGGAGCAATTATCTTATGGTGGATGTGGAGCAATCAGCCAACTCAAGAAGAACTGGAAGCTGAGAAAAACAAGATAGAAAACGTAGAACAAACAACAGTTACTTCAACCCTAACGGATTCCACCAAAAAATCTGAAATTATAACCCAAGCAACCGATTCACTTTCTTTGGTTAAAGCACAAGGTCAGTTGGGTGTTTTCGCATATTCAGCAACACTTCCTTCAGCAATAGAAGATGGAGAAACCGTTTTGGAAAATGATTTGCTAAAATTGGTGATTTCAAATAAGGGCGGACAAATTAAGGAAGCATTGTTAAAAAATTATGTGACCTATGATTCTTTGCCGTTGTATATGATAAAAGACAACAACGCCTCTTTTAACATCAACTTTGGAACTTCCGACAACAGAACATTGAACACTAAAGACTTGTTTTTTGAGCCAACTCTTACCAAATCTGGAGGGAATCAAGTGCTTTCAATGAAATTAAAAGTTTCTGAAGGTAACTTTTTGGAATATCGATATGTGATGAAACCAACTGAATATATGGTTGATTTCACGGTGCGTTCCCAAGGATTAAGCGCATCATTGGACGCAAACAAACCAGTTACCTTGGATTATAGTTTAGAAGCTTTCAGAAAAGAGAAAAGCATTAGCTATGAAAACCAACAAACTGAAATGTATTATGAGAAAGAAGATGAGAAAATAGATTATTTATCCATCGGCGATGAAGATGATGCGGAAGAAAAAGATGTAAATTGGGTTGCTTACAAACAACATTTCTTCTCTTCAATTTTAATTTCTGAACAGGCTTTTTCATCTGCCAAATTAGAATCAAAAACACTTTCTTTAGATCTTGATGTTGATACCACATTCACAAAAGCTTTTTATTTAAAAGCACCGCTTGCATTGCAGGCAGGTGAGTTAAATTACAATATGAATTGGTATATTGGACCAAATGATTATCAAATTCTAAAAAAATACGACTATAACATTAATGAAATTGCAAATCTTGGCTGGGGAATTTTCGGTTATTTAAACCGATGGATTTTCATTCCGGTTTTCAACTTTTTACAATTATTCATTGGAAATTACGGATTAATTATTATTCTGCTGACCATTGTAGTCAGAATAATTATGTCGCCTTTGGTTTACAAATCATATGTTTCCAGTGCGAAAATGAAGGTTCTGAAACCTGAAATGGAAGACATCAACAAACGTTTACCTGGAAAAGAAAATGCCATGAAACGTCAACAAGAAACTATGGCGCTACAAAGCAAAGCTGGTGTAAGTCCGCTTGCCGGTTGTATTCCTGCATTGTTACAAATGCCTATTTTCTTTGCCTTGTTCAAATTTTTCCCTTCGAATATAGATTTACGACAAAAAGGATTTTTATGGGCTGATGACTTATCGGCATACGATTCCATATATGAATTGCCTTTTAGAATTCCGATGTACGGTTCTCATATTAGTTTATTTCCAATTTTGGCTTCTGTGGCTATTTTCTTTTATATGAAAATGAGTCAAGATCAGCAAATGGGTATGCAACAACCGCCACAGGAAGGAATGCCGGATATGCAAAAAATGATGAAAATGATGATGTATCTTTCACCGGTAATGATGTTGATTTTCTTTAATATGTATGCGAGCAGTTTGAGTTTGTACTATTTTGTTTCCAACTTATTAACCATTGTTATTATGCTGGTTATCAAACATTTTATTATTGATGAAGACAAAATTCACGCAAAAATTCAGGAAAATAAATTAAAACCTAAAAAAGAAGGCAAGTTTCGTCAACGTCTAAATCAGGCAATGGCTCAAGCACAAGAACAGCAAGCACAACAAAAGAAAAAGAAATAAAACTTTGAATTTAATAATTAAAAAGTCCCAATTTGTTTTAATTGGGACTTTTTTTAACATTGAAAATTATTAAAATGAGCCAAGTAATGGCTTAACAGCAATTTCAATAAAAACGAGATTCTTGCTATTTTGGCTGAATTAATGCTAGCCTAAAAATTATCTTTTATTTAAAAAATTTAAGACGTTTTTCTCAATTCTGTCCAAGATATTGCTCACATCCGATTTTATAAATTTTTCACCGGTAATTTTTTCATACAATTCAATATATCGGTCTGAAATTTCATTTATTTTTTCTTCGGTCATCTCCGGAATTTGTTGTCCTTTTAATCCCTGAAAACCGTTTGCAATTAACCACTGACGCACAAATTCTTTAGACAATTGTTTTTGGTCTTCGCCTTTATTTTG
>CAZBGP010000007.1:18779-20308 GCA_964491495.1 uncultured Lutibacter sp. | reverse complement strand
CCGCGTAAAAATAACGGGAAGAATCTGGCGTGTGAATTTCATCAATCAACACAATTTCTCCGTCTTTGGTTTTACCAAATTCATATTTGGTATCCACCAAAATTAAACCGCGCTGCGCTGCAATTTCGGTTCCTCGATGAAATAAAGCTCTGGTATATTTTTCTAATATTTCATAATCTTCTTTTGCAACAATTCCTTTTGAAATAATGGCTTCTCGTGAAATATCTTCATCATGATGTCCTCCATCAGCCTTTGTTGAAGGTGTGATCATTGGTTCTGGAAACTTGTCATTTTCCTTCATTCCTTCAGGCATGGCAACACCACATAAAATACGTTTCCCTAATTTATATTCACGTGCCGCGTGACCCGATAAATAACCGCGAATCACCATTTCTACTTTAAAAGGATCGCACAAATGACCCACGGCCACATTTGGATCAGGAATGGCAATAATCCAATTTGGCACAATATCTTTGGTGGCTTCCATCATTTTAGCTGCAATTTGATTCAATATTTGCCCTTTAAACGGAATTTGTTTTGGCATCACCACATCAAATGCAGAAAGCCTGTCGGAGGCAACCATCACCAAAATTTCATCATTGATATTGTAAACTTCCCTTACTTTTCCTCTGTAAAACGATTTCTGCTTTGGGAAATTAAATACAGTGTTGTTAATTGTATTGCTCATTGCTGTGTGAATTTTTTTAATTGTGTAATCGTGTATTTTTTTATGATCAATTATTTATTCTTCTCTCGTATCAAGATTTTTATACGCCAAAATAATATCTTTCACCAATCGGTGCCTAATAATATCTTTATCATCAAAATGAACAAAAGCAATGCCTTCAATATCTTTAAGCGTATTCATAGCTTCTTTTAAACCCGATGTTTGCCTTTTCGGCAAATCCACTTGCCCAGGATCGCCGTTGATAATAAACTTTGCATTTTTACCCATCCGCGTTAAAAACATTTTCATTTGGTTGTGGGTGGTGTTTTGTGCTTCATCCAAAATGACAAACGCATTGTCCAGCGTTCGTCCGCGCATAAATGCCAACGGCGCAATTTGTATAATTTCTTTTTCCAAATAGGAATCCAGTCTTTCATAAGGAATCATATCCCGCAAAGCATCGTATAACGGTTGCATATACGGGTCTAATTTTTCTTTTAAATCGCCTGGCAAAAACCCCAAGTTTTCACCCGATTCAACTGCCGGCCTCGTTAAAATAATTCTTCTTACTTCTTTTTCCTTCAAGGCTTTAACTGCCAAAGCAACCGCTGTATATGTTTTTCCGGTTCCAGCTGGACCAACAGCAAAAAGCATATCAATTAAAATGTCCCTCCATTGCTTTTTTTCCCCAGAACCAGCAAACTGATTATCAGCCTTTGGTAAAACTTCGATTACCGTATTGTTAATCTGAATTACACCTACATATTCATTGAATTTAACACCGTTATGAATTAAAGAGAAATAAGGCACACCATTCTCTCCGTAATACTTTTGCAGAGCCTTTAATTTGGTCTCGTCAAAT
>CAZBGP010000007.1:0-18769 GCA_964491495.1 uncultured Lutibacter sp. | reverse complement strand
GTTGGTTGGCAGTTTGGGCTTTAATAAGCCTGCCGCTCACGCCATGAACAAGAATGCCATCGGCAACAACGGTACTCTGATGTTCGCTTCCGTTTGTTGTTAAAAGTCGCTCTATACTATTTTCGTCCAATTTATTGTAGCGCCCAAAATATGCAACAATCATTTCCAGCCGTTTCTCAAATTCATCCAAAATTTCTGGTTCGCCATAAACTTTAAGTTCTGTGCCTCTGGCTACAATTTTAAGCTTCGGAAAATATTTTTGTATGAGTTCTATATTGGAGTTTTTATTGCCAAATAAGTCGTTGGGATGAATGTCGGTTAATACAATAATACGTTCGTTCAAATGATGAATATGTTAAGTCTTATTAAAAAATAGTCTTTCAATCAACAAATAATTGATTAGATTTGCATGGTATAAATGTAGGAAAAATCAAATAACAAAAATTGAATTATTACAAATAAGTTTTAAACATTTTATTAAAAATTTGCTTTAAATTACATCAAAAAATTCGTCTGTATTTTATATGTCAATAATTACTTTAACTACCGATTTTGGAATCAAAGACCACTTTGTTGGGGCAGTGAAAGGCACTATTTACAGTGAATTGCCAGATGCGCGGATTGTGGATATTTCTCACCAAATTTCACCATTTAACATTACTGAAACCGCTTATATCTTAAGAAATGCCTACAAAAAATTTCCAGATGGAAGCATTCATATTATTGGTGTTGATGCTGAATTGAACTCAGAAAACAAACACATTGCCATAGAACTCGACAACCATTATTTTATTTGTCCGGACAATGGTGTTATTTCGCTGTTGGCTTCAGAAATAATGCCTGAAAAAATTGTTGAAATCAATATACACGATTACATAGAAAGCAGTTTTCCTGTGTTGGATATTTTTGTGAAAGTCGCCAGCCATATTGCCCGTGGCGGAAAATTGGAAGTGATTGGCAAAATTATTCCTGAATTTAAAAAAATTAGTGAACTGCAGCCAACAATTTCATCCGACAATAGTACCATTTCAGGAAATATTATTTATGTGGACAACTATGGAAATTCCGTAAGCAACATCAGCGAAAAACTGTTTAACCAAGTTGGGAAAGGACGCGATTTTCAAGTGATTGCCAATAGATATACCTTTACTAAAATTCATAAAAAATACAGTGATATCATAGATTTCAACTTACCAAAAGAGCAGCGTCAAAAAGATGGAACCAGATTGGCATTGTTCAATTCGGCCCAATATTTAGAAATTGCCATGTATCGCAGTAATTTAAGTACTGTTGGCGGTGCTGTTTCGCTTTTAGGGTTGAATTACAGGGCTGTAATTACCATAAAGTTTAGCTAAAAAATAGAAAAATATATGTTCATACGCATTGTTAAAATGAATTTTAAAGAATCGAACATTGCTTTGTTCCTTGAAAATTTTAATGAAAATAAAGAAAAAATAAGACATTCCAAAGGATGTAATTTATTGGAATTGTACAGAGACAAAAACGATTCCAACACATTTTTCACTTACAGTTACTGGGAATCTGAAGCTGATTTGGAAGCTTATAGAAATTCCGAACTTTTTAAAGTGGTTTGGGGAAAAGCAAAAGCATTGTTCAACAACAAACCGGAAGCTTGGAGCGTTGATAAAGTTCAATCATTGACATGATTAATTAAAAAATTGAAATATTCAATTAAACAAATAAACGATTAAACAGTTAAACATTTTTCATGAAATCCATTTTAATAAAAGAGCTCAATTCCTTTTTCTCCTCGCCCATCGGTTATTTGGTTATCGCGGTTTATTTGGTGATTAACGGATTGTTTTTGTGGGTTTTTAAAGGCGAATTTAATATTTTACACGCTGGTTTCGCCGACTTAAACAGTTACTTTTTTTTAGCACCCTGGATTTTTATTTTTTTGATTCCTGCCATCACCATGCGCAGTTTTTCAGAAGAAATAAATACCGGAACCATTGAAATTATAAAAACCAAGCCCATTACAAACTGGGAAATCATCTTGGGAAAATATTTTGGAGCGTTGATATTGGTCATCTTGGCCATAATTCCCACATTAATTTACGTTTACAGCATTTTTCAGTTGGGAAATCCGGTTGGAAATATTGAATTCGGAACCACTTTTGGGTCGTTTATAGGATTGCTGTTTTTGGCAAGCGCCTATACTGCCATTGGCATTTTTTCCTCAACCATTTCAAAAAACCAAATCGTTTCATTTATCATTGCGGTGTTTATTTCTTTCTTTCTATTTTACGGATTTGAAGCATTGGCAAACTACAATTTGTTTGGAAATTTAGATTACGCTATTCAAAATTTTGGCATGAGCGAACATTTTAACAGCATCAGCAAAGGCGTTATTGATACCCGAGATTTGATTTACTTTTTGTCCGTCACCTGTATCTTTTTAGTATTCACCCATTTTAGAATTCAACATGAAAAATAAGTATTCTAAAATAATCGTGTTGCTGATAGGCGTATTTTTGCTGAACATTATAGGTTCAAATATTTACAAACGTTTCGATTTAACAGAAGACAATCGCTATACACTTTCCAAAGCAACTGAAAAAATTGTTGAGAATGTTAAAGATATTACTGTTGTTACCGTTTATTTAAAAGGCGATTTTCCTGCGGAATTTAAAAGACTGCAGACAGAAACCAAGTTGCATTTGGAAGAGTTGAAAGCGCTCAATAAAAATATTCAGTTCAGGTTTGTTGATCCGGCTGAAATTGCCCAAAATTTGATCGAAAGCGGACTAGAACCAAGCAGGTTACAAATTCAGGAAAACGGAAAACTATCAGAAATAATCATGTTTCCTTGGGCGGTGGTTTCCCACAAAAACAAGACTGAAAATGTATCGCTTTTAAAAGACGTATTTTCAAATTCGCAAGACCAGCAATTGGAAAGTTCCATCCAAAATTTAGAATTTGCCTTTGCCAACGCCATACATAAAGTCACTTCAGAAAAATCAAAAAAAATCGCTGTATTAAGAGGAAGCGGAGAACTTAGCGATGTTTACATGGCCGATTTTTTGCGAAAATTGGGTGAATATTACTTTTTAGCGCCATTTACGCTTGATAGCGTTGCTGTTTATCCGCAAAAAACATTGGAACAAATTTCAACATTTGATTTGGCCATCATCGCCAAACCGACTGAAAAGTTTACCGAAGCAGAAAAATTTACCTTGGATCAATTTGTGATGAATGGCGGAAAAACGTTGTGGTTAATAGACAATGTGCAAGCAGAATTGGACAGTTTAATGCAAACCGGCGAAGCCTTGGCTTATCCGAGAGATTTAGGGTTGACCGATTTGTTTTTTAATTACGGCATCAGAATCAATCCTGATTTGGTGGCTGATTTGTACAGTTCAGAAATTCCTTTGGCTACCGGGAACATTGGAAACCAAACCCAATTCAACCAATTTTTATGGGAATATTTTCCGCTGGTGAATTCCATAAACAACCATCCAATCAACAACAATATTGAAGCGGTAAACCTAAAATTCGCCAACAGCATTGATATCTTAAAAAACAACATTAAAAAAACGGTTTTGCTGCAAAGTTCAGCCCTTTCCAAATCCGTTGGAACGCCAGCAATAATTTCGTTGAGAACGATTACCCAAAAACCAAATGAAGCTGAATACCATAAAGGAAATAAACCTTTATCTGTTTTGTTGGAAGGTAAATTTAAATCTGCTTATTTTGAAAGAATAAAACCTTTTAATATTACCAATCCAAAAGAACTTGGTGTTGATAATAAAATGGTCGTAATTGCTGATGGCGATATTATTGCCAACGAACTTTCTAAGGGACAACCGCTTGAATTGGGACTTAACAAATGGACCAACCAGCGGTATGGAAACAAAGAGTTTTTACTGAATACCGTAAATTATTTGTTGGACGATTCCGGCTTGATTAACATACGTTCAAAAACGGTTAAAATTGATTTCCTGAATAAAGAAAAAGCATTTACGGAAGCCAACAAATGGCAATTGATAAACATCCTTTTTCCCTTAATGATACTTGCACTATTTGGATTTATTTTCAACTATTACAGAAAGAAAAAATACCAATAAATACCAGCTTTATACTTCTTAAAAAATTGTTAAAATTAAAAAAATCGCGTTTTTAGGGCTTGATAAAATGCTATATTTGATACTTAACTTAAACTATTACTATGATGCTTAAAAAATTATTGATGTTATTAACCATTGTTGGAGTCACTTCAGCAATAAACGCGCAGATTAAAACACCACAGCCTAGTCCGGCCGCAAAAATGGAACAAGTTGTTGGTTTAACGGATGTTACAATTGAATATTCACGTCCGTCTATGAATGGAAGAACAATTTTTGGAAATTTGGTTCCTTTTGGAGAAGTATGGAGAACAGGCGCTAATGCGAACACAAAAATTACTTTCAGCAACGATGTTACCATCGATGGAAAAGAATTAAAAAAAGGAACTTACGCTATTTACACCATTCCAAATGCCACTTCTTGGGAAGTTATTTTTTACAACGATGCCACCAATTGGGGAAATCCGGAAAAATGGGATGAAAGCAAAGTTGCTTTAAAAACCACTGCAACAGTGCAACAACTGCCAATGAAAGTTGAGTCATTTACTTTGATGTTGAATGACTTAAAAAATGATTCTGCTGAATTAGCTATCCTTTGGGAAAATTCGTATGTAGGTGTTAAATTTGGAGTTCCTACAGATAAAGCAACGATGAAAAGCATTGAAACAGCTTTGGCTGGACCAACAAAAAACGATTATTTTCAAGCCGCCACTTATTATCATACAACTGGAAAAGATTTAAAACAAGCTTTGGAATGGATGAAAAAAGCTACAGTAGGCGATGATCCTGCATTCTGGTACTTGCGCAGAATGAGTTTGATTCAGGCTGATTTGGGTGATAAAGCCGGAGCAATCGCTACTGCAAAACGCTCAATGGCAGCAGCTGAAAAAGCAGGAAATGCCGATTATGTAAAAATGAATAAAGAATCAATTGAAGAATGGACAAAAAAATAATGAAACGAGCATAACAAATTTTGATACAAAGTAGAATGATTAATAGCGAACAGCAGCTGTACCAATAAAAAATAAAATATAAACAGATGAAAAAATTTAAACTTTTATTTATGTTATTGCTGGTAACCACAATAACATTTGCGCAAGAAAGTCCGAAAAAACAAGCAGCCGGCAAAATTGGTTCGGTAACTGTAACAGTTGACTATGGTTCGCCCAGCGTTAAAGGACGAACAATATGGGGAGAACTTGTGCCTTACGGAAAAGTTTGGAGAGCCGGAGCCAATGCAAACACCACTTTTTCATTTGACAAAGACGTTAAAATTGGAAAAAATACTGTTAAAGCAGGAAAATATGGTTTCTTCATTATTCCTAATGAAAAAGCGGAATGGACAGTAATTTTAAACAGCAAAAACGACGCCTGGGGTTCCAACGGATACAACCAGGAACTTGATGTTTTAAGAATGGATGTAAAGCCGGTTAATACGGATAAGAACCAAGAAGCATTAGATTATGCCATTGGTGAAAAAGAAATCATCATAAAGTGGGCAAACGTTAAAATCGTAATTCCAGTTCAATAAAAACTTTACTTAATACTACTAAAAATGGCTGTCTGAAAATATTTAGGCAGCCATTTTTTTACAGGAAGTTATTAATGGTTTTCTTACGATTTTTGCAAATTTAAAAGTCCCTAAATTAAATTATTCTTCCTTTTTTTATTTTCCAAAAGTGTCTTTGCAGAAATAGAAGTAACTACTTTTTTACCTGTTTTATCTTCCAATTCTTTTAAGGCAACTTTAGCAACATTGCCGCCTTGTTGCGCTACTTTTTTACTTTCTTTAAAATTCTTTGGGTCAATCGCTTGCGAAATATCTTTGGTAGAAGCTTCAGCTAACATATTCAAAATTAATTCTGTATTCGTCATATTGTCCCGAAGATTTTCTTTTTTCAAACCTTTCAAAATTTTATATTCTTTAGTTGTTTTTTCAGACCATGCTTT
Source organism: uncultured Lutibacter sp. (assembly GCA_964491495.1). Lineage (GTDB taxonomy): Bacteria > Bacteroidota > Bacteroidia > Flavobacteriales > Flavobacteriaceae > Lutibacter. The sequence goes on along the minus strand of CAZBGP010000007.1, from coordinate 12,734 downwards.
TGTAATTATATCTGTTAATATGGCAAATTGAGCACCTTCTTTCAATCCTTTGTTTTTCCATTCATCGGTAAGTTCTTTGCGAATTTCAATACTTTTTAAACGTTGATTAATCCAGTTTTCAGAATAGCCCAATTGTAAATAATTTTCCAAAGCTCGGTCAATAGATAATTCTGGATCCTGCATTTCATCAAGCCGTTCGCTTCCAACTTGGGCCAACCAAAGCTTAAAAGGTTCTGCTTTAGGAGATGGAATAGATTGTATTAATCGAAATAATTCCGTTGTGTTTAAACAATCCGTTGCATATTTTTTTCCATCAGCTGCAACAAATTTCAGTTGTACGATATTTTCGTACAACTGGCTTCCTTCCTTTGTCAGTTTCTTTTTTAAGTCCGTCCAATATCTCTTTGGAATAGAGCTTTCTGTTAAAATCTCAATAACATCAATAATTGAAAAATACCATTGTTCCTCGTTTTCATTCCAGTAGGAACGCACTTGTTTTTGTTCAAACAGTTTTAATGCGGTTTCTTTTGTCATAATTTTCAACTTTTTTTTAAAGATACCATAATTTTAACTTAAAAGAAATTTAAAAAAATTACTCTTTTACTTCTGAAGCTGAAAATCCCTGAAGCAGTATCGCGATACCCATCACCAACAGACAACCAAATAAATTCAGCCATAAATAAGGCATCCAATCATACATATAGCCAACAATTACAATGACTTGTGTAATTAATGCCGCCACAAAAACCGCATTGCTTTTGACGTATTTAACGAAAAATGCCAGTAAAAATATGCCTAGAATATTTCCGTAAAAAATAGAACCGATGATATTTACCAGCTGAATTAAATTGTCAAATAAATTGGCAAAACAGGCAAATGTGATTGCCAATATTCCCCACAACAGCGTAAACCATTTTGAAACTTTCACATAATGCCGGTCGTCTTTTACGGTCTTTTCATTTCTTTTATACAAATCGATAACTGTTGTGCTTGCCAGGGCATTGAGCTCTGAAGCTGTGCTGGACATAGCTGCAGAAAGAATTACAGCTAATAACAATCCTATCAATCCTCTTGGAAGATTGTTCAGAATAAAATGAATAAAAACGTAATCTTTATCATTGGTCTCAACCAAATCACTTGCTTTTTTAATAATTTCTTTGGCTTGTTCCCTGTTTTCCAATTCCAACAAATTCAAGGCCTGAATTTCCTTTACCGATTTTTCCTGTTGAAGTGTGTTGTTTTCGCTTTCAAGCGAAATTCCGTAGTTCAAATTAGCAACAGATTTGCTTTTTTCAATCTCTAAATGTTTATTTTCCAATGCTTTATATTCTTCGGAATAAATCGAATTTTTAACAGCTGCATCGGCTGCCGGATTGAAATTTAAAGGTGAAGCGTTGAATTGATAAAAAACAAACACCATCACGCCCACCAACAAAATAAAAAATTGCATCGGCACTTTTAACAATCCGTTAAAAATAAGTCCGAGTTGCATTTCTTTCATTGATTTCCCCGACAAATAGCGTTGCACCTGACTTTGGTCTGTGCCAAAATAGGAAAGCGCCAAAAAGCTTCCGCCAATAATACCACTCCAAAAAGTATAGCGATTTTCAAAATTAAAAGAGAAATCCAACACCTCCATTTTACCGCTGGCTCCGGCAATTTTTAGGGCTTTCGAAAAAGTAATGTCAGCCGGCAAGTAACTCACAATTAAATAAAACGCCACAAACATTCCGGCAAAAATAACTGCCATTTGTTGCTTTTGCGTGACGTTCACTGCTTTTGTTCCGCCGGTTACGGTGTAAATAATTACCAAAGCGCCAATAATAATGTTTAAAGTGTTCAAATCCCAGCCCAAAACGGCCGATAAAATAATGGCTGGCGCAAAAATGGTGATTCCGGCTGCCAAACCACGCTGAATTAAAAATAAAATGGCGGCTATGGTTCTGGTTTTTAAATCGAATCGGGTTTCTAAATATTCATAGGCGGTAAAAACGTTTAATCGGTGGTAAATAGGAATGAAAACCAAGCAAATAACCACCATCGCTATTGGCAATCCGAAATAAAATTGCACAAAACCCATGCCGCTGTGAAATGCCTGGCCGGGCGTTGATAAAAAGGTAATGGCACTGGCTTGCGTTGCCATAACGGAGAGACCAATTGTCCACCATTTCGCTTCGCTCCCGCCTTTAATATATTCGGTAACGTTTTTGCTTCCCTGTGTTTTCCATGCACCATATAAAACGATAAATCCCAATGTGCCAATAAGCACAAACCAGTCCAGCCACTGCATATCAGGAGAAATTTTTCATGATAACATAAAAAAGCACAATATAAACCACATTGACAATTAAAACGACCGTATATTCCTTTTTCCAGACGTATTTTTGTTTTTCCATCTTAGTTTGTTAAAGTTTTTTCCGTCTTGTTTTTTCCTATTGACAGCATATTCGCAAACAATTTATAAGCACCTGAAACGCCGTCAGGCAATTCCCTGAAAAAACTTAATCCGGTGTAAATAAAATTCCCTTTGCCGTATTTGGCAACCAGCAAACTTCCTTTGCTTTCGGGGTCGTTCTTATCGTTCATGCTTAAAATTGCTTCAAATTTTGGATCCCACTCGCTTGGAAAATACAAACCGCGTTCCTGAACCCAGCCTTCAAAATCCTTATCCGTAATTTTATTGGGGAAATTCAGCAGTTCGTGGGCTGGATTAATCATCCGAACTTCGGCATCTTCTTCTGTAACCCTATTGTTCGATAATTTTAAAGGAAATGGTGCCGGCGCATCAACTTTAAGTCGGGAATTGGTGTTGTATTGCACAATTAAAGTCCCTCCGTTTTCGGTATAACTGTGCAAGAATTTTTGATAAAATTTCGCACGATCATTAGTGTTATAAGCCCTGATTCCAAGCACAATCGCATCGAAATTCACCAATTTTTCTGGGGTGATATCATCCTCATTTAATTCAACAACGGTATAGCCCATTTGACGTAAAGCAGTTGGAACGGCATCGCCGGCGCCCTGAATATAGCCAATTACCTGTCCTTTTTTCTCAATGGTTAACCGAACTAATTTTGCTTCTGAAGGCACAATCACCGATTGAAACGGAATGTGATCGTAATTAATTTCAACCAATTCATTGGCGTATTTGTTGTTGCCAATTTGCACCACCGGATTGATAAATACTTCAGCCGCTTTGGAAGGCGGCTTCACTTCAAATTCAAAATTTTGCTCTGCGCCTTTTTCTTTTAGATTAAATGAAAAACTTTTTGGGGAAACATTCCAAAATTCAGGAATGTTTAAGGATAAATTTCCGCTTAAATTTTCTTTGATGGCTTTCACCTTAACACTTATTTTTTGGGCGTTTTCATCGGCAAAAATATAGGCTTTTTCACCAAATGCAGCCGAAACTTCGGGCAGTATTTCAAAAGGTTTGTATACCTCTCCTTTTACGGGATCGTTGTATTTATAAACCACATTTTTGGCAAAAGGAATGACAAATCCGTTAAAATTTACCTTAAAATTAGCCACAATCATTCTTGGTGTTTCGGGCAAACCAATCAAGTTTTGGTCGGAAACCTGATACATTCCTATACTTCCTTTTTCCCGAAGCCAATACGGTGAAGTTTGCTTAATTTCTGAAGGAATTTCAACCCCCAAAGTAAAAGTGTTTGCAGTATTTTGCTTTAAGGAAACCAAAGAATCCAATCGTGCATTTAAAGGTGAAATTTCCACTGATTCCAGAGAAATATAGGCATTACTCCTGTTCACCGCTTCAATTTTCAAGGTATTATTTGAACTAGCCGTTGTTGATGCATTATTGGCCACAACTTCCATATACAATCCGGCACAAGCCACAATAATTGCTTTAATTTCATCGGATTTCAGTTGTTTCCAATGGTCATCTTTTAATTGCCGGATTAATTTATAGGCTTCTATTAAGCTTGGAATGCTCGCTGCCGGATTTCTAAAATTGTAATCGGTTTCAACTTTTTGTAAAATTTTCCCAATTTCCTTTCCGCCTTCAACGCGATTCCAAGAAATGTCTATGCCGTCAAAAACATTTTTATTTGTGGGAAAATCACCTTTCAAAAACTCTAAATATTCCTTTTCTGTACCTCGGGAACCCGTGCTTCCAAAACCTTGCGATTCGTGCCTGCTCCTGCTTAAAGAAGCTATTTCACTGTTTGACAATCCTTTGCTGACATAATATGTGCCGATTTCAAGCGACAATAAATTGGTTTTATCAGCTTTGTTAAAATTTTCTTCGCTTCCGTAAAACCACCAGGACGTATTAAAAAACAATCGTTTTGGCTGCCAAACGGCATCGTTTTTCAAATGTGTTTTGTAGGTTTTGTCAGATGCCAAATCAAATGCATCTATTCCTAACATTGCAGATGCCGTATGATGGCCGTGCGTGGTTCCCGGAGTTTTGTGATTGAATCTGTTGATAATGACATCGGGTTTTAATTTTCTGATGGTTGCAACCACATCATTTAAAACGGCTTCCTTATTCCACATATTTAGCGTTTCATCGGGGTGTTTTGAATAGCCAAAATCGTTGGCGCGCGTAAAAAATTGTTCGCCGCCGTCTATGCGTCTTGCCGCCAATAATTCCTGTGTTCTGATAACGCCCAACAATTCGCTGAGTTCCGGTCCGATTAAATTTTGTCCGCCATCACCTCTTGTGATGCTTAAATAAGCGGTTCGCGCTTTTACATCGTTAGCAAAATAGGAAATAAGTCGGGTATTTTCATCATCGGGATGTGCGGCGATATACAAAACCGTTCCTAAAAAGTTGAGTTTTTGAATCGATTCATAGATTTCTCCGGAAGTTGGTTTTTTTGGCGCTTGCGCAAAAGTTATGGTGATGCAACAGAGTGAAAGGAATAAAAAGGAAACTATTTTCTTCATTTAATTTTGATTTTTTAGCAGAAATCAAATATAAAATTAAATTTTAGACTTCACTTTTTTTTATGAAGGTATTAACATTTTTGTTACAAAAGGCCACCTAACCCCTAATTCGATTCCGCTCAGTACAGGCTCTAAAGGGGGAATTTAAATAGGTGAAAAATGAAAGTTGTAAAATCCTAATTCAATTCCTTAATATTCTATGATAGAAACCAAATAAAAAAGTTAAAAACACCATTCAAACAAAATTTTCATTTAACCGCAAAGACGCAAAGAAAAAACGCAAAATACGCAATCTTTTTTTGGTTAATATTTTATTACTACCCATTTAAAATCATAAATCGTAATCCCGCTAACTATCGGGACGTAATTCAATTTGCGTTAGGGATTGAGCGGGTTGTTTGAGCTTTTTTTTGTTGCTTTTCGCAACCAAAAAAAAGCGAGAAGCGAAAGCCCGACCCAAAGGGAAACGCCCAAAAGATTTATTTTATGGCTTAATTTGCGCCTAAATTTTATTGTGATAACGTGTTGATAAAAAATCTTTTTATAACAACATATTTAGAATATATTTGTAACTCATTCCATTAAAAAAATCATAAATGAAATTCATAGTATCAAGCGGTCAATTATTAAAGCAACTTCAGGTATTGGGAGGCGTTATCAACAGCAACAATACATTACCAATTTTAGATAATTTTTTGTTCGAATTAAAAGAAAACGAACTGAAAATTTCTGCTTCGGATTTGGAAACAATCATGAGCACTGTTATTGAAGTGGAATCAGAATCGGAAGGATCTGTGGCAATTTCAGCACGATTATTACTGGATACTTTAAAAACATTTCCGAACCAGCCTTTGACTTTCAAAACAGAAGAAAACAGTACCATTGAAATTAGCTCGAGCCACGGGAAATATGATATGGCGTATTTTGACGGCAATGAATTTCCAAAAGCGGTTACGCTAGAGGCGCCAAGCAGCACCACAATTCCGGGAGACGTTTTGGCCACGGCGATTTCTAAAACAATTTTTGCCGCAGGAAACGATGATTTAAGACCAGTAATGAGTGGCGTATTTTTTCAATTTAATGCAAATAACTTAACTTTTGTGGCAACAGATGCCCACAAATTGGTAAAATATACAAGAACTGATGTTACCGCAAACCAACCTGCGGAATTCATTATGCCAAAAAAGCCTTTAAACTTATTGAAGGGGATTTTAGCCGGATCAAATAGTGATGTGACTATAGAATATAACGATTCGAACGCAAAATTCATTTTTGACAATGTGGTATTGGTTTGCCGATTGATAGACGGAAAATATCCAAATTATGAAGCCGTTATTCCAAAAGAAAATCCGAATAAATTAACCGTTGACCGAGGCACTTTTTTAAACTCGGTAAAACGTGTATCAATTTTCTCAAGCAAAACAACGCACCAAATTCGTTTAAAAATGGCAGGAACAGAATTAAATATTTCTGCGGAAGACATTGATTATTCAAACAAAGCAGAAGAGCGTTTGGCTTGCGATTATCAGGGTGACGATATGCAAATTGGCTTTAATTCTCGTTTTTTAACCGAAATGTTGAGCAATTTAAACTCAAACGATGTGCTGATTGAAATGTCGATGCCAAACAGGGCCGGAATTTTAACACCTGCCGACGGAATTGAAGAAGGCGAATTTATTACCATGTTGGTAATGCCCGTGATGTTGAATAACTAGCCACAATTCTAAATTGAAAACTTTAAAAATCCGCTTTTCGCGGATTTTTTTGTATTATTGTTTAAAACCTATTTATGAATTTCCTGGCGCACTTATACCTTTCAAAAAATAACAAAAACATCTTAATCGGCAATTTTATTGCTGATGCGGTGAAAGGGAAAAAGCACGAAAATTATCCGAAAGAAATTCAGGCAGGCATATTATTGCATAGGCAAATTGATTATTTTACAGACACGCATCCTATTGAAAGAAGAAGTAAAAGACGCTTACATGAACGTTATGACCATTATGATGGTGTAATCATTGATATTTTATATGATCATTTTTTGGCCAAGAACTGGCAGAATTATTCAGAAATACCTTTAGAAATTTACGCTCAAAGTGTCTATTCATTTTTTCAGGAAAATATTGGAATACTTCCACCCGAAATGCAGAAATTGCTTCCTTACATGATTGAATACAACTGGTTGGTCAGTTATGCCTCAATTACAGGAATTGAAAAAATTTTAATAGGAATGAATAAACGCACCAAAGGAATTTCAAAAATGGATTTGGCTATAGAAGATTTGATAAAGCATTATAAAGAGTTTGAATCTGATTTTACAGCGTTTTTCGAAGAACTGATCGAATTTACTAATGAGAAAACAAATGAATTATTACTAAAATGAAGAAAATTTTAACACTTATTACAATCATTTTTCTATTTACACAGTGTAAAGTAGCTCCAATAGAAAATGCTCAAAACAATAAAATTACCGGATTTATTGCCGACAGCGCCATGGTTGTGAGCGCCCGGGAAGAAGCCTCAAAAATTGGTGTAGCCATTATGAAAAAAGGCGGAAATGCTTTTGACGCAATGATTGCAACAGAACTGGCTTTGGCAGTTGCCTATCCTTTTGCCGGAAATATTGGCGGGGGAGGATTTATGGTTTACCGAACCCACGACGGCAAAACCGGCGCCTTGGATTACCGAGAAAAAGCGCCGCAGGCAGCTTCAAAAAATATGTATTTGGATGAAAATGGCAATATTATTCAAGGAAAAAGTACGTTGGGTGCGATGGCAGTTGGCATTCCGGGAACAGTTGACGGATTGTTTAAAGTTCATGAAAAATTTGGGAGTTTACCATTTTCGGAATTGATTCAGCCTTCCATTGATTTGGCCAATAAAGGCGTTGTAGTCACCAAAAAACAAGCGGAAAGACTTGCGGATTACCGACATTTTTTTTCTGAAGTGAATGGTACTAAAATTATATTAGACAATGATTGGAAAGCAGGCGACACCATTAAATATGTAATGCTGGCAAAAACTTTGGAAAGAATCAGGGACTTGGGAAGAGACGGATTTTATAAGGGAGAAACAGCTGAAATGATGGTAAATTATGTGCAGAAATTGGGCGGAATTATCACCAAAGCCGATTTAGAAAACTACGAAGCGAAATGGAGAACTCCTATTGAGTTTAATTACAAAGATTTGAAAATTATTTCCATGTCACCGCCATCAAGCGGCGGAATTTGCAATGCGCAAATTTTTAAGGCGATTGAACCGTTTAACATTGCTTCATACGGACACAATTCCTTAAAATCCGTTCAATTGCTTACGGAAGCCGAAAGAAGGGCCTATGCCGACCGCTCTTATTATTTAGGAGATCCTGATTTTGTGAAAATTCCGATTGACACATTAATCTCATCAAAATACGTTCAAAAAAGAATGGCCAATTTTTCGTGGAACAAAGCCACGCCTTCTTCAACTTTAAAACACGGAAAAATTACCGGCTATGAAAGTGATGAAACCACGCATTATTCCATTGTTGACCAATATGGAAATTCAATTTCTGCAACCACCACTTTAAATGGCGCTTACGGATCAAAAGTATTTGTTTCTGAAGGCGGTTTCTTTTTAAACAATGAAATGGACGATTTCAGTTCGAAACCAGGAACTCCAAATATGTTCGGATTGATTGGCGCCGAGGCGAATTCAATTGAACCAGGAAAACGTATGTTAAGTTCTATGACACCCACAATTGTTGAAAAAAACAACCGATTTTATATGTCGGTTGGCTCGCCGGGAGGTTCAACCATCATCACATCTGTATTGCAAACCATTTTAAACGTTTATGAATTCAATTTAAGCATGCAAGAAGCCGTTGATGCACCGCGTTTTCACCACCAATGGCTGCCAGATGTTGTAACTTTTGAACCAAAAGGTTTCGACAGTTTGCTGCTAAATCAATTGCAGGAAAAAGGCTATCAAATTAAACAAGAAAATAGCGTAATCTTAGGCAAAGTCGATGCTATTTTACGATTGCCAAACGGAAAACTGGAAGGCGGCGCAGATTATAGAGGCGATGATAAAGCGGCCGGATTTTAGCCCCCTAACCCGCTAAATTTAATAAAAATGAATTGCTCTTTTTATTTAAAATATGTTTTTTAAAGTTTTATTTCATCAATATATTTAAAAACTTTAATTTATGTTTTCAATTTTTAAACCTTAGATTTACAAAAAAATATTGCGCTATGAAAAATGAAATCACCATTCCTGATGAAATAATTACCAATAAAATATATTTTATCAGGGAACAAAAAGTAATGCTGGATGAAGATTTAGCCGAACTCTAAAAAGTGGAAACCAAACAATTGAAAAGGCAGGTTCGCAGAAATATTGAACGATTTCCTAAAGATTTTATGTTTGAACTCTCCAAAAATGAATTCGAAAACTTGAGGAGCCAATTTGGCACCTCAAAATGGGGAGGAACTCGTTATGCACCTTATGCCTTTACAGAACAAGGAATAGCAATGTTGTCAAGTGTTTTGAGCAGCCAAACCGCCATAAAAGTAAATATTCAAATTATAAGGGTATTTACCAAATTAAGGCAAATATTTACAGATAATTTAAGCTTAAAACTTGAAATTGAAGATATAAAGAAAAAATTATCGCATCAAAATAAAAATATAGAATTGGTTTTCAGTTATCTGGATGAATTGTTAGAAAAGAAAGAAAATCAAATTCCAAGAACCAAAATTGGCTACAAAAAAGATTGAAAGCATTTTAATAAAATTAATTTAATAAAGTACACAAATAGCAATAAAATTAGAATAATTAATTGAATCATCATATTTTAAAAATAGAAGTTCAAAACTTTATCAACGCGCATTTAAAATCGGATATCACAAAACTGGTTTTGAAAGGAAGTCCGTTTGAAACTGTTTCCATCCAGGAAATTGCAGAACAGATTTTGGCGAAAAACAGCTGTGAAAAAAAATTGCCAACCTGGTTCAATGCTGAAAATATTTACTATCCCAACAAATTAAACATAGAGCAAACCTCTTCCGAAATTACTGCCAACTATAAATCCGATTTGGTTTCAGGAGAAACTCTAATCGACATTACCGGCGGATTTGGAGTGGATGCTTACTTTTTTTTACAAAAAGTTGCAAAAATAACACATTGTGAAATTGCCGAAGAATTATCGGAAATAGTTACCCATAATTTCAAACAATTAAAGGTTAAAAATATCACCACCTATTTCGGTAACGGCATTGAATTTCTGAAAAAATCCAAAGAAAAATTCGATTGGATTTACGCTGATCCATCTCGCAGAAATGACACAAAAGAAAAAGTTTTTTTGCTGGAAGACTGCTTGCCTAATATTCCTGAAAATCTGGATTTATTATTTCAAAAAACTGATCATATTTTACTCAAGGTCTCCCCTATTTTAGACATTACAAGCGCCATAAATGAATTACAATTTGTAAAAGAAATTCACGTGGTTGCCGTTGAAAATGAAGTGAAAGAATTGCTGTTTTTATTGGAGAAAAATGACACGCAAAATACTGAAATTATAACTATTAACATAAACAAAGAAGAAATTCAAGAATTTAATTTTAGCTCAAATAAAGAAGCTTCCGCAACTTATTCCGAGCCAAAAAAATACCTGTTTGAACCCAATGCAGCCATTTTAAAAGCAGGCGCTTTTCAACAAATATCGGCACATTTAAAAATTGATAAATTGCATCAGCATTCGCATTTATACACTTCAGATAAATTGATCGATTTTCCTGGAAGGCGTTTTGAAATAAAACGATGTGTTTCATACGAAAAAAAGCAATTGTTAAAATATATTCCGACGAAAAAAGCAAATATTACCACCCGAAATTTCCCCGAAACCGTTGCCCAGATTCGAAAAAAAACAGGATTAAAAGATGGAGGAAATCAGTACCTGTTTTTTACCACCGATTTTAATAACAAGCATTTGGTGCTTATTTGTGAGAAAACGTAATAGTTATATTAGTCGCTGTAAAGTAATAACTGATACATTTTATCTGGTTCTTTTGCGTTTTTTCCGCGTTGTAAAATCGTTAAATAGCTAAGGCTATTGACCTCATTCACGTCTTGAAAAAACACAAAATTACTTCGCTAATTCTGCACCATTTATTTCTTTACAGAGCCTTAGCTAAAATCATTAAAATTTAGTATTTTTAGCCGTTTATACTCAATAAAATGGCAAATAAAAATATACGCTCGTTATCGTCAAGAAAGGAATTGGATGATAATTTGTTCGAAAATATTGCAGATTTATCGCATAAAAACGCGCCAAAGTCCGATTTCCAAGAACTGGCAAAGCGCTTTATGATTGATGATTCCGTGATTGCGGGCACCGCATCTTTTTACGATTTTACCAGAGAAAACAATCGGAACAAAAAAGTTCATGTATGCAGCGGAACGGCTTGCATGGTTGCCAATACACAAAATAAATTGCACCAGCATTTAGAAAATCATTTTGACAAAGGCGAAATCGGTCACGCTGCCTGCGTGGGCCGTTGCCACACCAACAATGCGTTTATGTATAACGACAATACCTATTCAGCACAAGATGAAAAAGAACTAAATTCGATTATTGAAAACAAAAAATATAAAGAAAATACTTACAATATTTCTTGCAACACCACACCAATTTTAACATCAAAAATTGAAGATATTGCCGCGTTTTATAAACTGGCTGAAATTCATAAAAACAATCCGCAACAAGTAATTCATGAAATAAAAATATCGAATTTACGAGGTCGCGGCGGTGCCGGATTCCCGTTTTGGTTTAAACTGGATGCAGTCATAAAAGAGACAAATGCCCAAAAATACATTGTTTGCAATGCCGACGAAGGTGACCCTGGCGCTTATTCTGATATGTATTTGATGGAACATCAGGCGCATAAAGTACTTTTCGGAATGTATATGGCAGGATTGACAGTTGGTGCAAATACCGGCGTTTTATACATCAGGGGAGAATATCCCGATTCGATTCGCATTGTTGGTAAAGCGATTGAATTTTTAAAAGAAAAAAATCTGATTGGTGATTTTAAATTCAAGATTATTCGCGGACAAGGTTCTTATGTTTGCGGCGAGGAAACCGCTTTGCTAAGTTCTATTGAAGGATTGCGTCCGGAAGTTCGCGTTCGTCCGCCTTATCCCGCACAATACGGTTTGTTTGGAAAGCCAACAGTTTTGAGCAATGTGGAAACATTTGCAAACATTCATTGGATTCTGGAAAATGGCGGAGAAGCTTATAAAGCTTTGGGAACAGAAAATTCAACCGGAACCAAACTGGTTTCTTTGGACAGTTTTTTCAACACGCCGGGAATGTATGAAATTGAAATGGGAACGCCTTTAAAAACTGTTTTCAATGAATTTGGGAACGGATTGAAATCGGAAATAAAAGCATTTCAAATTGGCGGTCCTTTGGGCGGCATTGTTCCTTTTGATAAAATTAACGACTTAACACTGGATTTTGAGTCATTAAACAGCAACGGATTTTTATTGGGTCACGCCAGTGTTGTTTCCATTCCAAAGGATTTTCCTATGATTCAGTTTTTGGAACATTTAATGGAATTTACTGCGGATGAATCCTGCGGAAAATGTTATCCGTGCAGAATCGGTTCTTTTAGAGGTATGGAAATGCTTCAAAAAGCACAACATGAAAACTATAAAATTGACCGCCAGTTATTTGATGATTTATTGGAAACTCTTGAAATTGGGTCTCTTTGCGCATTGGGCGGTGGAATTCCGTTGCCGGTAAAAAACGCCTTGCAATATTTTAACGAAGAATTGAAAGA
>CAZBGP010000006.1:40826-43195 GCA_964491495.1 uncultured Lutibacter sp. | reverse complement strand
AAAATTGAAATAACCATTAACACCTAAAAATTATGACACTCACAGAAAAATTTCCAAATCTTTATCCTGGAATGTATTGTGCCGGGATTGAGTTCTTCATCGTCGAGGATGAAGTGAAAATGATTGCCAATGGTAAAGTCTCCAATTTTACCGAACTGTCATTTCCTGTTATACAATTGTTGAGAGAAACAATTGAAAAAGATTCAGCTTTAAAAATGGCCTTAATGGACTGGCATCCAAACAGCGAATACAAACGTTTGGAACAATTTGCAAAATGCCGTTTTGGAGGCTTGGATTTTGAAGCCGATATTAAAGAAAACACTTTGCAAAGTGGTGAATATTGGGATTGCCCGTTAAGAGCAACCTGCCCTAGCAACGGATTGGTTTGTAAATCGCCAAAATACAACAATCAGGATCTTACGCCTGTTGATATTGCCCTGATGAAAATGACTTCAACCAGTGCAACTAATGAAGTTATTGCCGAAGAATTACACCTTCACTTTGGCACATTCCACAAATTAAAAAAAGCATTGTACGATAAACTAAAAGTACAAACAAAACAAGAAGTGGCGCTTATTGCGCGCAGTCTTAACCTCATTTAGCAGTCGCTAGATATACGTTCTTTAAAGTGCATAAGCACAAATTTATTGATTAACTCAACCACCGTCAATAGGCGGTGGTTAACTAAAAAACACTCAAATGAAACCAAATATAATAGTATCCGAAAAACTGACCGTAAATATTGAAGTTCTTGCTTCATCAATGCCTAAACCAACCCAAAGAGCTCCTTGGGTAATGGAAGCCACCAATCCTGAATTAATTGAAATGTGCAAAGCTTTTATTCCTCATTTCAATAAATACAAAGCAAAAGCACGCCGCATAAAACGAGTTGATTTAATGATTGAGTTTTCAATGATGGTAATGAAATTACAAAACATCATGGGCGTATTGCAATCCACCAATGATGAAAGTGCAGTAAACAGAAATTCATTAAGAATTGATTTAAAACACTGCAGCAGATTAATCTCCGAATTAACCGATAAACAATAATCCTATGACACTCAAATTAAAATTACAAATCGCCATTTGTATTGTCTTACTGGCATTACCATCCTGCTACCTGCTTTTTAAAATATGGAATCTTTCTATTGATGATGATGGCACTTTCCTTTTTAAGTATATGATTTTCACATTGATTTCTTGGTTTGTATTGTCTCCGGTCCTTCTTAATCTTTTGAATATCGCCGCCAAACAAATAGCTACTAATGAATTAAATAAATGGCACAATGAACGCAACTAGATCCAAAATAAACGAGCTAAACGCCAGGATAGATCAGTTTAAAAACTGCGGACATTTCACAGAAAAAGAAATCGAAATTCTATCCGCGCCAGTTCTTAAGGAATTGGAGGAATTGGCGAAAGAAATTGAAGTAAATATTTAAAAAGAAGGAAATGATGACTAATAAAAAATATTTAAAATTCGAAACTGTAAAAGTAAATACTAAAATATTATTTACTGATGATTGTAAAAACTTTGACTTTGAAAAAATATTTCAAGCTTTTCAAAATGAATATAAAGGACTGATTATTATTGGCCCAAACGGTTCTGGTAAAAGTACCATTGCATATAACACGATTGCAAAATATTATCCAAATATAAATCCGGCAACAATTGACGGAAGATATTACGATTCTAGTATAAATTTCAATTTTGGTCATTGCACCGAGGAAACAAAAGTAATTATCGCGGACGGTTTCCAAAGAAAAGAAGATTTGTGTGATTTCTTATTATTTACAATGGACACTATTCTTGTGGACAGACATTATAAAACACCATTATTTATTGATCCAAAAATAATAATTATATGCGATCAAAATATCAACTTTTTTGATTTACCACAAGGGGTTTCTCTATATAAAAGGTTTAAAGTCATAAATCTTTTTACAAAAGAAAACAAAGTAACCATCATTGGAACTTACTCGCTTTATAAATTGCCTTGGGAACTACCTAAAATGAAAGAAGGCGATTGGTTTTATATCAAAAGTGAGGAATACAAGTGGGAATTGTATGATGAAAATCAAGATTATTTTTTTATTAGAAATACAATTTCCAAACAAATCATAGCCATCCAAAAATTAAGAGATTAACAAACCACCAAACAAAACCAAATGAGTTACGTAAAAGACACTGACATTTTTGATGCCACTAACGGAGGACTTGACATCATATCAGCATATTATCCAAATGCAAATCAATCAAAAAAGAATATTCAATTTAAATTAAGGGAATCAGAAAAAACAGCCTCTGCTTCTTTAAAGCAATTACCAAATGGCGTTTGGGTGGTTACCGATTTTGGCGGAGACCAGGT
>CAZBGP010000006.1:35220-40816 GCA_964491495.1 uncultured Lutibacter sp. | reverse complement strand
GTTTGCGCATTGGAAGAAAATATTACCTATGGCGAAGCTTGTGCTTTGCTGGGCGCTCGTTTCAATATTAAAGGTGCCGAAATGCAAGTTTGGAAACCAATCATTGAAAAACGGCCTTTAACGGATGAAGAAACTCCGGGAAGTTATCATTTCACTTACAAAGATTTTTCCGTAAAAGAATTGGCCATCATTGGACAGCGTGTAAACGAAAAACATTGTGCCGATTTTAAACTTCGCTCTTGCCAGTCATTTGCTTATTGCAAGGAAAATGAAACCATTGTCACTACGGCAACCGATGAATATCCAATCTTGGTTTTTGATTTTGGCACTTGGCAAAAAATTTACCAGCCAAACTCATTCGAAAAACAATACCGTTTTCGTTATGCCGGGACCAAACCGCCACGCCATATGTTTGGTATGGAATTGATTGAAGCTGAATTTAAAAGAAGAAAAAAGGCGTTGGAAGAAGATGATGATGTTGATTATTCGGTAACCGGTGATGATGAAGAAGATGAAGCTGCACCAACTAAAAAGAAAGATCCGCGATTGGAGGCTGTTTTTATTATCAGCGGTGGTTCTGACGGCATCAACCTTTGGAGCTTCGGTAAATTTCCTATCTGGTTTAATTCAGAAAGTGAGCATTTGGATTGGGAAGAGTACAAAAAATTGAAAGTTTGGGTGAAGGAGATATTTTATGTTGCCGATCTTGACAGCACAGGCGTTAAACAAGCGGTTGTGATGGGTTTAAAATATTTGGATATAAAATTGCTTTGGTTGCCTGATAAATTGAAGTTATACAGAGATAAAAGAGGAAATCCTTGCAAAGATTTTAAGGATTATGTGGAGAAATTTTACCGTAAAGAAAATCCAAACACTTTTATTTATGCGCTTGATAAATTAATTGCCAATGCATTGCCAATGCAGTTTTGGACAGAATATAAAACTGAGAAAAAAACCAACTACAATTTATCAAATACCAGGTTGTATCATTTCCTTTCAAATTTAGGATTTGGCCGTTATGAAAGTGAAAATTTAAAAGAAGGTTTTTTGTACATCAAAAAAGAAGGAAGCATAGTAAAAGTGTTGCATCCGTATGAAATTGAAAATTTTGTGCATTCATTTTTGGAAGAGCGCCAAATGCACCCAAATTTAAGAGATTACATTTATAAAAGTCCGCAATTAAGCGAGCGTTCACTTTCTAAATTACCGAAATTAGAGATTGATTTTACTGATGCCGATATCAAAACACAATACCTGTTCTTTCCAAAAACAGTTTGGAAAATTTCAAAAAGAGAAATAGTTGAATACAAACAAGGCGAAGTGGATAAATTTATTTGGGAAGATAAAATTATTGATTTCAATGCAAAAAAAGAGGATCCGCATTTTACAATTACCAAAGATGTTGCAGGCGATTTAAATATCGAAATATTGAAAGCCGACAATCCATTCCTGAATTATTTAATCAACACTTCTCGTGTGCACTGGCGCAAAGAATTAGAAGAATCTTTTGATGGAAAAACTGAGAAGGACCGTGAAGAATATTTTGCAAAAAATCAATTCAATATTGCAGGTGAAAATTTAACTGAAGATGAAATTCATGAACAAAAACAGCATTTAATCAATAAAATATATTCAATCGGGTATATGCTTCACAAATACAAAGACGAGAGTAAAGCCTGGTGTGTATTTGCGATGGACAACAAAATTTCTGAAAATGGAGAAAGCCACGGTGGTTCTGGAAAATCATTGTGCTACGGATCTTTAAATCATATTTTAAAAAGACGATTTTATTTAAAAGGCCGTGACGAAAAATTAACGCAAAACGATTTCATCTATGCAGGCGTAACCGAAGACACCGATTATATTATGATTGATGATGCTTCGCAATATTTGAAATTCGATTTCTTTTTCTCAGAAATAACCGGATCCATAAAAGTGAATCCGAAAAATATGCAACCGTTTGAAATTCCTTTCAACAAAGCGCCAAAATTTGTGATTGCTTCAAACTTTACGGTTTTTAATGCCGATCCATCAACAGCCAGACGATTGTTGTATACGGTTTTTTCTGATTATTATCATTTTAATAAAGACAATGAATATAGGGAAGAAAGACAAGTTTCTGCCGATTTTGGAGGAAGAAACCTTTTCAAAGATTTTACCGATGCTGAATGGAATGCTTATTACAATTTTTGCGCACAAAGCTTACAGTTCTTTTTAACGCATCCAACGAAGGTAAATCCGCCAATGGACAATGTGACCAAAAGAAGTTTACAAGCCGAAATGGGCGACGCCTTTCAAGGCTGGGCATTGGCTTTCTTTGAAACCAAACAAAACAATGTTGATACTTACGTGGAAGAAAATAAATATTTGGATCAATATTTTTCCAAAGAAATGGCTTTTGATGAATTCATAAAAGCAACCAAACAAAGCAAATGGACTTCCAATAAATTCAAAAAAGCATTACAAGCTTATTGCAGCTGGAACGGATATATTTTAAATCCAAAAGAATTGCAAAACGCTCCGGGAAGAATTGTCAAAAAAATCGACAATAAAACGCAAGAGGCTATTTACATAAGAACCTTAACCGTGCCGGAAGGTTTTGATAAAGCTGATGGAATATCATCGCACGAAATAGAAGAAGATTAATTTTTTAGCCATTAATTATGAGTTACTCAAAACAAGAAATTGAAATAATAGCCAACAACTGCAGTGATCTTCTGCAGTTGGATGATGTGTGTATTTGTTTTAAATATTTGATTGAAAACAACTACATCCAAAAAAACCTGCACCTAAGAATGGTGACCGGTTTAAGGTTTATAGAATTAAGTAAATAATTAATTCAGTAGTTATGAGAGGATTTAAAATTATGTCGTATTTGAAACAAGCCTTATTGGCAGATGTTTTTCACCAAGGCGAAGGCGATATTCTAGAAAACAAGGAAGTGTTTTATAAATCGCAGTTTTCAGGAAATTTTGAAGGTCCATATTTATTGAGCACAAACAACGATTATTTAGAGTTGTGGAACCAATGTAAAATGGGAATGATTTACGTACTTGATTACAGCGACAAAAAAGAAACCGCAATTGCTTTTAAGCTTCGTTTAAAAGAAGCTGTTATGGCTGACGTGGTTGCTTACAAGGACGAAATAAAACAAGGCATATCCTTTTATCTTTTGGTAAAAAACGCAATGAACGGCCCTTATGTTTTAAGCGAATTGACCAATGCCCAACAATTTAAAACCGACCTAAAAAACAACATTGTTTTTGTCCTCTCCAAAACACAAACATTCGAATTTATTACAATTAAAATAGCAGTTTAACAATTAAAATAAATTAAAAAAAATGCAGACAAAAAGACAATCATTAGTTGAATCACTTATCAATGTAGCCGTAGGATTTGGAATATCATTAATCAGTACCATGGTATTATTTCCATTGATGGATATTGAAAGCACCACCGCAAAAAATTTACAGATCACATTCTATTTCACGCTCATAAGCATAGCACGCAGTTATGTGTTGCGCAGGTATTTTAACCGTAAAATAGGTATTTCATTTAGCTGGTCAACATTTAATAAAAAAATGGAGCCTTGGGGCAAAGCAGCCGCTCAGGCGATAAGAAGATAGCAGTATAAAAATGCACCGCCAGAGAAACTCAACCCAAATCAAATCTATGATTATCATATTTTTTAACTATTGGATATAATATAAATGAGACTGCTGGCGGTTTTTTTAAAAAAGAAATTAACTTAAAAATACAAAAATGAAAAACTTACAAATTGCCGTTATTTCGGCCAAAAAATTAGAAGCTGCTTTTTGTGGACTGGCAGAAGCTTTCAGGAAATCAGCAAAACCGTTCGAAATGTTATCGAATGCAAGGGATTTAATTCAAAAAAACAGAAGTAAATATCATCATTAATTTATAGAAGAAAAATGAGAACAATAAAATTTAGATTTTGGGATGTTAGAGATAAAGAAATCATTCCTTGGGAAAACATCAATACTGAACACTTACACTATTATCTTTCATTAGATGAAAATATTGTAATTCCAATGCAATTTACAGGCCTGCAAGATAAAAACGGTGAAGAGATTTATGAAGGTGATATTCTAACGCTGCCAAATATGGGTAAAGGAACTATCGAATGGTATCATTGTGGTTTTATTTTAAGATTACAAAGTGAAATTATTTGGCAGGAGTTACTGTTTAATGTAGTTGGTCATTATACCATCATTGGAAACATTTATCAAAACCCAGAATTAATAAAACAAAAATAATGGAACACACTTTAAAAATACTTCCAGAGCATTATGCGGCTACAGCTTCCGGGAAAAAAACATTTACCATCCGCAAAAACGACCGGGACTTTAAACTGGGCGACAAACTGATAAAGCAAGAATGGAACGGTACCGAATATACCGGTAAAAAAATACTGTGCTATGTAACCTATGTTTTTTTAGGCGGTGAATTTGGATTGGAAAAAGGCTATTGCATTTTAGGACTTCGCATTACCGATGTTATTAATCCTCATAAAAATAAGTAGTGATGCATACACATGTTAAGAAAATAATTATAACTGATGTAAAAGAGCTTACTATAGGCAGTTATATTTCTTTTGAATTTGACAACTGGGATAATTCAGGAACACATTCAATGATAATTATAAAATCAAAAATATTGGATTTTATTATAGATCCTTCAGGAAGACACGAAACAAAATGTTTGGTTTTAGTAAATGAAGGACACTGCGGAATTCCATTATCTGAAATAATAGAAATCACACAACCAATAGGCTCTCAAATGTTACTCTTTTAATTATGAAAAAAAAAGCAAGCGAATTGGAATTTATTAGCCAAATAAAAAGAGATGGCAGTGGAGTAACTAAAATTAAAGAAAGTTACACAAAAGCGATGCAAGGCAATATACTTATGCAAAATGATGAGTTTAAAATAAATTGTTTATCAATCAGTGAAAAAACTTTTATCGCCAGTGGATTTAATTCTTTCGTAGTAAGATTGAAGGATCCTGAAAAATAAATTATAACTAATTTGTATATGATTAGCTTTTAAAAAAAGGCGTTGGCAAATTGGCTTTTTAGCCAAAATAGAATTAAACAATTTAAAATAAATATTAATATTAAAAACAATTAAAATTATGGGATTAGATATTACAGTTTACCAAAAGATTAAAAAAGCATCTGAGAAAAAAATTAAAGAAGATGCTTACGATTTTGAAGCGTTTGTAATTAGCGACTGTTGGAAAGACAGAGTTAAAAACCTTGAATATGGTCAATTTTACGTTGGCAAAAGCGTTGGTTCACATTCGACTGGTTATGGTTCTCATAGATTCTTTAGAGATAACTTGTGTGATGTTGTTGGAATACCCAAAACTTGGACAGAAATAGACGGAGATAAAACAAAACCTTTTTATGAACTTATAAATTTTGCAGACAACGAAGGTTGTTTGGATTGGGAAGTTTCAGAAAACCTTTACGATGATTTTGTAAATAACAGAGAAAAAGCCTTAAAAGTATTTGGAGAAGATAATATGTATAATTATGATGACAATCCTAATACTACTATTCGTAATATAACAG